>JAZLKW010000061.1:0-4083 GCA_045597805.1 Candidatus Avispirillum sp. | reverse complement strand
AAAAAGACGGTCCCCCTTCCCCAAATTTAAGTATCACTTCGGCAAAGGCTCTGCCTTTGCGGGTACAACGTCAGCAGACCTCCCTCATATGCTGTTCTTTGACGTTGTACTGGGGAAGGCTTACTGAACTGTCCGCTCCGTCAACAGCGGGACGAGCGGTTTTATCGCTGAATGCTGAATGCCCGTCTCCTCTTAAAACTTAACTCTTAAAACTTAAAACTAAAAAAGCCCCATCCGGGGCTTTTTTGTTTGCTTATATCACTTTGGACAGGAAATCCTTAAGTCTGGGGCTCTTGGGAGCGGAGAAGATCTCCTCGGGAGTGCCCTCCTCGACGATGACGCCGCCGTCTACGAACAGCACTCTGGAGCCGACCTCTTTTGCAAAGCCCATCTCGTGGGTAACGACCGCCATGGTCATTCCCTCGCGCGCCAGGGACTTCATAACGTCCAGCACCTCGCCGACCATCTCGGGGTCGAGAGCGGAGGTGGGCTCATCAAAGAGCATGACCTCGGGCTCCATGCACAGGGCACGGACTATGGCAACTCTCTGCTTCTGACCGCCGGAAAGCTGGCTGGGATAGGAGTCCGCACGGTCGGCAAGTCCGACGCGCTCAAGAAGCTCCATAGCCTTTTTCTCGGCTTCCTCCTTGGACTTGCCCAGAAGCTTCATGGGAGCGATGGTCATATTCTTTAATACCGTCATATGGGGGAACAGGTTGAAATGCTGGAAGACCATGCCCATTTTCTGGCGGTGAAGGTTTATGTTCGTTTTGGGGTCCGTTATGTTATCGCCGTCAAAGAGGATAGTGCCCTCCGTGGGGATCTCAAGGAGATTCAGCGAGCGGAGAAAAGTGGATTTACCCGAGCCTGAGGGTCCTATTATGACCACGACCTCGCCGCAGGATATCTCGCAGTCGATGCCGTCAAGCGCCTTAACAGTGCCGCCCAGATAGTGCTTTTTAAGTCCTTCGACCTTTATCAATACGTCAGCGCTCACTCTTCCTCAGCCTCCTTTCAAGCTTGCCTACGAGCCACGTAAGCACAAGAACTAAAACAAGATATACTATCGCCACGGCGAAAAGGGGCATAAAGGGAGAGAACGTTCTGCCGCGGATACGGTCGCCCGCGTATGTAAGATCGGCAACGCCCACATAACCCGCAATGGAGGTCTCCTTTATGAGTGCTATGAACTCGTTGCACAGCGTGGGAAGCACCACCTTGAACGCCTGCGGGATGATTATATGCCACATGGTCTGGAAATAGTTGAAGCCGAGACTGCGTCCCGCTTCGAACTGGCCGCCGTCGATGGACATGATGCCGCTTCGGAATATCTCCGCCACGTACGCGCCGGAGTTGATGCCGAAGGCGAACATGGCGACGGGGATACCGTTGGAGGCGGACGCGAAGATTATGAAATAGCATATCATGAGCTGGACCACCACGGGGGTACCTCTCATGACGTTGAGATATATTTTACATATCCCGTTTAAGAAGCGGAGCAGCTGATAGCCTATTCCTCCGCGCAGCTTCATGGACTCGCTGTTCTTATCGTAAGATGAACGGATGGCCGCGACAATGATACCGATAACGATACCGATAACAAGTGCCACAGCGGTGATCTCGAGCGTTCCGAGAAGACCGTTCAGAAGCATCTTCCAGCGATCACCGTCTATGAAGTTGAGTTTGAACTGGGCTGCAATATCCGCCCACCATATTTTCAGAGCTTCCAAGTCATTTTCCTTTCAGAATGCCAATAATGCGGAAAGGGAGTCCGGCAGAAGCCGGACTCCTGTATATAGCGTATTATCCGCGATCACTCAGCGGGGATGTACTTTGCGATGATATTGTCGATAGTACCGTCCTCGGTGAGCTCAGCGAGTGCTGCGTTGATGCTGTCGAGAAGGTCGGTGTTCTCCTTTGCGACACAGATAGCGTACTGCTCTTCGGTGAACGCGCCGTCGAGGATCTTCAGACCTGCGGTTGCTGCAACATAGGACTTAGCGGGCTCGTTGTCGATGATGACAGCGGTGACCTTACCTGCTGCAAGTGCCTGAACTGCGTCATTACCGTTCTTATAGCGAACAACGTTCTCTTCGCCGAAGCCCCACTTAGCGGGCTCGGAGGAGCAGTAGATGTCGCCGGTGGTGTCAGCCTGAACGCCGATCTTGATACCTTCCTTAACGCCTGCGGGGTTGCCGTCAGCGTCAAAGCCGGTATAGAAGTCTTCAAAAGAGGCGTACTCGCAGTCCTCTTTTACGATAACGGACTGGATGCCGGTAGCGTAGGTTTCGGTGAAGTTGATGGACTTAAGCCTATCCTCGGTAACGGTCATGCCTGCCATACCGATATCGTACTTGCCGGTCTGAACGCCGCCGATGATAGAACCGAACTCGGTGTCAACGATCTCGAGCTCTTTACCGAGCTTCTCTGCGATCGCGCCTGCGATCTCAACGTCGATGCCTGCGAAGCCGCCGTTGTCGTCAACGAACTCGTAGGGAGGGAAAGAAGCGTTGGTAGCCATGATGAGCTTGCCGGCTTCCTCTCCGGCGGGAGCACTGGTATCTGCTTTGTCAGCGGGCTGTTTTGCTTCGCCGCACGCTGCGAAGCAGCATGCTACCATAGCGATCGCAAGAATAAGAGCAAAAAGTTTTTTCATTTTGTTTCCTCCAAAAAATAGTTTGTTTTTTGCTTACGTGTATGATTATACACACATTGTATGCACTTGTCAATAGAAAAATGAAAAATTATTCTTTTGTATGAATACAGTAATCATTGGCGCGTTTTTTTGTGCAATACGACTGTAAATCCGCTGCTTCAGCTTAATATCGGCGGGTTTTATTGCGATTTTCGAGGATGAACGGCGGATCATCTCTGTGATTTTTTGAAAATAATATTACATATTTGTGCATAAATTTTCTACGCGGTATGCATATTATGCGTATATATACAAGAAAGCAGGCTCCACATGGAGCCTGCTTTCTGACGCTGCTATGTATTTACACAAACAGGAAATAAACGAGGAGGGCGGCGCCCAGGATGATACGGTACCATCCAAACGCCTCGAAGCTGTGACGGCGCACGAAGCCTATGAGGAAGCGTACCGCCGCCATGGAGACGAGGAACGCCACCAGGGTGGACACAGCGAGGACGAGTATCTGCTCGTTGCCGAATACCACGTCACTCGTGCCCTCCGCCATATCCTTTACAAAGGACAGGACCTCCACGCCGGATGCGCCCACCATGGCGGGAATGGCGAGGAAGAAGGAAAACTCCGCGGCTGCTGTTCTGGAAACGTCCAGCAGTGACGAGCCGAGAATGGTGGAGCCGGAACGGGACGTGCCGGGTACTATGGAGAGTACCTGAAAGGCACCTATGGCGAAGGCTCTGCCGTAGCTTATATCCTCCGTGGAATTAATGCTGAAGGGTTTATCCTTTCTGCATCTTTCAATTATTATAAAGGCGACGCCGTAGACCACCAGAGCCGCCGATATTATCACGGGATCGTCGGGCAGATCGAAGCCCAGAAGCTTCAGCACGACAACAGCCACGGCGCCGGGGATGGTCGCCACCAGTATTTTCGCCCACAGTATCCACGTCGCTTTTTTCTCCTCCGGGGATTTCTTCGGGGAGAAGGGATTCAAGCGGTGGAAATAGAGGACCACCACAGCAAAGATCGCACCCAGCTGGATGACCTCCACCAGCATATTGCGGAACGATTCCGACTGCATAAGAGGGACGAATCTGTCGAAGAGAAGGAGGTGGCCCGTAGAGCTGACGGGCAGCCATTCTGTAATACCCTCCACGATACCGAGGAGGAAGGCTTTGAGAAGTTCGAGAATTAACATATGTAACCTTTTCTGTTTAGAAATATTTTAGTTTGTCGAAGAGTCGCAAGTCGCAAGTCGCAAGTGCCAAGTGACTTGAACCGTACGCCCCGCTGTCCACGGAGCGGACAGTTCAGTAAGCCTTCCCCAGTACAACGTCAAAGAACAGCATATGAGGGAGGTCTGCTGACGTTGTACCCGCAAAGGCAGAGCCTTTGCCGAAGTGATACTTAAATTTGGGGAAGGGGGACCGTCTTTT
>JAZLKW010000060.1:0-12014 GCA_045597805.1 Candidatus Avispirillum sp. | reverse complement strand
TAACGTACAGAGATAAGCTTTTGCCTTCCACCACACGACTCATCCCCCGCAAGCGGTCCCCCTTCCCTTACCAGGGAAGGCATCTCGCTAAACTACAATTTGCAAAAAACACCCCTCGGATGGGAGAATATCTCTTATCCGAGGGGCTTTTTTAATTATTTGTTTTTACGCCTTCTTTTTGCTCATTGCCTTAAGAACGAACAGAGTTGCGATCATAAGAACGAGAGCGATGGGAAGAGAGATGTACCATTCACGTACGAATCCTGCGATCACATAGGATACGAAGGAGACAGCCGCAACGGTGAGTGCGTAAGGAAGCTGTGTGGATACGTGGTTGATGTGGTTGCACTGCGCACCGGCGGACGCCATGATAGTGGTGTCGGAGATGGGAGAGCAGTGGTCGCCGCAAACCGCACCTGCCATACAAGCGGAAACTGCGATGATCGTGATATTGCCGTCTGTACCGCTGAATACGGAGAGAACGATCGGAATGAGGATTCCGAAAGTACCCCAGGAGGTACCGGTAGCGAATGAAAGACCGACAGCGATAACGAAGATGATCGCGGGCAGGAATGCCTGGAAAGCTCCGGCACGGCCTTCGATGAACTGGGAAATGCAGATCTTTGCACCGAGAGAATCGGTCATGCCCTTAAGAGTCCATGCGCAAACCAGAATGAGGATCGCGGGAACCATTGCCTTAAATCCTTCGGGGATAGCATCCATACATTCCTTGAAGGAGATAACACGGCGGCACATAAAGTAGATGATGGCAAAGATAAGTGCGATGAATGATCCGAATACGAGACCGACTGAAGCATCACTGTCAGAGAAAGAAGTGATGAAGTTCATGTAGTTGTCCCCGCCTGCGGTGAAGAAGCCGCCGGAGTAGATCATACCGAAAATGCAGGAAACGATAAGTACAACAACGGGGATAACCAGGTCACAAACCTTACCCTTTGTGCCGACCTGCTCTTCCTTAGCGGAAGCAAATTCATCACCTGTGGTGAAGATATCGCCGTTCTCGGCGTTCATCTCATGCTTCTTCATGGGGCCGTAGTCAAATTTTGCAACGGCGATGAAGATCATCATGGCGATGGTGAGAAGTGCGTAGAAGTTGTAGGGGATAGCCTGAATGAAGAGGGACATACCGGAAGTAGAGCCTGCGCCCTTAGCGAATCCCGCAACAGCCGCAGCCCAGGAAGAAATGGGAGCGATGATACATACGGGAGCGGCGGTAGCGTCGATAAGATATGCCAGCTTCGCACGGCTGATCTGCTTACGGTCTGTAACGGGACGCATAACGGAACCGACAGTAAGACAGTTGAAGTAGTCGTCAACGAAGATGAGCACACCCAAAGCGATGGTCGCGAGCTGAGCGCCTACTCTTGTTTTGATGTGCTTGGAGGTCCAGCGACCGAATGCGGCGGAACCGCCGGTCTTGTTCATCATGGCGACCAGAGCACCGAGCAGAACGAGGAATATAATGATACCTACGTTGTAGGAGTCAGCGGCAGAGCCGATGAAGCCGTCCTGAAAAACGTGGGTCATGGTCTTTTCCAGATTCATGTTGGAGTAAATGAGACCGCCTGCAAGAATACCGATAAAGAGGGAAGAATAAACCTCTTTGGTGATGAGTGCCAGAACGATCGCAATTACGGGAGGGAGGATCGAAAGGAGAGTCGCATATGCGGGAACATCCTCACGGACAGTGGAAAGAGCTGTCTGGATATTCTCCTCAAAATTCTCGTCATCCGTAAGATTGTCTGCGTAGTTGTCAACGTAATCTGCGGCAGCGTCCGGATCGGTGAGATCCACGGCATCTTCTGCCTGTGCATCATCGATCATGAGAACGAGCTCGCCGTTTTCGACCTGCTCGGCGCTGATGTCAAGCGCGTCCTCGGGTGCTTCTCCTTCTGCGGAAACCACTACGGAGAAAATAAGGGATGCGATGATCAGTACTGCCGAAAAGATCATAAGAAGCTTTGTTGATTTTTTCAGTTTCATATGTATCCTCCGAAAATAAAATAATCGTGACAGCGAAACGCCGTCACGACAAAAAACTCTCGGTGATAGCGCTCCACTAAAAGTGACAGTCCGACGCATATTCTGCGGCGGCCCAGCATCACGGACCCGGGCGGTGCGCAACACTTCGGCAGTTTTTCCTTTCACGCGGGGATACCCGTCCCTCAGTCGCGCTACTGATAAAAACCGCACCTCTATCTCACAGTGAAATTATATACTGCAAATTGTATAAAATCAAGTGTTTTCGCAATTTTTACTGCAAAAAAATAAATTTTATCAATTGTATATGAAAAAAACGTGATGTACTTGACATTTTTCCCCAATGTGGTATAATGTTAATGATAATGATTATTGTTAAGGAAGGGCTTATGCAGAGGTACAGTAAAAAACGTCAGAGCATTTTCGAGTATCTCGTCTCCACAAAGGAGCATCCCGACGCTGAGCAGATATTCACGGCCCTCAGGAATAAATACCCGGATCTCAGCCTTGCCACCGTGTACAGAAATCTTTCTCAGCTCAAGGAGGAGGGGCTTGTCCGCTCCGTGGGCACCGTTGACGGACGGGAAAGATTCGATGCGGACACCTCTCCCCACACTCACGCTGTCTGCGTGAGGTGCGGTAAAGTGACGGACGTGCCCGATGTGTCCGTGCCCGAATCGGCAAAGGCGAAGTTTGAGGGCGAGACGGGATTTTCGGTCATACGTGCCGATCTCACCTTTTCGGGCTTGTGCGAAAAATGCGGAAAAGAAATGAAGAACGGGTGATCCCGGGCGGTGACGGTATTACGGAGACCGGCGCCGTGGCGCCGCTGCTCTTTCCGTACAAAACGGCAGAAAAGCCGGCATCTACGCCGGATCTGATATAATCTTTTACATATAAGGAGAAAAGAAAATGAAAAAATGGAAATGCACAATCTGCGGTGAGATCGTAGAGAGCGAGACAATGCCTGAGGCATGCCCCCTCTGCAAGGCTCCCGGTGAAAAGTTCGTTGAACTGAAGGACGAGGGAATGACGTGGGCGGCAGAGCACGTTGTAGGCATCGCTTCCGACGTACCCGAGGAAATAAAAGAGGGACTGCGCGCTAACTTCAACGGCGAGTGCTGTGAGGTCGGTATGTACCTGGCTATGGCAAGAGTTGCCGCGAGAGAGGGTTATCCCGAAATCGCCATGTACTGGGAAAAGGCCGCATACGAGGAAGCGGAGCACGCTGCGAAATTTGCGGAGCTTCTGGGCGAGGTCGTTACCGACAGCACAAAGAAGAACCTTGAAATGAGAGTTGCAGCCGAGAACGGCGCAACTGCCGGCAAGACCGAGCTTGCAAAGATGGCAAAGGCGGCAAACCTCGACGCCATTCATGACACCGTCCACGAGATGGCACGCGACGAAGCTCGTCACGGCAAGGCATTTGCCGGTCTGCTGAAGAGATACTTCGGCTGAGAAAAAAGCAAAACAGCAGAAAAAAACGGCAGATACCGGATCTGCCGTTTTTCTGTTTCGTATCGGGGCGGTTCGTTATCTTACCTCCACGCCGTATCGGGAGAACACGGCGTACCACCTTTCCTTTGAGGAGGCGCAGTCGTTTTCGTACAGCTCCGGCGCTACGGCGATCTGCGATATACCCAGAGACGCCGCCTTGCCCGTGCCCAGAGGGTGATAGGGCATAATTTGAGCCGTCCTGTATTTTAGACGATTGACTTTCAGAAATTCGGCAATTGCAGAAATTTCCTCATCCGAATCGTTCACGCCGGGGATAAGCGGAATACGGATGGTGATGTCCGCGCCCGCCCCCATAAGCATTTCAAGGTTTGATAGTATAAGACCGTTGCTCACGCCGCAAAGTCTTTTGTGTTTTTCGGGGTCCATTTCCTTTATGTCGTAGAGAAACGAGACGCCGAGCCGCAGAGCCTCAAGGAAAAATTCGCTTTTCCCGTAGCCGCAGGTCTCAACGGCGGCACCGATACCGCGTTCCTTCGCCGCAGAGATCAGCGCGAGAGTGAACTCCGGGTGCATGGAGCATTCTCCGCCGCTTACGGTCAGACCCCCGCCGGAGGTCTCGTAAAAAATCTTATCCCGCGCGGCTATGGCAATTACTTCAGACACGGTCATCTCTTTTCCGCATACCTCGCAGGCGCACGCGGGGCAGACCTCTGCGCATTTTCCGCAGACCGTGCACTTTTCACGGTCTGTCACCGCGCCGTCGGGAAAAACCGTCCTTGCCCTCTCGGGGCATACGGTCACGCACCGCCCGCAGGCGGTGCATTTTTCTTTTCTGTGCATCAACTGCGGTATTGCCGAATAGGTCTCCGGATTGTGACACCATACGCAGCGAAGCGGACAGCCCTTCAGGAAGACCGTGGTGCGTATCCCTTCGCCGTCGTCAACGCAGTAACGCTGGATATTGGTCACAACGGCTGACAGCTCTTTATGCTCCATATTCCGTTCTCGCAATAACGTTGTCCTGCAGGTCGCGGGAGATGTTGACGAAGTAGTCGGAATACCCGCCGACACGAACGATAAGATCACGGTGGGCATCGGGATTTATCTGTGCGTCTATGAGCTCCTCGCGGCTCACCACAGTGACGGACAGCTGCTGACCGCGTCCCCCGAAATACGCCTTCCACAGAGCGATGAAGCCCGAAAGCCCCTTTTCCGTGTTGAAAAGCTTCTTATCGAATTTCACATTGAGGATAAAGCCGCTGCCGGGCAGGGTGTGGTCAAAGGCAAGGCAGGACTTGAGAAGAGCCGTAGGACCGTTCACGTCGTGGCCGGGAACGGCGCCGATGCTGTCGGCAAACATAGGCTCGCCGCGCCTCTTTCCGGAGGGAAGAGCGCCGGTCGTGCTGCCGTAGTTGGCGGCACGGCTGAAGGGGGAACATCCGCCGCTGAAATAACCGCCGCGCCAGGTGGGTATGGTCTCAAGATAAGTGTTGTAGTCGTCTATGATCTCGGCGCCGAGGGCATCCACGTATTCGTCGTCGTTGCCGAAGCGCAGGGGGGATTTACGGAGAAATTCCGCCATATCCTCATATCCCTTGAAATCAGAATTGACGGCATCCGCCATTTCCTTCATGGTGTATTTTTTCTCGTCGTAAACATATTTTTTGACAGCCGCCACGGAGTCGATACAGTCGGCAACGCCCTCTGCCAGTATCTGACCGTGACCGTATAAAGGACCGTGGTTCTTGTAGTCGAGACCTTTTTCAAGACAGCCCTCAATGGTCAGCGAGCGCAGGGGATTTCCCGTTATCTCCGAATAGATCTTCTGGCATTTGTTTGACATGGTCGTGGACATATCGCACATGTGCCGGATTTCTTTTTTCACCGCGTCCATGAATTTCGGGAAGGTGTCAAATTCAGCGGGGTCTCCGGTGTCGATTCCGTACGGCGCACCGGTCATCGTGCTTTTTCCACGTGCGAAGACCAGTTCTACCGCCTTTGCAAGATTGACCTCGCCGTCCTCAAGACCCATGTGGGATTTTCCCTGTATGTCTATCTGGTTGCAGCCGTTCATCACGTACAGATGCGAGTCGCAGGGAGGTATGCCCAGCCGCTCGAGAGCGGGGCATACCGCCTCGTCGTTGTAAAGCGCGGGCAGACCGCACCCCGTGGCGATACATTCCGCCGCGGCGCGGTAGAGCTTCTCGGGGGTGCCTCTGTGACAGCGCAGGGTAAGGTTGGGGGTCTGGTATCTTTTCGTTTTGCATACGTCCAGTATCTCGTACGTCAGCTCGTTGGAGCGGTCGCACCAGTTCTCGTCCGAGCCGCCGATGCAGAGATTCCACGTTCTGGTGATGTGGAAAAACTCCCACATATCATAGAGCATCTCACGGTTTTCGGCGTAGTCGGAGCGCCTCCAGTAGTCTATCATGTACTGATCGAAATATCCGGGAGAGTCCACACCGTCGGAGGAGAACAGCATCACGTAAACGCCGCATGCATCCGCAAAGGTCTCTGCGGGCTCCCGGGGGCACTTTTCAAAGGTTTTTCTGAGTCTTTTCAGTTTTCTTGTTTCGTTTTCATCGGAAGATGCGGCAAGAGCTCTGTCGGTGGCCTCGAGTACTCTCTTTCCAAGCTCATCCACAGCGTCGAGAAAGATGAGAAGTCCCTCATAGAAATCCTTTTTTTCAGGGTTCTTTGCCATAAAGGAGCCCACCTTTTCGCGGAGCGCCAGAGTACCGAGGTCCGCCACGTCGATGAGATTGGGCACGGAATGTCCTATCCACGTGCCGCCCCAACCGCCGTCCATGGAAGATTCAGTCTCCGTGAACGCCTTGCATACCGCATCCCAGGTTTTGTAGGGCTGCATCTGTTCGGCAATGTAAAGATATTCCGCCGCCTTTTCGGGGCACTTTTCCGCTTTCATTCTGAGGGCATCCGTGTCCGTGTAAGTGCCGAAACCGTAGGCGTATCGGGAACACATATCGATGACAGAGCAGTCGGCAAGACCGATAGAGGGATTTACTTTTACCTCCATCACCTTGTACGCCGCGAGAAGACCTGCTGCCACCTTTTTGGTGAGACAGTCGGATCTTTCGGAAAGATAACCGACGGCAAAGGGCTCGTCGGTGACGGTGAAATCGAACATAAAATACACCTCCGCAATTTACTACCATACTTATACCATACCGTATGTCGAAAGTCAACAAATATATTGACATAACGCTCATTGTCATGATAAAATTTACCTATGATAATATCCCGAAAGGATGAGAGAAAATGAGTTTTAGCCCACAAAACCCCTGGATAAAACAGCGCGAGCCCATAATGTGCACCTGGAACGCCACCCAGAACAGAGGAACGTTCAGCAATATGCAGGTAAGCTCCAAAAACGACCTGATGCTGTTCTCCGAGGGGCAGATAAAAAAATACGTTAAAATGCTGAAGTCCTTCGGCTTCACCGGTATGCAGATAACGGACGGATGCCTTTCGTGGAGGACCTACGGCTCTCCCGAGTTCGTCCACGGACAGATACGCAGATACGCCGAAGCGCTCCACGAGGAGGGCATGCACTTCACCTACTGGGTGTGGGCGGCGTGCTTCGATGAGTTCGGCTGGAGTGACCCGAGGGCGAAATACTCATCTTCCACGGGGAAAAAAGCATATGACGACCCGGAGGTGTTCGCTACCTTCGACCGCTATTACGATATGTACGCCGAGCTTGCCGATGTCACGGATCTTCTCATGATGCACTTCGCGGACCCCGGAAAGCTCACCTCCAACGAGGATATATTCGCCTTTGCGCGGCTTCTCGAAAATAAGTTCCTCGCGAAAAACCCGGACGTGAAGTTCGCCATCGAAACGTGGGGCTCCGCCGCCGATTTTCCCGATAAGCTTGCGGCGGCAGGATTCCGTGATCATATGCTCCTTGAGCTTCCTTTCCTCCCCGTGTGGAAGGAGGAGGGCAAGAGGGCGAGATTCCGCCGCGACGTTATCAGCGCGGGCTGCCGTCTCGGCTCATGGGGATGGTACACCTGCGATATGGAGATAGACCAGCTTGCGGCGTTCCATGTGAATAACAGAGTCATCGCCGACGTGTATAAAAAGACCCGTGAGCAGGCGGATCACGTGGCGGTCCCCGAGTACTGGTCGGAGCTCTCCGCCTATAACATTCTCAATTTCGCCTCGATGTACAGCTGTGCGCAGCTTCTTATCGACCCGGAGAGAAGCCCCGACGACATGCTCCGCGAGGCAGCTTTCATGTTCTACGGAGAGAAGTACGGTGAGACTGTGCTCCGCACTCTGGAACTGGTCCGCGACGCCCGCTCCGGCGACACGTGGGAGAGCTACTGGTGGACGGACGACGGCTTCGACCTTGGCACCGGCGACCCCGCAGGCATCGCGAAAAGGGCTGAAGAATGTATCGCGGAGATAACGGCAATTTCCCGTGACCGCGCATCATATGCATCAGTTCCCACGCCTCTGGAGCCTTATGAGATACTTGAACTTATGCTTCCTCATCTCGAGCAGATAAAGCTTTACGCCTTGTTCCGTCTCGATATGGAAAAACTGTACCAAAAGAAAGACGCAGGTGCCTCGAAGGAAGAACTGAAAACGGAGCTGGAACGCATCTGGCACCCCATCCCCGATTTCAATACAATAATCGGCGTCTTCGGTCAGCTTGAAGCGAATTTCCAGGATAAGGCAGTATATAAATTCTGCCGTGAGGCGGGGATCGAGGCTCCCCGCAAGGGATACCGCGACAATCTTATCAAGCGCCGCTTCCTTGATTTCATGATATATCAGCAGAGGGCGACCGGGTGCCGCCTGGAGTTTTCCTGTGATTTCTATTCCGGTCCTTTCGTCTATCTTGACGACGCACCATATATCCTTGACCTCATGTGCTCCGAGGGCGTCCTCGAAAAGAATGAAAACGGTACCTATTCTCTCGTAAACTATAAGGACTACCGGTATAACTTCAATTAAGGAGGCAGGTATGACAAACGAGTTCTGCTATCCCTCAAAGGACGGCGTGACCGATATTCACGCCGCACAGTGGATACCTGACGGCGAGGTAAAAGCCGTACTTCAGATAAGCCACGGCATGGTGGAGCATATCATGAGATATTCTCCCTTTGCACAGTACCTTAATTCCCGCGGTATTCTCGTTGTGGGAAACGACCATCTGGGACACGGAAAATCCGTCACCGACGAGGACCATCTGGGCTATTTCGGAGGAGAAGAGGGCCTTGACTGGGTCGTCTCCGATATGCACACTCTCCGCACCCTGACCGCGGAAAAATATCCGGACGTGCCTTATTTCATAATGGGTCACAGCATGGGCTCCTTCATGACGAGAAATTATATCATGAAGTACGGCGACGGGCTCTCCGGCGCCGTCATCATGGGCACGGGCGCCCAGAGCGACCTGACCCTCGATCTTGGTATGTTCCTCTGTAAGACGATCGCCGCGAAGCGCGGCTGGCTCCACAGAAGCCGTCTCGTACATGTCATGGCGCTGGGCGCCAATAACAAAAAATGCAGGTCCCCCCGCACCGTTTTTGACTGGCTCAGCCGCGACGAGGGCTCGGTGGATAAGTACGTTGAGGACGACCGGTGCGGTTATATGTTTACCCTCGACGGCTTTTACAATATGTTTAAGTGCATCAAATACGTCGGCAATAAGGATAACGTGAAAAAGACCGCCGACTGTCCCATCTTTCTGGTCTCCGGTGCCGACGACCCGGTGGGCAATTACGGCCGCGGCGTGAAAAAAGTGTACGATTCATACCTGAAGGCGGGGAAGAATGCGAAAGTGAAGCTCTATCCCGACGACCGCCACGAGATACTGAACGAGCTGGATCGCGAGACGGTGTACGAGGATATCGGAAACTGGATCGCGGGCATCGCGGAGGCGGGAAAGTGAAATACATAATGGCACTTGACCAGGGCACCACAAGCTCACGCTGTATCATTTTTGATAAAAGCGGGCAGGCGGTATCCTCGGTCAATAAGGAATTTACCCAGGATTATCCCCACCCCGGCTGGGTCGAGCACGACGCCCGGGAAATATGGGATACCACCCTCGAGGTCTCCCGTGCCGCCATGCAGAAGCTGGGGATAACGGCAGCGGATATCGCTGCCATCGGCATCACCAATCAGCGAGAGACCACCGTGGTGTGGGATAAAAGCACCGGCGAGCCCGTCTCCCGCGCCATAGTGTGGCAGTGCCGCCGCACGGCGGATATAGTGGATAAGCTGGTGGAGGACGGCCATGCCGATACTATCCGCGGGAAGACGGGACTGGTGCCGGATGCTTACTTTTCCGGAACGAAAATCAAATGGCTCCTTGATAATGTTCCCGGAGCGCGGGAAAAAGCGGAGAGGGGTGAACTCCTTTTCGGCACGATAGATACGTGGCTCATATGGAATCTCACCGGAGGGCGTGTCCACGTGACGGACTATACCAACGCCTCCCGCACCATGATATTCAATATACATACCCTCGAATGGGATAAAGAGCTTCTCGGTCTTCTCGGCATTCCCGAAGCGATGCTCCCGGAGGTGAAGCCCTCGTCCCACTTTTTCGGTAAAACGGAGTTTTCGCTCTACGGCGGAGAGATCCCGATCTCCGGTGCGGCGGGAGATCAGCAATGCGCTCTGTTCGGCCAGTGCTGCTTTGAGCCCGGCGAAATGAAAAACACCTACGGCACGGGCTGCTTTTTACTGCTCAATACGGGAGATAGCCCGGTCATGAGCCGCAGCGGGCTCATAACCACCGTTGCCGCCTCCGACGGAGAAAAGCCGCAGTACGCCCTCGAGGGCAGTATTTTCGTGGCAGGCGCCGCGGTACAATGGCTCCGCGACTCACTTAACGTTATATCCTCCGCGCCCGAAAGCGAGCAGTACGCCGAAAAGGTTCCCGACAGCGCGGACGGCTACGTGGTACCCGCCTTTACGGGTATCGGCGCGCCGTACTGGAATCAGCGTGCCCGCGGGGCAGTCGTGGGCATCACCCGCGGCTTTACGAGAGCGCATCTGGTACGTGCGACCCTTGAATCAATGGCATACCAGACCCTTGATATCGCCCGTGCCATGGAAAAGGACTCTGACATTCCCATACGGGAATTGAAGGTGGACGGCGGCGCCGCCCTGAACGGCTTTCTCATGCAGTTTCAGGCGGATATAATGAACTGTAAGGTAGTACGACCCGCCTGCGTGGAAACGACGGCGCTCGGTGCCGCGTATCTTGCGGGACTTGCGGTGGGATATTGGAAAAATAAGGACGAAATAAAGAAAAATATGTCGGAAAGCACGGTCTTTTCGCCGCAGGCCGACCGTGAAAAATGCGAAAAGCTGATCCGCGGCTGGCACCGTGCCGTCCGCTGTGCCCTCGCCTGGGCAGACGACGAGGAGCAGAGGACGTTTTAGGCTTTGAGCTTTGAGCTTTGAACCCTTAAACCGTTCTCCGTGTATGGCGGCTCTGCCGCCTTGCGGGCGACCGCAGGCCGCCTCTATGGGTCTGCTGCCCTCTGAAAACTTTAACCCCAATATCCGTTATTGCCTTTATAAAACCGTTATGTTATACTGAAAAAAAGGAGTGATGATAATGGATCTTAAAAAAGCGGCAGCGGAAAGACATTCCGTAAGACAGTATAAGGATATCCCCATCGAAAAAGAAACGGCGGAAGAGCTGAGAAGGATCATCGCGGAGGAGAACAAAAAAAGCGCTCTGAACTTTCAGCTTATCTGTGACGAGCCCGGCGGCTTTTCGGGCTTTATGGCAAAATACGGAAGCTTCCGGAACGTTAAAAACTATATCGTCGCTGCAGGCCCCGCCGGAAAGGATCTGGAGATCGGCTACTACGGCGAGAAAATAGTGGTGGCGGCGCAGGCTCTGGGATTGAATACCTGCTGGGTCGCATTGACCTATAATAAAAGAAAGACCGTGTTCAGCCTCCGTGAGAACGATAAATTTTATCTGGTCATCTCCGTGGGATACGGCGAGAACGCGGGACATCCCCATAAATCGAAGGAGGCGGAGGCGGTCTCAAACGTGACGGACATCTCCCCCGAATGGTTCATAGCGGGCGTGGAAGCGGCGCTTCTCGCACCCACCGCCGTGAATCAGCAGAGGTTTTTCTTTACTCTCGACGGCGACACCGTAAAGGGAGAAGCCCCCGCGGGCAAATACACGAAAATGGATCTGGGCATCGCCATGTACCATTTCGATCTCGGGAGCGGAAGAAACAATTTCGGAATGGAATAAAAGAAGCCGACCCTTTTCGGGGCGTGCTGATAAGGAAGTTTTTGAAGAGCCGCCATCACGCGCCGAAAATGAAGTCGCCGTTGGCTAATGAAGGAATGAAGAAGCTTCGCTAATGAAGAAATGGAAATGAGAAAACGCGGAAGGTGACTTCGCTTCATTAGGGCATAGCCCGTCTTCATTGCGAACGAAGTGAGCAGCTTCATTAACGAGCGGAAGCGAGTGTCTTCGTTTGTATGGCAGTTTCAATTTTTCCCTGTAAAAATCCTGCTGAACGGGAAAATATATT
>JAZLKW010000059.1:0-11378 GCA_045597805.1 Candidatus Avispirillum sp. | reverse complement strand
ATCGTAAACAAGTATATCGCTGATGACGTATTAGAAGTTTTCAGACAATTGTATGATGCTGATTATCCAATAGGAAAAATACGCCTTATAGATGAATATGATGCCGATGATGAACTGGCCATGGAGGATAATAATAGCTCTTGTTTTAATTTCCGTTTCATTTCACATACCACAAGGGTATCGAAGCATGGACTTGGCCTGGCAATTGACATTAATACTCTTTACAATCCATACACTAAAGTGGTTGACGGTGAAAGGATAGTAGAACCGGTTACTGCAGAAGAATACCTGGATCGAAGCAGGGACTTTGATTATAAGATCGATGAAAATGACCTGGCATACAAACTATTTTCAGGCATTGGCATGGAATGGGGAGGAAGCTGGGAAGATCGAAAAGATTATCAGCATTTTGAAATGACAACGGAGGATATAGAGAAAATATATCCGGGATGGTCTTCGTGAGAAATATTTATGCCTGAGCATAGCAGAAGAAAGGATCGGAGGATTAGTTCCTGATTGTAATTTCTTCCTCAAATAGTTTGTATACGGTGCTTTTTTTATGAAAAGAAATGTGTCCTGCATAAATGCCGCTCCGAGCCGAAAGCCCACTGTAAAACCGTCAAGATTTCCTTCGCAGTTAACCACGCCCCAAGCGTTGACACAAGAAAGATACTTTTTCTTTTCGTCACCCGTGAGAAGATTCGTAAGTTCTTCCTCGTAGTCGGTCAGCGTCTGCATTTCTTTTCGGACTGCGTTGTCAGGTTTTGCCCTTCGTGCTTGCGGATCGATATTGCCGTAGTAGAACTCTTCAATAAACCCTGCCATTTTCGATTAACTCCTTGTGCCTATATTGTAGGAGATCGCAGGTAATTAATCGAATGTACGGATTTCAATATATAAAAACAGACACCGTGAAAAGCATTTCTGCAATTCACGGTGTCTGTTTACCTTTGCTGGGCTCGAACTACATTTGTTTTTGAAAAACATCCTTATCGGACATCAGCAAAGGGTGCTTTTTTATTGAGCGGCTAGCCGCTTTTTAATCTCTTTCAGGTCCTTGTACATATCTTCGTTCTTCGAGGGATCGCGGAGCAGCGCGGAGGGGTGATATACGGCGCAGACGGTAAAAGAGCCTTTTTCATAGAATTTGCCGTGGTCGCGGGTGATGCGGAAATCAGGATCAATGAGCCGCATGGCGGCGATGCGCCCGAGGCACACTATCATTTTAGGTCTCACGAGCCGCACCTGCGCACGCAGATAGTCCATGCAGGCGTCCTCTTCCTCGGGCTTCGGGTCACGGTTGTGAGGCGGACGGCATTTTAATATATTGGCGATATATACACTCTCACGGTCGATGCCCACGGCTGTGAGATGGCGGTCCAGATGTTTTCCCGCCGCGCCCACGAAGGGGATGCCGGTAAGGTCCTCCTGCTCGCCGGGCGCCTCGCCCACGAACATGAGGTCCGCTTCCCTGTTTCCCGTGCCTAAAACACAGTTGGTCTTCGTTTTTCCGAGCGGACATTTTTCGCAATTTCCGCAGATCTCCGAAAGCTCTTCCCAGGTCATTTCCCCGCCTCCTTGCTTTATACTCTGATTATAGCACGGATGTCAGGGGATGTAAAGGGGTGGAAATTATAGTTTAGCGCGCTGATTTATAAAAGTTTTTGCCGGCTTTTTTCAAAAAGCCGCAGGGCGCGGGGCGGCGCCCCGCATATCGGCGTTTCTTTTCATAGCTTTTCTTTGCGCCTCTTGTGCCAAAGAAAAGCGTCCTACGGTTTGATATTGCTATCCGTCAGCCGCTTTTTCTCGCCTAAGCAGGCACGAGAAAAAGCTTGGCAAAAAGAGTGCCGGAAACAAGGGCTACGCGCCCTTGACCCCGCCGCCTTTTGAAAAAGGCGCGCGAAAACTTTCAAGAAGTCAGCGACAAACTATAATTTCATACAGCTTTCACAAAAACCGCTTTACGCCTCTATTATACGAAAACGGGAAACGCAATTCCATCGAATGGACTTACATTTCCCGCAGGGAATCTTACAGTTCCGTAAGAATTATTCAAAGGTGCCGCCCTCTTTGGGAAGTATCAGCGTTACGCTGCTTCCCTCTCCGACCTTTGAGGTTATCGTGATACGTATTCCAAGATCGCTGCAGACGCGGCGGACGAGGTACAGTCCCAGCCCGCTGGATTCCTTATCGGTTCTGCCGTTATAGCCCGTATATCCTTTTTCGAAAATGCGGGGCAGGTCCTCCGGAGCGATGCCGATACCCGTATCGGAGACCGTGAGCTTTCCCGTGCCCTCCGTTTTCACGGTGATGCCGCCGGTCTTCGTATATTTCAGCGCATTTGAGAGAAGCTGTTCTATCACGAACGAAAACCACTTCTCGTCGGTGACAAGGGTCTCGTCCTCCACCTCGTAGGTGAGGGCAAGCTTTCGCCCGATGAACTCGCCCGCGAACTTTTTTACCGAGGCGCGGAGCATTTCGTCAAGGCTTTTTTCGCGGAAAACGAAATCGGTGGAGGAGGAACCGAGCCTCAGATACGCCAGCACCATTTCCACGTACTGCTCCGTACGGAACAGGTCCGCCGAGAGGCGGCGGGACACGTCGGTGTCCTCGTTCTGCAGTGTCAGCTTCATTGAAGAAAGCGGAGTTTTTATCTGATGCGCCCACACGGTAAAATAGTCGACCGTTTCACGCTCTCTTTTCTCGTGTTCGGCTTTTTCCTCGGAGATCTCGCGGAGAAGAGACGCGACGACGTCTCCGAGGTCGCGTTCCGGCACCGTGCGGACGTCCTTTTCGTCGATCTCCGTCAGCACGGCGGGCAGTTCTTTTGTTTTTTGCAGCCTTTTATGTGTCTCCCGCACCCGCAGATAGTCGCAGATGAGGATTATCACGCCAAGCACCGCGCACAGAACGACGGGGTACAGAAACGCGGGGAGCGGCAGGCGGTACAGGAGGGCGAACGCAGTGAACACCGCAAAAAAGATGAGGGCTGCGCTGAGCGTTATCGTCTTTGATCTGAGATAATCGAAAAACAGTTTCATTTCATTCTATTATGTAGCCTACGCCGAATCTTGTGGAAATGAAATTATCAAGTCCGGCAGAGTCCAGCTTTTTGCGCAGGCGGTTGACGTTTACGGTAAGAGTGTTTTCATCGACAAAGCTGTCCGTTTCCCACAGCTTTTCCATGAGACGCTCACGGCTGACCTCCTTGCCTTTATTTTCCATGAGGCAGAGAAGAATTCTGTATTCATTTTTGGAAAGCTCTATTTTATTATCTTCATAGGTCAGCGTGTTGTCGCCGGTAGAAAGAAAAGCGCCTTTATGGGAAAGAACGGTTGAAGACGCGGCGAAATCGTAGCTGCGGCGGAGGAGCGCCTGCACCTTTGCCATGAGGACCGTGCCGTCAAAGGGCTTTGCGATGAAATCGTCAGCTCCCATGCTCATTGCCATGACTGCGTTCATGTTATCGGCGGCGGAGGATACAAAGATGATGGGCACGTTTGATATCTTACGGATCTCCGAGCACCAATGGAAGCCTCCCGCAAAGGGAAGCCCTATATCGAGGATGACGATGTGGGGAGACACCTTAACGAATTCCTCCGTGACACTGTGAAAATCCCCGCAGATGACCGCCTCAAGCCCCCAGTTTTTCGCAAGGGCGGCAACGGCGGTGGCGATGCCGTCATCGTCTTCGACTATATAAATTTTATACATGTTATCACCTCATTTGCCGATAATATTATATTGCACGGAAGGTGATGTGTCAAGGGGCGCAAAAAAGCAGAGCGGACGGAGCGGTCACATAGGGATTTTTTCACCGCTGACCGGCAAGCAATACCGCTAAGAAACATTAAGAACACGGGTGTTTCTTAAATATCTAATGAAAAAATGACCGAAACCTACGTTTCGGTCATTTTATTTCTAACTTGCCTTTGTCCGTTTTGGACGTCTGCCGTACCTTTGTACGGCGACGCCGCTCCAAAACGAACAATCAGCGGCGCCTCTCTCCCTATGTGAGGGTTTCTGAGACCGCTCTGCTTTTTAAGTTGTAATTTATTACGCCCAGGACATCTTGCCGGGCTTTGCATCGAAGAGCATCGCATCCTTTAAGAATGCGACTGCCTTGGAAAGGCCCTCGTCGATGGAGGTGAGGCTGTCCTCGTGCTCGATGGACATTACTCTGTCATAACCTACGAGACGGAGGTTGGACACAACGTCACGCCACCACTGCATATCGTGGCCGTAACCTACGGAACGGAACACCCATGCACGGTTCAGCTCGTCGCTGTAATGCTTGGTATCAAGCACACCGATCCTGCCGGTGTTCAGCTCGTCTATCTTGGTATCCTTTGCGTGGAAATGATAGATGGCATCGCCGAGATAACGGATGGCAGCAACGATGTCGATACCCTGCCATACCAGATGTGAGGGGTCGAGGTTGGCACCGAGAACGGGGCCTACCGCGTTCCTCAGTTTCATCATGGTCTCGGGGTTATAAACGCAGAAGCCGGGGTGCATCTCGAATGCAACTCTCACGCCGTGACTTTCTGCAAACGCGCCTGCCTCTTTCCAGTAAGGAATGAGGACCTCGTTCCACTGATAATCGAGGATGCCGAGGAAATCATCGGGCCAGGGGCAGGTGACCCAGTTGGGGGTCTTATCCGTCGCGCATCCGCCGGGACAGCCGGAGAAGGTGATGACGGTATCAACGCCGACCTTCTCAGCGAGGAGAACTGCGTTTCTGAAATCGCGATCGTACATCTCTGCGACCTTCTTGTCGGGATGTACTGCGTTGCCGTGGCAGGCGAGAGCCGCCAGCTCTATGTTATATTTATCGAAGAGAGCTTTCCACTCTGCAAGCTTTTTCTCGTCGGCAAGGAGCACCTCGGGATCGCAATGTGCTTTTCCCGGGAATCCGCCGGCGCCGATCTCGACTGCCTGGACGCCCATGCCGGAGAGCTTCTTCAGGGTTTCCTCAAGGGAAAGCTCGCCGTACAGGTTTGCAAGTACACAAAGTTTCATTATTTTCTCCTTTTTGGGGAAAACGGACTTATAATAAAGCCCGTTTTCAGAATCATTATTTATTCAGGAATACGATATTACCGGTCTTTGCGGACTCGTAGATTCCGTCAAGGATCTGCGTTACGCAGAATGCCTGCTCGGGAAGAACGCAGGGATCCTTATCGTCGATGATCGAGTGGATCCACTGATATGCTTCTCTTTCGTTAGGAGCGCCGGAGCCGATAGAGCCTGCAAAATAGTCAACGCCGCCTGCGTTGAGGTTGATTTCCTTTGTGATCTGACGTCCTCTTTCAACTGTGTTGAAGCGGAGACCGTGGATCATGTCAGCGCCGCCCTTGGTGCCGCAGATGAGTGTCTGAGCTTCTCTGACTTCAAGAGTGTTCAGCGCCCATGAGGACTCAAGGCTGATCGTTGCTCCGTTTTCCATTACTACGAAACCGAATGCGCTGTCTTCAACTGTGAATTCATCGGGGTTCCAGTCGCCGCACTCGTTACCTGTTTCGGTCTGGTAACGGAACTTGGAGTAGGAAGTACCGACGCAGTACTTGGGCTTATAGTTATTCATGGTCCACAGGGTAAGGTCGAGAGCGTGGGTTCCGATATCGATCAGAGGTCCGCCACCCTGCTCGTCTGCCTTGAGGAATACGCCCCAGGTGGGAACGAAGCGGCGGCGTACTGCAAATGCCTTTGCGTAGTAGATATCACCGAATTCGCCTTCGTCTGCCGCTCTCTTGAGATAGAGAGAATCGTTTCTCTGTCTGTTCTGGTAACCGATGGTCAGTTTCTTGCCGGTGCGCTTTGCGGCGTCTACCATCTTCTTTGCTTCCACAGTGTTGATAGCCATGGGCTTCTCGCACATTACGTGCTTGCCTGCCTCAAGTGCATCTACGGTGATGAAGCTGTGTGAACGGTTAGGAGTACATACGTGAACAACGTCGATGGTCTTATCCTCGAGAAGCTTCTTGTAGTCCTCATAAACCTTTGCATCGGGAGTACCGTACTGCTTTGCCGCATTTTCCGCGCGCTCGACAACGATGTCACAGAACGCTACCATTTCAACTTCCGGGACGGAACGAAGTCCGGGAAGATGCTTGCCGAATGCGATACCGCCGCAGCCGATGATACCGACTCTTACTTTTTCATTTGCTCCGATTGCCATAATGCTTACCTTTGCCTTTCTTTCGAAAAAAGGGTTTCACCCTATATAATACATTTCCTGCACACACGCAGTATGCACTGATTCTATTCTATATAATATTATCTTTTTTTTCAAGGGAAAACCGGGATTTTTTTCAGTCTTTTTTATAATTGTTATGTTGCACAATTGATTATACGGATGTTTATATAAAATGAAAGAATTTTGAATAAATTACTTGAAATGTGGCAGTTTACGTTATATAATCTTATAAAGTTTTTTCTGTTTAAGGAGTTACATATGGAACAGAGAGAAAAATTAAGTTCCCGACTCGGTTTCATACTGTTATCCGCAGGATGTGCTATCGGCTGCGGCAACGTATGGAAATTCCCCTGGATGGCAGGTCAGAACGGCGGAGGCGGATTCCTTCTTATTTATATCATCTGCCTGCTCGTACTCGGTCTTCCCGTTATGGTCATGGAATTCACTATCGGCCGTGCCGCTCAGAAGAGCCCCGTAAAAATGTTCAAAGCTCTCCAGAGACCCCGTCAGGGCTGGAAAGCATACGGTCCTCTGGCACTTGTCGGCAACATTTCCCTTATGGCGTTCTACACCGTTGTATGCGGTTGGATCATCAACTATTTCATTAAGTTTGTTACAGGAAATCACGAAGCTCTCGTTATCGGCGAGGGTGCTGCCGAAAGCAACCCCTTCGTTAATATGATCACCGACGCGCCTCTGAACGTTATCTTTTTGGGTATCACCGTTGTTCTCGGATTCGGCGTTCTCTGCTTCGGTCTTCAGAAAGGCCTTGAACGCGTTACAAAGGTAATGATGGTCATCCTTCTGGTGCTTATGATCGGTCTCGCGATTTACAGTGCGACTCTTCCCGGTGCCGCGGAGGGATACAAATTCTACCTGCTTCCCGACTTTTCAAAGATCACCCCCCAAGTCATTGTTGCGGCAATGAACCAGGCATTCTTCACCCTCAGCCTCGGTATCGGTTCTATGGCGATCTTCGGCTCATACATTGGCAAAGATCGCTCTCTCCTGGGAGAATCTGTCAACGTTATTCTTCTTGATACGTTCGTTGCGATCATGTCCGGACTTATCATGTTCCCTGCCTGCACAACATACGGTCTTGAGCTGGACGCAGGTCCCGCTCTCCTCTTCAACACCATGGCAACCGTGTTCAATAAGATGGGCCCTGCCGGACGCTGGATAGGAACTCTGTTCTTCCTCTTCATGGTATTTGCCGCATTCTCCACAGTACTTGCAGTTTTCGAAAATATTCTGGCTATGGTTCGTGAAATCACCGGGCTCAGCCGTATCAAGGGTTGTATCGTATGTGCTGTCGGTATTTTCGCACTCGGCATTACTACCGCCCTCGGATTCAGCGTATTCAGCGGATTCCAGCCCTTCGCCGAAGGCTCCTCTTTCCTCGATTTCTGGGATTTCATCGTTTCCACGAACCTGCTTCCTCTCGGATCTCTCGTTATGGCGCTGTTCTGCACCACCAACATCGGTTGGGGTTGGGAAAACTTCAAAAAAGAAGCAAACACGGGAAAAGGCCTCAAGATCAAGGATTGGATGCAGCCCGTTTTCAATTCTGTCCCCATTATCATTATCGTCCTCTACATCTACGGACTTATCACTTTTGCCTGGAATTAACCCCATAAAGACACTATAAGGAGCACTATTATGACAGTTCAGGAAATGCTCGCCGACATCAGAAGCAGCAGGAAAAAGAAAGTTATTCTTGACACAGACACCTACAATGAGATTGACGACCAGTACGCTCTGGCGTACTGCTACCGTTCCGAAGCCATCGATCTTCTGTCCGTCAACGCGGCTCCCTTCTACAACGGCAACAGCACCGGATATGAGGACGGAATGCTCAAGAGCTACGACGAGATCCACAGGATACTGAAGCTGACGGACCCCGATTACAAGACCCCCGTTTACGAGGGCTCCCGCACCACCATCGAGCTCACCGGTGAGGCTGTTGACAGCCCCGCGGCAAGAAATATCATCGAAACGGTGAAAAATTCCGACGAGCCCATATACGTGGTGGGCATCGGCGCCATCACCAACCTTTCGTCAGCGCTTCTTATGGATCCCTCCATCAAGGACAACCTCTGCGTTATCTGGCTGGGCGCGAACCCTGCGGGCGCACATATCGGTGACTACAAGCAGGTTGACGATTTCGTACGTGACGCGAATCTGGGCGAGTTCAACCTGGTTCAGGACTACCGTGCCGGACAGATACTCATCAACTCCGGTGTTCCCATGCTTCTGTGCCCCGCATGGGGTGTCGTTTCCGTGCTGACCACCAACGTTCAGTGGAACGATGACCTCCGAGGCCACAACGCTCTGTGCGATTATCTTTACGAGATCACAGAGAAAATGCATCAGGCATCCGGCTACGGCGATGCCTGGACGAGAACCATCTGGGACATCGCGGCCCCCGCGATCCTCTCCACGCCCGACTGCGCTGAGATCGAGGAGATCACCGCTCCCATATTCACCGACGACAGAGTTTACGCGTACGATTCCTCCCGTCACAAGATGCTCATGCTGAAAAAGATAGACCGCGACACGGTATACAATAACACCTGGGCAATACTCAAAAATGGACAGTAAGATCATACTCGCCGCAGACTCAACGGCGACAGTCGCCACCGTTGCCGTCCGGCGCGGCGGCGAGACACTTCGCGAGATAACCGTGAACAGCGGAAACACTCACAGCGTGACCCTGCTTCCCATGGTGGAGGAGGTGCTCGCGGACTGCGGCATATCCCTTTCCGACGTGGATATTTTCGCTGTTTCTCAGGGTCCCGGCTCCTTTACGGGCGTGCGCATCGGCACATCCCTTGTAAAGGGACTTGCGTTCCGCGACGAGAAGCCCTGCGTGGGCGTTTCCACCCTGGACGCACTGGCATATAATCTCCGCGAATACAAGGGCATCGTATGCCCCTGCATGAACGCGCGGCGCGAGCAGGTCTACACGGCGATATTCCGTTCCGACGGCGAAAACATCGTGCGGCTGACGGAGGATATGGCGATATCCGTAGGTGAGCTTTCCGAAAAGCTCGCCGGATACAGCGAAGAAATATATTTCTGCGGCGATGGCTATTCCCTTGTGGAAAGCCTGAGCGAAAATGTCACACCGGAGTCTCTTCGGTGGCAGAACGCCGCTTCCGTCGCGGCGGTGGCGGAAAAGGTGTACGATGAGGCCCCGGACAAGACTTTCCACCCGGACGTTCTCGTACCCACCTATCTCCGCAAGCCTCAGGCGGAAAGAGAAAGAGAAGAAAGGTTAAAAGAAAACAATGGCAATTAAGAACGTAGCTATCGCCTGTGACCACGGCGGTTATGAGCTTAAGCTCGCAGTGATGAAGCATCTTGACGAGCTGGGCGTTACGTATACGGATTTCGGATGCGACAGCGACAAAAGCGTTGACTACCCCGATTACGGCGTTCCCGCCGCAAAGGCTGTCGCCGAGGGCGAATTCGAGGCAGGCATCCTTATCTGCGGCACCGGCATCGGCATGAGCCTCTGCGCCAACAAAGTGAAAGGCATCCGCGCCGCGGTATGCACGGAGACCTTCGTGGCAAGAATGACCCGTGCGCACAACAACGCCAACGTGCTCTGCATGGGTGCCCGCGTTATCGGCGCAGGCGTCGCTCTCGACATCGTTGACGCGTTCCTCTCCACCGAGTTCGACGGCGGCAGACACGCCGTAAGGATCGGCAAGGTAATGGATCTGGAAAAATAATGAAAAGCGTTCCTAACGGAGCGCACACACAGGGATTTTTTCACCGCCGACCGGCAAGAGAAAAAGACGAAAAAACGTAGTACAGTGGGAACTTTCCCGAATATCTAATGAAAAAATGGCCGAAACACAAGTTTCGGTCATTTTATTTTTATCTTGCCTTCGTCCGTTCTGAATTCCTGCCGTACCCTTGTACGGCGACGGTATTCAGAACAGACAATCAGCGGCGCCTCTCTCCCTATGTGAACGCCCCTAAAGGAACGCTTTTTTAATCTCTGAAATTATAGCCGCAGTCGTAGCAGTAGAACGTTCTCTTGGTGCCGGAGAACCATTTCCTGCACTGCCACACGTGGCCCTTTCCGAGGAGGGCTTTGAGGATCGCCGCCCACCAATCGTAGAGGACGAGGACCGTAAAACCTATGATCCACTTGACGAACACCCACGCTATGTAATAGACGCCGAAAAGGATCGTCCAGAGGCATCCGTGCCTGCTTTTTTCATAAGACAGCCTGACGTGCCAACCGCCGCACCTCGGGCATTTTCTGTTTATTGACATTTGTTTCTTCTGTCAGTCGATATTATCGTTTTCATCGGCAGCGTCCTGCGCGGGGATATCCTCCTCCGCGACGTTCACTGCGGGGAAAGCGGGGGCTTCCGGCAGAGGCTCTGCGGGGATCGATGCGTTTTTGAAGATATTGCCCGCCACGAGGGAGGGATCATCCGTGATCGCCGCCTTATAGCGCTTCGAATACTTAACGCCGATTATGAGCTCTATGAGCACCCAGACGTGCGCCGCGTAGTCGATTATGAAATCCGCATACGAGATCTCACCGCCCGTAACGGTCACCGCCATATACGAATAGCCGATGAGAAACAGTATATCCAGGATAAACGTCACCATCGCGGCGATCATGAATCCCGTTTCTTTTTTCGAGCAGAGATAATAGACCACGTAAAGCGCTAGGATCACGACAGACGGGATAAGGAACGCCAAATCGGTAAGGTCGAACATATAATAGGGGAACGATATGGAAAAGACCAGATACAGACCTGAGCCGAGGTACCCTATCACAATGTTCACCACAGTCAATACTATGGCTATCAGAAGATTGGAGCGGGCGCCGTTATACTTCGCAACGGCATATGCAGGGGTCTTTTTGGGATCTGCGGGAGCGGGGTTTACGTATACGTTGTTTTCCACGGTTTGTACCTCCGTTTTGACAAAATGTGTGTTATGAGTATATATTATCAGTTATACCGTGCGGTGTCAAGGAAATAATAAAAAGTTGGTAAATTGTAGTTTGGCGAGCTGTTTTGAGTGAGAAATTAGGAATTAGGAATTAGAAATTTCGGAAAAATTGCTGACGCAATTAAATTATTATTAAAACAGAACAGCTAATAAATAACGCACTGTTATACCGATTTGCAAATTGGATTGAAGTTTT
>JAZLKW010000058.1:0-35676 GCA_045597805.1 Candidatus Avispirillum sp. | reverse complement strand
TATCAAAGGGAGGCACCGGGGCGGCTTCGCCGCCTTGCGGGGGCTTATCGTCTGCTGAAAAGGGAAGGACTCATCCGTCAAAAACGGCGGGAATTGCCGTTTTTGCCACCTTCCCTTAAAAGGGAAGGATAGAAAAGAGCGGAGGCTATGCCTCCGCTCCCTTTTTTGTTCTTGTTTAGTTTTTTTGCGTTGAAATCTTTGCACGTGTGCTTGCACAAAGGCTCTGCCTTTGTGGGGGAGGTGCCGGCAGAAAATACAATCAGCACTTGCTCCGGCACCGAACATTTCTTTTTAAAGAAAGCTGCATATCCGTATTCTTACATCTCTACGCTGAACGTAAGGTCGGCGTCTCTGTGAGCGTCGCGGCAGACGCAGAAGGTGGTTTTGCCGTCCTCTGCCTTGAAGTCTACTGCCTTGCCGCCGAGGGTCACGCTCTTTGCTTCGCCGAATACGGTAACGTCAAAGGAGGTAACATCGCCCATAGCGGGGATAGTGGGCTCGGAGGGGAGAGACTCCGCGGTCTTCTCGCGTCCGTCGAAGGAGCCCTCACGCTTATAAACCGTCAGGTCGAAGCTCGTGTCGGTCTTCTGCTTCAGCTCGATTTTTGTGGTCGCCATCTTGCCGTCCATATAGTCGTAGGTATATCCGTCATCCTCGTAGAGGGTGAACTCGCCGTCGCCGCCGGGATATACGTTGATGTGGTAGTTCTCGGGGATGACCTTTTCGATGTACTTCTGATAGTCCTGCGTGCAGAATACGCTGCCCGCCTTGACCATCAGCGCACCGCCGCGTCCCTCGGGGATCTTGTAGTCGATGGTCTGACCGCCCTCGTATACGTCGCCGGTGAAGTAGTCTATCCACTTCTCACCTGCGGGCAGGGTCAGCTTCATATCGAACACTGCAACAAGCAGGCTGTCACCGAACATATACTCGTTGGTCACGAAGTCATATTCCGGATGATCGGAGAACATGAGGGACAGAGCGCGGGTGAGAGGCAGAGCCTTTTCAGCTGCCTTGTGCGCCATGGAGTAGATGTAGGGGAAGAGGCTGTTTCTGAGGTGAGAATAGTATCTTACCGCGTCGCACAGCTCTTCTCTGAGGAACCAGGGCTGCTGCCAGTTTCTCCAGCCAAGCTGCTGGGTCCAGGGAGACAGGAAGCCGTAGTGGATACCCTCTTTGGTAACGACCTCCATATCGCAGGTCACGTTGGAATGTCCGGAGAGACCGTAGTTCAGCATGGCCACCACGGTGTCGTAGCCGCCGCCGGTGTCGCCCGCCCAGGACGCGGCGTATCTCTGCGTGCCGGAGAAGAGGCAGGACGTGTAGATAACGGCACGTCTGCCGGTATGATTCGTGAAGCCCTCCTGCATCTGTTTCGTGTAGATAACGGGATAAGCGTTGTGTACCTCATCGTCGAAATACTTGCCCGCCCACAGTCTGTCGGGGTGGTCGTTGGTCTGAAACGCGCCGTCAAGCTTGAAAGCGGAGGCGCCGTTGTCGCAGAACTTTTTCAGATGGTCGAACCATGCAACGTCGCGGTGGGTCAGTCTGTCCATGTATTCGGGGCAGGCGAGGTGCGGGTCGAGGATGGAAGCGCCCTCAAAGGTGTATTCCTTGCCCAGCTCCTTTGCTCTCTCACCGCACTGTCTCTCCTCCTCGAAGAGGAGGTCGTAGTCCTGACAGAGCCAGAGGCTGAACTTGAAGCCCATTTCGCGGAGAGTGTAGAAGAAGGTGTCGGGGCCGCTCTGGTTGTCGGGCAGCCAGCCGGGGATATAGAATCTGTCCTCATGCCACTTCTTGTCGATGCTTGTGTCGTAATGTCTCGTCATCCACTGGGGCTCAAGACCTACCATGTCGCAGGAGATGTCCTCGCGGCGGAAGTTGAGGCAGTCGTAAAGCATTTCGCGGGCGTTGGTCTGCTCGTTGAGCACGAAGGTGTAGCCGTACGCGAACTTGGGAAGCAGTATGGGGTTACCGGTGATCTTGCCCTGCAGGGTAAGGATGTCGGCAAGCTTGTGAGATTCGGGCACGAAGAGGTAGAAATCGAGCTGACCCTTGTGTGCCTTTATGGTCAGAGTGTCCTTGTCGGTCGCGCCGCAGTCGAAGGTGGACGCATAGGTGCAGTTCAGGAGCAGTCCCCAGCCCTCACTTGACATGATATAGGGCATGGGACCGTAGGACGCAACGTTTCTGACGTCGAGACGGGCGATGGAGCCGCGGCGTGCGATGCTCTTTCTGGACTCGTCACCCAGACCGAACAGACGCTCGCCCTCGGTCAGGGAAACGTTCAGCGTAAAACCGCGATTCTTGTAAGGCTTGCCCTCGAAGCCGTCAAAGGTGAATTTGACGGGGGTCTTTGCGCCCTCGAGAGTAAGTCCCATGTCGGCGGGAGTGACGGAAACGCCCTCGTAGGAGACCGTGTCGCCGGAAAGAGCGGCGTCAGCCTCACCGCTTTCGCGGAGGATGTTGTAGCGGGAGAGAAGGCTCTCGGTGTATTCGCCGTTATAGGAGGCTCTAACACGGAAAATGCCTTTTTCGATGGCGCGGATCTCATATTCCATGCCGTTTTTTGTTATCTTGTACATAGGGAAATCTCCTTTATGTGATTATCTTTTGTTGTCTACCTGAATTTTCTGCTCTTGCTTTTCTTTAAGTATACGGCTTTGCCGAAGACGTAGATTATGAAGAATATTATCGCCGAGATCAGAGCGGCTATGAAAAAGCGGCTACGCGAAAACTGCTTTATCTTATAGAGACCGTAGAGCATATCGCTTCTGGTCACGTCCGCGGTGGCAATGAGGTCGGCGGTGCCCAGAGGCTCATCCTGATACAGCGCCGTCACGCGCCCCACCACCTGATCCTTGGCGACCGGTGCCTGCAGCTCCTCCGAATCGGTGGTCCAGGAGAGCTTTATCTCCGCATCGATATCGGTGTCCGAGGGGAGATACACGCTCAGCGTGTCTTTCGAAACGAGGGTCACGTAGTCAACTCCCATGGAGAGTGTGACCGGAATCTCGCAGACGGTCTGCTCCGGGGAGAGCACGTCCAGATAGAGATACGAATCGAACGCCCAGTCCAGCATGGCTTTCGCACCCGTGTATGAGCAGATATTGTCATTTGCGTCCTTGTCCGCGTCCATGACGACAGCCAAATAAGTAAGGTCGCCGTCGGAGGCGGTGGTGACGACGCAATAGCCGCCCTCGAAGGTGGAGCCCGCATTGAGGCCCCGCGCCTTGTCGTAGTAGTAGCTCTGCTCGTAGTAGAGAGAGAGCAGGCAGTTTCTGTTATACATGGTGCGGGCGGCACTCATGTTAGTCTCTTCAATGGTGTATTTTAAGAGCTCTGCGTAATCCATAAAGCCGGGGGTATTGTATGCGCAGAGAGCTATGGTGCAGGTGTCACGCGCCGTGGTGTGCATACGCTCATCGTGGATGCCGGTGGGGTTGAAATATACCGTGTTGTTTGCGCTGATCTCAGCGGCCTTCGCGTTCATCCGCTGAACGAATTCGGCGGTGGAACCGCAGGCGGCGTGCGCCAGCACGTACGCGGCGTCGTTGGCACCGTTGACAAGCAGCGCGCCCAGCATATCACCTATCTTTACCACCTCGCCTGCGCGGAGCTTGATGTTGTTTCCGGTGACATCGGCGAGCATGGCGGAGGTCACGGTGACGCTTTCGTCAAGTCTGTCGCCGAGAAGCTCAAGCGCCACGATCCCGGTCATGATCTTGACGGTGGAGGTGGGGTAGACCTCCTCCTCGGGATTGTAGGCGAAAACGGCTCTGCTGTTTTCGATGTTATAGAGGTAAGCGGATTTTACGTTCGGTATGTCCGGGTCATCGAGCGCCGAGACTCCGGATGCGGCACACAGAGGCAGAATCACCGCGCACAGAACGAGTATTAAGGATATTATTCTTTTCAAGTCCGGCTCCTTTCCCGATATTGTTCGAAGATCGCGGCACAGATCTCCGCGTCTTTTCTGATCTGAGTGAAAAGGCTGTCAGCGGAGGAAAACTTTTCCTCTCCGCGTATCCTTTTGATAAATCCGATACGCACGGTTTTTTCGTACAGATCTCCCGTACAGCCTATTATGTTGGTCTCGCAGAACAGTGTCCCGCCGTCCTCAACGGTGGGCCTGACCCCCACGTCCGTCGCGCCGGCGAAGACCTCGCCGTCAACGGTGACAGCGGTAGCGTACACTCCGTTTGCGGGTACTGCCATCCCCTCGGGGATTTTCTGATTGACCGTGGGAACGCCGAAAACACTGCCCATCCTCTTTCCGTGTATCACGGGCGAGGAAAAAGAATACAAGTGCCCTAAAAGGCGCTCTGCGTATTCCGTGTTTCCGCACCGGATATACTCACGGATGCGGCTTGAGGATACTTCACTTCCGCCGTCCGTCACGGGGGGTACAACGGTACATTCTATCCCGTATTTTTCGCACAGAGCGCAGAGGTCGTCGGCATTTCCCGTGCCGCCTTTCCCGAAACGGTAGTTTTCGCCGCATACCACCCGGGAGAGACGTAATTTTTCCGAGAGGCGGTATTTTACGAATTCCTCACAGGAAAGGTCTTTAAGCTCATGGAAATCCTCCACCACGGCATATTCCATACCGCAGAGGGAAAAGAGCCTCAGGCGCTCGCCGAGGTCCGTCAGCAGAGGCGTGGGGGAATTGGGCTTTGCCGGTGAGGAAAAGGTCCATACGACGGCTGGCGAATACTTTTCCGCCTCACGGAACAGCGCCTTGTGCCCCATGTGAACACCGTCGAAATTGCCAAGTGCCGCGCATCCGCCCTCCGGAAGACTGTCTGTTGGGGTGAGTCCGGGCAGATTAATGATCTTCACAATTATTCCAGGCCCAGATAAGTCTTTACAAGAGCTCCCATGAGCTCATCGCGATCGATGCGGCAGATAAGGGCGCGGGCACTCTTATAGTTGGTGATGTAGGTGGGATCCTCGGAGAGAATGTATCCTACCAGCTGGTTTATGGGGTCGTAGCCCTTTTCTCTGAGCGCCTCGTAAACGGCGGTCAGTATCTCCTTCATCTCCTGATCGCGGAGATCCTTGAGGGAGTATGTCTGGGTTTTCATGTTGGGTCTTCTGTCGGTCATTTTATTTTCCTTTCGTCTCTCCGGAAGCGGAGATGGATGTAATATCGTAAGGTGTGGTCTGGTATACGAAGTAGTTGAGCCAGTTGGAGTAGAGCAGATTTGCGTGACCTCTCCAGGTCACGACGGGAGCCTTTGTCACGTCGTCGCCGGGGAAGTAGTTTTCGGGGATCTTCGGATCGAGACCCGCCGCCTTGTCGCGGAGGTACTCTTTTTTCAGGGTGTCCGGGTCGTACTCGGAATGACCCATGATGAATATCTGACTTCCGCCGTGATTGGATACGGCGTAAACTCCCGCTTTTTCGCCCGCGGCGAGGATCTTCAGCTCGGGGCACGCCTCGATGTCCTCTCTGAGACAGGTGGTGTTCCTTGAATGGGGAGCGTAGAAGCTGTCGTCAAATCCGCGGAGCAGAATGGAGTTCTTGCGCTCCTTTGTGTGGAGGAAAACTCCGGAGAGCTTCTCGGGCAGGGGACATTTCTTTATGCCGTAGTGATAGTACAGTCCCGCCTGCGCGCCCCAGCAGATGTGGAAGGTGCTCGTCACGTGGGTCTTCGACCACTCCATGACAGTGCAGAGCTCGTTCCAGTATTCAACCTCCTCGAACTCCAGCTTTTCCACGGGAGCACCCGTGATGATAAGTCCGTCGAAGTTCTCATCCTTCACGTCGTCGAAGGTCTTGTAGAATGAGAGAAGATGCTCGGCGGCGGTGTTTTTCGATTCGTGGGTGGCGGTGTGCAGAAGCTCCACTTCAACCTGCAGAGGAGTGTTTCCTATGAGCCTCGTCAGCTGTGTTTCCGTGGTGATCTTGGTGGGCATAAGGTTCAGGATGGCGATCTTCAGAGGGCGTATGTCCTGGGTTATTGCCCGAGTTTCGGTTATAACGAATATGTTCTCGCCCAGCAGTGTTTCCGTTGCGGGCAGAGCGTTCGGAATTTTGATCGGCATATTATTACCTTTCCGCTGCAGCGTCCAGCGCCTGGTCAATATCTTCGAGTATGTCGTCTATATTCTCTATTCCCACGGACATTCTGATAAGGTCCGCAGAAACTCCGGAGGCTATCAGCTGTTCATCATTCAACTGACGGTGGGTGGTGGATGCGGGATGGATGACGGATGTGCGGGAGTCCGCCACGTGTACCACTATCTGCGCCAGCTTCAGGGCGTTCATGAATCTCATGGCGGCGTCTCTGCCTCCCTTGATGCCGAACGAAACAACTCCGCAGCACTTGCCGTCCAGATATTTTTTGCATTTTCCGTACTGGTCGGAGCTTTCAAGCGCGGGGTAGTTGACCCAGCTGATGCGGGGGTCGCCCGACAGATGCTTTGCCACCGCAAGGCCGTTTTCAAAATGGCGCTCCATTCTGAGGGGCAGGGTCTCAAGCCCTATGTTCAGGAGATACGCCGCAAGAGGCTGCGGGGTCGCGCCCAGGTCGCGCATAAGCTGTACTCTCGCTTTCTGAATGAACGCCGCGTTCCCGAAGGTTTCGGAGTATACTACCCCGTGATAGCTCTCATCGGGAGTAGTCAGCTCGGGATATTTACCGCTCTTCGACCAGTCGAAGGTGCCGCCGTCAACGATACAGCCGCCGATGACCTGCGCATGGCCGTCCATGTACTTGGTGGTGGAGTGGATGATGATGTCCGCACCGAACCTGAAGGGATTGCAGAACACAGGCGTTGCGAAGGTGTTGTCCACAAAAAGGGGAACGCCGTGGGCGTGAGCGATGCCGGCGTATTTCTCAATGTCGAATACGGTCAGCGCGGGGTTCGCTACGGTCTCACCGTAGAAAAGGCGCGTGCGCTCGTCGAAAAGCGCTTCCACATCGTCATCCGTCATGTCGGGGGTCACGAAACGGACCTCGATGCCCATTCTCTTCATGGTCACGGCGAAGAGATTGGTGGTGCCGCCGTATATGGAGGAGGAGCAGATAAAGTTGTCCCCCGCGGAGGTGATGTTGAACACGGCGATCATGATGGCTGCCTGACCGGAGGATGTGCACAGTGCGCCGACACCGCCCTCAAGCGAGGAGATCTTTTCCTCAACGGCGGCGACGGTGGGGTTGGAAATGCGGGAGTACATATGCCCGTCAGCTTTCAGATCGAAGAGCTTGCCAAGCTCCTCACCGTTTTCGTACTTGTAAGTGGTGCTCTGATAGATAGGCAGGACGCGGGGCTCGCCGTTCTTCGGATTCCAGCCCTCCTGAAGACATTTTGTCTCGATTTTCATATAACCCCCCATAATACAAATATACATAGTAATTATATAGCATAAATCACGCGGTTTCAAGGGGTGACAGGGCATTTTTTGCTTTTCGGGCGTAAAAAAGATGTAATTTTTTGCCGTACAGCTATTGACAACCGATGCCGTGGGGATTACAATTAGCGTAGGCTAATTAGCATATGCTAACTACGGAGAAGAAAGATGACTTTGAAAAACTGCGAACCGGGAAAAGACTATAAGGTGGAGATAATAAGTCTCCCCGCTGCGATGAAGCGCCGCCTCCATATCCTCGGACTCACCGAGGGGAGCGACGTTACCGTAATGCGCAAAAAAAGCTGCGGCACCATGATAATAAAGGTGCGTGGCGTCCGTTACGCTCTGGGCCGCGCTGCGGCGCAGGGCATTATCGTTATGGGGGCGAAGTGATATGGCAAACGACGTAACGGTAGCTTTCATCGGAAACCCCAACTGCGGAAAAACCACGCTTTTCAACGCCTACACCGGTGCGAGACTGAAGGTCGCCAACTGGCCGGGCGTCACCGTTGAGAAAAAAGAGGGCGCGTTCCGCTTCCACGACGATACCTTCCGGCTCGTGGACCTGCCCGGCATATATTCGCTGACCTCCTACACTATGGAGGAAAAGCTTTCCCGCCGCTTTATCATGGGCGAGGACGGCGAGGGCGCCGACGTCATAGTGGACGTGGCGGATGCCTCGTGCCTTGAGAGGAATCTGTATCTCACCCTGCAGCTTATAGAGTTGGGACGTCCCGTGGTGCTCGCTCTCAACATGATAGACATAGTGGAAAAGCGCGGCATGGAGATAGACACCCACCGTCTGCCCGAAATGCTGGGCATCCCCGTCATTCCGGTCAGCGCACGGCGCGGTACGGGGCTTGAGGTGCTCATGCACGCAGTGGCGCACCATAAGGATATTGTATCCGAAAAAACGGAGCACCATCATAAAAGCGGCGCCCACCGCCACGACCATCACAGCGAGCTGACTCTCGTCTACACGGACGAGCTTGAGGACAAGATAGACCGCGTGGAGGACAGACTCCGCGAAAAATACGGCGAGATCGAGAATCTCCGCTGGTATGCCATAAAAACGCTTGAATGCGACGAGGATGTGCTGAAAAAATACCCGGTTGAGACCGGCGACATCGCGCCCTCGAGCCTCGAGGCGGAGTTTACGAGACAGAAATTCGACTTTATCGAAGAGATAATCGAGGAGTGCCTGGTCAATAAAGAGGACAAGGCACATACCACCGACAGGATCGACGCCGTGCTCACCCACAGATTCTGGGGAGTGCCCGTTTTCTTCGGTGTCATGGCGCTGGTGTTCATGCTCACATTCACCCTGGGCGACGCCGTCAAGGGCCTTTTCGAAACGGGGCTCGACGCGGTCACCTCCGCGGTGTCTTCGGGACTTGCTTCCATCGGATGCGCTTCGTGGCTCACGTCCCTGATAGTTGACGGAATAATATCCGGCGTGGGCGGAATCCTTACGTTCCTGCCCAATATTTTCATACTGTTCGTGGCGCTGGCGATCCTGGAGGACAGCGGATATATGTCCCGAGTGGCGTACGTAATGGACGGCATCATGGGAAAGCTGGGACTTTCCGGCAGGGCGTTCATCCCCATGCTTCTGGGCTTCGGATGTACCGTGCCCGCGATAATGGCGAGCCGCACTCTTGAGGATCCGAAGGACAGACTGAAAACGATCATCGTCACCCCGTTCATGTCCTGCTCCGCAAGGCTTCCCGTGTACGTGCTCCTTTCCGAGATGTTCTTCGGAAAATGGGCGCCGCTGGCGGCGTTTTCAATGTATGTTCTGGGACTTCTCGTCGCCATCGCCGTAGCGAAGATCATGTCCCTGCCGCATAAAAAAAGCGATGAGCATTCACTGCTCATCGAGCTTCCCGAATATAAGGCTCCCTCGCTTCGCACCGTTGCCATATACGTGTGGGAAAAGGTCAAGGACTATCTCACCAAGGCGGGCACCGTTATTTTCATCGCGTCCGTGATACTGTGGTTCGTGCTGAACGTGGGTCCCTCCGGCATGACCGGCGGAGATATGACGGGGAGCTTCGGCGCCGCTGTCGGAAAGGTGCTCGTGCCTCTGCTCCGTCCCTGCGGACTGGGACTGTGGCAGATCGCCGTGGCGCTTATCGCAGGAATAGCCGCGAAAGAGGTGGTCGTATCCTCCATGTCCGTGCTGTTCGGCATCACCAATGTGACCTCCGCCGCAGGAATGGCGGGGTTGTCCTCGCTCCTCGCCACGGAGGGCTTCACGGCGCTGAATGCATACGCGCTCATGGTGTTCGTGCTGCTCTACATACCCTGCGCGGCGACTCTCGCCACCATCCGGAGTGAAACGAAGAGCACGAAAATGATGATCTTCGCAGCACTCTTCCAGCTGTTCACGGCGTGGCTCGTGTCTGTGCTCGTGTTCAACATCGGCGGTTTGATACTGTAAATAAAAAAAGAAGGCGCTCCGTTAGGATCGTTCACATAGGGAGAGAGGCTCCGCTGATTGTTCGTTTTGGAGCGGTGTCGCCGTACAAAATGTACGCGGCACACTAAAGTGCGCTGACGTCCAAAACGGACAAAGGCAAGATAATAATAAAATGACCGGAACTTACGTTTCGGTCATTTTTTCATTAGTTGTTCGGGAAATTCCCACCGTTCTTGGATTATTATGCTTTTTTCTCTTTTAGGTCATTGCTGTCTTTGCATTTGTGACGGTTCTTTGAATTTGCCGCCTATTGGCGGCAAAAGTCACAAATGGGGCTTGAAAACAGCATATATTCGACCGGCAGTTCCTTCGTTTTCAAGTGGTCAGCGGTGAAAAAATCCCTATGTGTGCGCTCCGTCTGCGCCTTCTTTTTTTATCATTATTTCTGCGGCTTTGCGTTGAGAGCGTCGAGGATGATCTTCACGGCACCGTCGAAGCCGACGACGGAGGTGTTCAGCATAAGATCATAGCTTTCCTTTTCACCCCATGCTCTGTCGGTGAAATCCGAATAATGGCGGGCTCTTGCCTTGTCGCTTTTGGCAATAAGGTCGAGGGCCTTTTTTCTGTCGCATCCGTAGTGACGGATGGCGCGCTCAACTCTCTTTTCGTGGTCGGCGTAGAGGAATACCCGAAGTGTATCCGTGCGCTCTCTGAGAAAATAGTCGGCGCATCTTCCCACGATGACGCAGGGGTTCTTTGCGTATTCAAGTATCGCCTTCTGCTGTGCGAGAAAGACCTGCGTGCCCAGAGAGGAGCCGCCGGAGGAGCCGAATATATCGAAATATCCGCTTCCGCTCATTCCCAGATTGTAAAGGAATCCCGCGTCGGGCTTTTCCTCGTTCTTTTCGATGAAATCGGCGGAGAATCCGCTCTGCTTTGCCACCTCGTCGATGAGCTCTCTGTCGTAGTACGCTATACCCAGCGAGTCTGCGAGCATTTTACCCACGGTCCTGCCGCCGCTGCCCAGCTGACGGCCTATGGTGATGATGTTTTTCATTGTGACCTCCGGTTATATGTTAGGTTTATCTTTTCTTATGCTGACTTCTCCGGAAACGACGGTGCCGCGCTCCCCGTTTTCGTATTCAAGGGAGAGGGAGCAGTCGTCGCCGATGCCGAGGATCTTCGCTCCGGCAGTCTTGCCGGCGGAAACGAGCTGAACTTCTTTTCCGACCATGTTGCAGCGTCGTCTGTATTCATCCATGTGCTCCCCGCGGAATATTCCGTCGTACCGTGCGCAGATCCTTTCCAGAAAGGCGGCGGCGAGACGGCATCTGCCGTCCTCCGTTTCGACGTCTGAGAGAGAAGCAGCTTTATTGTTTTCAAATTCGGGAAAGCCTCCATGCGGCGGGTATACGTTCACACCCGCACCGAGAATAACGAAATCGGGGCGCTCACTTTTCGAAAAGGACGCTTCCGACAGTATGCCGCAGACCTTTTTTTCGCAAATCAAAAGGTCGTTCACCCATTTTATTTCGGGGGAAACGCCGAAGACCCGCTCGATCGCTTCTGCCATGCATACCGCCGCGGCTGAGGTGATCATGGCGGTGCCCGCGCTGCTTTCCGGACGCAGTACCACGCTTATGTAAAGCCCCGTGCCGCCCGGAGAGAAAAAGGATCTTCCCAGCCTGCCGCGCCCCGCCGTCTGACGGTCCGCGATGAATACGGAAAAGTGCGGCGCGCCGCTTTCCGCCGCCTTCTTTGCTGCGGTATTGGTGGAGGTGACCTCGGGGAGAACCGTTAGTGAAAACTCCCCGGACTCTCCGAGGTATTTCTTTATTCCCGATACGCTGAGTCTGTCCGTCATACAATATCCTCCGTTCGTTCCATTGTAGCACACTTTTATAAAAAAATAAACAGTTTTATTAACTTGATTTAAGGGAAGGTATCTGTTATAATAATGTATCAGTATTAATGGAAAATTAAACCTGATTCGGATGGTAATTGGTTCTATGATAATTAACAATGTTATAAAAGTTAAATATTTAGGCGAAGATAATCCTTTGGCTTTGATTAACGGAAAGATTTACGATGCCCGTGTATTGAAACCAACAAAACAGGGCAAGTACTGGTACGGAATTGTGGATGAAAGCAAGGAGGAATATGCGTATCCTCCGGATCTTTTTGAAATAGTTGAAGAATAAAAAGCACTTTACTAATAGGAGGTGTTTGCATGAAAGCGGGCAGGATAGTCAAGAAAATAGTGAAAACGCTGTTTTTCGTATTATTCGCGGCGTTTTTTGCGTTTCTCCTCATGAGGATATTCATCCTCGACGACAAAAGAGCGCTGAACGAAATATACCCAACGGACAATATGGTCTCCGCGTACGGAGAGCTGGGCGCAGACGCGTTCACCTACTGTAATACCGTCTCCGAGATCAGCTCCGACGGATACTATTCCGCATACGGCATGGTCTATTGCGAAAGCAGGGGAGAGCTGCAGCTCACCGTGAGATTTAACGACAGCCTCACCGAAAAGTATATGCCGGGCACAGACCCGGAGAATTTCCGCTGGCTTCTCCTCGACGGAGAGGGGAACACGATCTCCGAGGGAAAGGTGGCAGCGGAGGAAAAGAACTATCAGTACAACTGCCGGAGAGTCGTTTTTGAGAACACAGAGATCCCGGACGGAGATATTCTCCTCAGAATGTTGTGCGATGAGGCGGGCTATCCCCCGGAGGGAGAAGATCCCGCATTCATCGTATACAACGGCGGAGACAGCCTGAAGACGTACAGACTTTCCCGGAACGAGAAGAAGCTTCTCACGGAGGCGAATTGACACTATGAGTACACTTTCGGAAAGGCTTATAAAATACAGAGAAAAATGCTCGCTGACGAAGGACGAGGCGGCACAGAAGCTTGGAATCGCTCCTGAAATGCTTCTCCGCTGGGAGGCGGGGGAGTGCGAACCGGATACGGCGACGGTATTCCGTATGGCAGAGCTTTACGGCGAGAGCGCAGATATGATACTCTTCGGAGGCGAGGGCAGAGACGCTTCGAGGACCATGTTCCCGAAGGAAGCCGTTCCGCAGTTTTCACCCTTCGCGGATTGGAGGGTGCTGACGGGCGCTTTGATGATGTTCTGCGGCGTCGGAGGCACACTTTTAATGATAATGCGCGCCATCGGCGAGGGTTACGACACCTTCGGCGGCATGTTAGAATACTGCGGAAAATCACTTCTCGTCTTCGCCGCGGTTTTTATCATAGGACTTTTGCTGGCGGCGGTCACCGCGGCAGTAAGATACAAAAAGAACAAAAAGAAAAATGATCGCCGCTGACGGCGAAAGGAGCATACCGTGAGTAAGAACAAAATGAAGAAGAAAACCAAAATAATCATAGCGATAGTGATCACGGCTGTCATTGTGATCGCAGGCGGCTTCGGCGTTGCGTGGCATTCCGGCCTCCGCGAGGTCGTCCGCGATTACCTGCAGAATAAGGAATTTACTCCGAGCGAAAACGTAAACGGCGCCGAGGTCGTGAAAAAAGCCGTCACCAGCGCGGACAAAAAGTGGATATACGCCATTTATTCCGACGACACGGTCACGCTTACCGCATATAAAGGTGACGAAAAGGACCTTATAATACCCGAAACGGTAGACGGCTATGCCGTTTCCGCCATAGGCGTTGACTGCTTCAACAGCAACGACGTCACCGAGACCGTCATCATCCCCGAAACGGTGAAAGCCCTTGAGGGCTACGCCTTCTATTACGCACAGGTGCTGAAAAAGGTCACGCTTCCCAAAAGCCTTATTAAGCTTGACGAGGGCGCGTTCTGCTTCTGTAAGAAGCTTGAAGAGGTGGAGATACCCGAAAAAGTGACCGAGATACGCGACGGCGTTTTCTACGGCTGTGAGGGACTTCGCTCCGTGACTCTTCCCGACGGACTTCTGTCTCTCGGCGGTCACGTCTTTGAGGATTGTATTTCTCTTACCGAGGTAAAGCTTCCCGAGGGGCTGCAGACCATCGGCGAAAGCGCTTTCAAGGCGTGCTCATCCCTTGCTGAAATCAATCTTCCCTCCACACTGACAAAGGCTGGAGATTATATCTTCGACAGCACGGCACTCGTGGAGATGGACGTGCCCGGGTCTCTGAAGGAACTGCCCCAGGCGCTGTTCAGCAACTGCAAGAGCCTTGAGTCGGTCACCCTGCACGAGGGCTGCGAGAAAATAGGCACCTCCGTGTTCTACTATTGCGAGAAACTGAAAGAGGTAAAGATCCCCTCGACCGTGACGGAGCTGGGCGACTACGTGTTCTGCAACTGCAGCGCTCTCGAAAAAATAGAGCTTTCCGACCTTAAGGTCATAGGTAATTACGTCTTTTCCGACTGCGCGTCCCTCAAGACGATAGACTACCCCGAAAGCATGGATTACATCCCGCCTTACTGCTTCGCGGGCTGTAAAGCTCTGACAAAGATAGATATCCCCGAAACCGTTACCCAGATAGGCGACTACGCTTTCGCCACCTGCGACGGCATCACCGAGGTGAAGATCCCCTCAAAGGTCACCTATATCGCACCCTACGCGTTTGCGTCTATGGAGAATCTTACCGCAATGTACGTTCCCGACAGCGTGACTCAGTTCGGCGAATGCTGGCTGGGAGCGTCCACCAGAGTCGTGGTGCACTGCTCCGAAAAATCCACTGCGTATGAATATGCGAATGCCAATAAGATCCCTGTCGAAATCGAGGACGTAAAATGAAAAGATTTTCAGCTGTGATCGTGGTGCTGTGCTGCATCGTTTCCTCGGTGATATTCACTGTGCCCGCGTCTGCCGCCAACGGTACCTGCGGTACGGGTCTGGCGTGGACCTTTGACTCTTCTGCGGGCGAACTGGTCATTTCGGGTACGGGCGACATGACGGATTATAAGAACATGGCGCTCCTTATCCCCTGGAACAACTATAAATTCAGCATAAAAAGCATCGTGGTGGAGGACGGCGTAAGAAGTATCAGCGCTTTCGCCTTTTACCTCTGCCCCAACCTTACGACTGTTAAGATCGCCGACAGCGTGGGATATATCGGCGCCTACGCCTTTAACGACTGCACCTCGCTGACTGCTCTTGAGCTGCCCGTGGGCATCACGACCGTAGAGCAGCATCTCTGCGACGGGTGCCGCGGCCTTCAGGCGGTGTCCATACCGGAGGGCGTGGAATCCATAGGTGCCTACGCTTTCTCGGGATGCACGTCGCTCACCTCTGTCAGCATTCCCGATTCTGTTTTTACAATCGGCGATTACGCTTTTTCGGGGGACTCGCGTCTTTTATACATAAGCCTGCCGCAGAAGGATATGGTCATATCCAATACGGCTTTCAATAATACGGCGGCATATAACAGCGAGGATTTCTACGATAACGGCGTGTTCTACGTTGATCACCATCTTATTTCGGCAGGCTCCGGCGTGCCCGAAAGCTATGATATTTTGCCGGGTACCATCACCGTGGCGCAGAGCGCGTTCACGGCGCAGTCTGTAAAGCACGTTACCGTGCCCGACAGCGTTCTGCGTATCGGCGCTTTTGCCTTTTCAAGCACCGCTCTCCGTGAGCTCATTCTGCCCGACAGCGTCGGATATATCGGTGAGTCTCTTGTCTCGAGCTGTGCGAGCCTGACCGGGGTAAGGTTCCCCGCAGGAACTGAAAAGATCCCCGATCTGATGTTCTCCGGATGTACTTCGCTTGCATCGGCGGCGATCCCCGAAACGGTGACGGAGATAGGTTCCGCCGCGTTCTCCGGATGTACGAGCCTCCGGGACGTCAATATTCCCGACGGCGTCGTATCTGTCGGTGCCAGCGCCTTTGCCGGATGTACCTCTCTGCAGAAAATAAGCTTCCCCGACGGCGTTGAGGGAGAACTGGGCTCCGCCATGTTCTCCGGCTGTACGAGCCTCAGTTCATTTGCACTTCCCGAGGACTGTACCGGCATCGGTGCCGCCGCTTTCACGGCGTGCACGGCGATGACGAAAATATATATCCCCGAAACGGTCACCGAGGTGGGTGCCGCGGCATTCACGGGATGCTCCGGACTTGAGGACGTCTATTTTGGCGGAAGCGAGGAGCAATGGAACGCAATATCATTCTCCATAACCAACGAAAGCTTAACTAATGCGAATATTCATTTCAATCACGAGCATTCCTATACTCTTGTCTCTGAAACGAAGCCGACGAGGGAAAGCGACGGAGAAAAGGTCTTCGAATGTGAATGCTCAAAAAGCTATACCGAGACCGTTCCTGCCATCGTACGTATCCCCGGAGACATTAACGGCGACGGTAAAGTGTCCCCGATAGACTCCAATCTGATCCGCGGCTTCATCGTAGGTAACTACACCCCGAATGAAGAGGAGGCGTTTGCCGCCGACCTGAACGGCGACGGCAAGATCAACGCCGTGGATGCCGGCACTCTGCTTATGGCGGTCCTCGGTATAATCGTGCTATGAAAAAGCCTGCCCAAAGGGAAACCAACCCTTTCCCTTACAGCGATTCGAACAAAAGATACCATACCTTTGACTATTATCTGAAATGTCGCTTCGGCGGGAAATGCGCCAAGGTCTCCCTCGATGCCGGATTTACCTGCCCGAATATCGACGGCACCGTCGGTCACGGCGGATGTATATACTGCAGCGGCGGTTCCTCCGGCGCACAGTGTGCGGGATCGCTGCGTGAGCAGTACGACGCGGGAGTCGCGGTGGCAAAGAGAAAATGGGACTGTGCGGGATTTATCCCCTATCTGCAGGCGCACACCAACACCTACGCTGATATAGAAACTCTGAGACGGGTCTATTATGAAGCTGCAGGCTTTCCCGGCGCGGTCATGCTCGCCGTTGCGACCCGTGCCGACTGTCTCGGCGACGGGGTGACGGAACTTCTGCGCGAGGTGTCGGAGAGGATACCGGTCCTGGTCGAGCTGGGACTTCAGACCGCCAATGACGAAACTGCCGGGCGTATCGGCAGAGGCCACGATTTTGCCGCGTTCTGCGACGGATACGAACGATTGAGGGCGGCAGGCGGAGATATTTCCGTATGCATACATCTTATAAACGGTCTTCCCGGCGAGACTGTGGAGGATATGCTGAAAACAGCGGAGGAGACAGCCCGCCTCCGACCCGATATGGTGAAGATCCATCTTCTCCACGTGCTTCGGGGAACAGAGCTTTGCCGCATGTACGAAAGAGGCGAGTATACCCCCATGTCCATGGAGGAGTACGTAGCGGTCACAGCCGCACAGCTCCGCCTGCTCCCGCCCGAGACCGTGATAGCAAGGGTCACGGGGGACGGTATGGGATCTGAACTGGTCGCTCCGTCTTGGAGCAGAAGAAAGACCGAGGTCGCAAACTCTCTTGATAAAAAGCTGTATGCTGATGATACTTTTCAGGGTGCCGGGCGGAGCTGCTGAATGCCGCAAATTTACACATTATTCATCGTTTGTATCGCCAATATTAACAATCCGCTCTTGCGTTTTTGCGAAAATATGGTAGAATTACACTGTAAAGATACAAAATTGCGGAGGTAATCATGAAATACGGGAAACACTGGAGCATACCCAACGAAAGAAAACGTGAGTATATCAATAAACTGCTTCCCCAGCTTGCATCACTCAGAGCAAAGGCTGGCCTTTCCCAGGACGAGCTCTCGGGCCTGGTCGGGATCTCAAGACAGACATATTGCCTCACAGAGTCCGGTGCAAGAGATATGTCCTGGAACACATATCTTTCTATTATCATGTTCTTCGACTATAACATGAAGACCCACGACCTCATCCGCCGCACGGGAGTATTCCCCGAGGACCTGTTCTATCATTTCAATCCCGGTGAGGAAAAATCCTCCAAGGAGCGCTCGTTCGACAGCATCCCCGAACTTAACGCCATGTTCGATTCTCTTGACCGCGACGGCAAAAACACCGTGCGTATGGCGCTCACCGCGGAGTACGTGAGATGCGAGAATCTTTCGAAAACGGAGCTTCTGCAGGCACTCAGCGAGGTTATCAGCTGACGGGATAACGGAAAATATAAAGAATCCCACCGTGTGACGGTGGGATTTTTTTCGTTTATTCTGTAATACCGAGCACCTTTGCCGCTTTCAGAACGGCTATCTGCGTTTTGGCGTCGGGTATCTCTCCCGCCATGACGCTCTTCAGAAGAGCTTCAAGCGGAACGGTGCGAAGACTTAAAAACTCATCCTCGTCGGGACGGCTTTCACCGAAATGAAGCCCACGGGCGAGATACATGGTGATCTTCTCGTCGCTGTACGCGGCGGCGGGGTAGAATATTCCCAGATCGCACCACTCGTCCGCCGTGATGCCGGTCTCCTCCAGAAGCTCCCGTTTCGCCGCCTCAAGCCTGTCCTCGTCCTTTGAGTTCAGCTTTCCCGCAGGGATCTCCGTGATAACACGGTCGATGGGATAGCGGAACTGCCGCTCCACGATGACTTTTCCGTCGTCGGTGACGGGAATGACGCACACAGCCCCCACGTGGCGGATTATCTCACGAAAGGCATCGTTTCCGTCGGGCAGCGAGACCTTGTCTCGGAAAACGTGCATGATGACACCGTCGTATATTTCCTCGGAGGAGGTTTTCTTCTCCCCCAGCTCCCGTAATTCTTTCTCAAAGTCCATAATATGAAAATCTCCTTTTTCACATTATACAGCTTTGACAGGGTAAAAGCAAGGAGCTATTTTTTTCTCTTTCCTCTGAAAAACACCGCGGCGAGAAGTCCGAAGAACAGCGCGGCGGTGATACCCGCCGCGGAGGCGGTGAGTCCTCCCGTCAGCGCTCCGAGAAGTCCTTTATCGTCAACGGCAGTCTTCACTCCGTCCGCAATGATATAACCGAAGCCGGTCAAAGGGGTCGCCGCGCCGCATCCGGCGAAATCAATGAGAGGCTTGTAGAGTCCCAGAGCCCCGAGGATAACGCCCGCGACCACGTACGATACAAGTATCCTTGCGGGAGTGAGCTTGGTGCGGTCGATCAGCACCTGCGCCACGGCACAGAAAGCGCCGCCCACGAGAAACGCTTTTATATACATGAAAATATCCGTCAAACTGTTGCCTCGATCCTTACAAGATGCCCGATGCCGGGAATGTTCTGCCCCTGCTGTATGCTCATGGGGCTCATGAGCGCGCCCGTCCCCACGAAAACCACGCTTCGGAGCGCTCCCGCACGGAGGTTAGACATGATGACCGAGCCCAGTACCACGGCCGAGCATCCGCACCCGCTGCCGCCAGCGTGCTTGTCCTGCCCCTCGCGGTCATATATCATGAGTCCGCAGTCAGCGTGGATACCCTCGATGGGATGTCCTTTTTCGTTCATGATCTGCCTCAGTATCTTCGAGCCTTCGTATCCCAGATCTCCGGTCAGTACCATATCCGGCACGGTACCGCCGCCCTCAAAATAGCGGATGAGGGTGTCAGCCGCCGCAGGGGAAAATGTCAAGGGTAGACGATAAAATTTCACAAATTGTTAAAACCCTTTATTTATGCGGGTTTCGGGACTTTTAATATGGGTGCCGCTATGGGTGGGTTACTGTTAAGTTTAGACCATAAGGCGAAAATATGAAGGATTTTGGGGTGCCCTCCGCAAGAAAGGCACCCCAATAATACTTTTTTCTATCTTAATTAAACGATTAATTTCACAAGTAGTTTTTTAACATCCTCAGCTTTCAACACCTTACCCATCGAAACTACCTGATCGTTGACAACAAGGGCAGGCATTGACATTACACCGTACTCCATTATCTTTTGCATATCGGTAACGTATTCGACTTCTACGGAAAGTCCTGCGTCTTTGACGGCTTCTTTGGTGTTTTCGTAAAGGGTATGGCAGTTCTTACAGCCGGAGCCGAGAACCTTGATACAGCAAATACCGTCCACCTTTTCGCCGCAGCAGGTTTCAATATTTGCTGCTTTTACGGTTGTATCGCAACCGCATCCGCAGGAGCAACCGCACCCAGCTTCTTTCTTTTCTTCTTTTTTCTTTCCGAACAGTGACATTTTAATTATCTCCTTACATTATAAAGTTTTGAATTGCATTAAACAAATATCCTACAAGGATAATACCGACCGTACAAATGGCAATGAATATGCCGAGAAGCTTCGGCTTTATTGCTTTTTTCAGCATTACCATTGACGGAAGTGAAAGAGTTGTAACTCCCATCATAAACGAGAGAACAACACCAAGTCGTGCGCCCTTTGCAAGCAGCGCCTCCGCAATCGGGATCGTGCCGAAAATATCTGCATACATCGGTACACCCGCTATTGTGGCAATGATAACACCGAACGGATTTCCCGTACCGAGCAGAGATACTACCCATTCTTCAGGTATCCAGTTGTGAATCACAGCACCGATACCGACGCCGATCAGGACATAAGGAAATACCTTTTTCGCAGTACCGATAACCTGCTCCCACGCATATTTGCACCTGTCCTTGAAATGTAGTTCTTCCTGCGGAACATCAATAGATTTTCCGTTGCGAATGAACTCTTCAACCTGATTTTCAAGATGCAGTTTTTCAATGAGTGTACCGCCTGCAACGGCAATCACAAGACCGAAAATCACGTATAGAACGGCGACCTTCCAACCGAAGATGCTCATCAGCAGGACAAGACTGCCGAGATCGACCATCGGTGAAGAAATTAGAAACGAGAAGGTCACGCCGAGCGGAAGTCCCGCACTTGTAAAACCGATAAACAGCGGAATGGAAGAACAAGAGCAGAAAGGCGTAACCGTACCGAGCAGTGCGGCAATAATGTTTGCCCAAAGTCCGTGAAATTTGCCGAGGATTTTTCGGCTTCTCTCCGGCGGAAAATAACTTTGAATGTATGAGATAACAAATATCAGAACACCCAGTAAAACCATAATTTTAATACAGTCATAGAGGAAGAACTGAACGCTGCCGCCGATCCTGCTCTCAATGTCAAGCCCGAAGGAACGAAGCATTGCGCCGATCAGACGGTTCAGCCACTTCATTCCAAGGACTTCATCCTGTATGAATTGCCACATATAAATCCTCCAAATGATCTATATATCTAAATCTGTCGATATATAGTCCTGAAATATAGTCGTGCCGGAAAAATGGCTTTTATTTTTCACAGCACGACTTGTTGGTGCAAATGCATCCTTTTTCTTTCAGTGCGTTCAGATAGCCGACGGCGATATTAATACCGTCAGAAGAAATGGAGTAATGCATCCATTTGCCTTCTTTTCGTCCGACAACCAACCCGGAATCAGTCAGTATCTTCATATGGTGGGAAAGAGTGGACTGTGCGATATTGAGATCGTCCAACAGCTTGCAGGCGCATTTCTCGCCGCCCATCAGGTATTTGAGAATCCGCACACGATTTTCATCGCATAACGCTTTGAAAACAACGGGAGTACGCTTTTCATCAAGTTCCATCTGAACACCTCCTTGAACTGAATTTGTGATCACACTATTTATTATATCGATATTTTTCGATTTGTCAAGAGGCTCATAAAAATATGAGTAATTAAAGGGAGAGGCTACTTCATTGCATAGTCTCTCCCTTTCTCCTCCGATTTTCTGTTATGATGCTGCCTTTGCGACGTTCTCGTTCAGCTCGATATACTCAATTACCTGCTTATAAGCATCCGCAAATTTGAGGTCTATTTCGATCATCCCGCCCTCGTGAACACGGATCTCATCCACCAACTCCACAAGCATCCCACGGGTCAGTTTCTCAAAATTGCCGTACTTTTTGAAATGGGCGATGAAATCATTTTCCGTGCTGATACCTTTTTCGATCTCGGCGGCGTTCTTTTCGAGGTTGGCGATCATCGCATCCAGCGCTTTGATCTTCTCACTCATATTCGCTTTGATGAGCATATATTCTTCCTGCGAGATCACACCTGCTTTCCAGTCCGGGTACAGATCCACCATATTCCGCACCAGCTTATCTCGTTCTGCCTGCTGTGTTTTCAAAAGCTTCTGAACGTGGTTGGACACTTTCTTCCGAGCGGGACTGTTGTTTATCTTCTTCAGGACTTCATCGAGCGATACCGCCGTTTTGACCACCGTCTGCAAGTAAACAAGTACCGCTTCTTCCAGTTTGTCGATGCGGATAGAATGATTCGTGCAGGCGCCCTTTCGCATTTTACGTGCCGTCGCACAGCGGTAATACCCGTAAACACCGTAGGAATGACTGTTGAATTTTCGGTTCATCGCACGGTGGCAGGTGCCGCATTTGATCAGCCCTGCGAACAGGTGCACGTTGTTATTGTTCGGTGCCTTGCGGATATTCCGATTAAAAAGCGACTGCGCTTTATCAAAGGTGTCCCGGTCGATGATCGGCTCGTGCGTTCCCTCGACACGGTACCATTCTTCTTTCGGAACGGCTTTCGCCCGCTGATCCTTATAACTGATATTGCGGTTTTTCCCCTGCACCATCGTCCCGGTGTACATCTCATTTGTAAGAATCCGCCGTACCGAGCTGTCGGGCCACAAGCCGTCATTAGCTGCTCCGACAGGGTGCTTGTAGTTCAGTCCTTTCAGCTTCTTGTACATCGACGGGTTCGGGATTCCCATCTCGTTCAGGTCTTTGGCAATACCGATGATGCTTTCGCCGTCGATGAATTTCTCGAAAATCATCCGCACCGTCGGTGCCGCTTCCTCGTCGATGATGAGCTTGTGATGATCTTCGGGATCTTTCATATACCCGTAGGTTGGGAACGAACCGATGAATTTCCCCTGCTGACGGTTGACGTTCAGTGTGCCACGCACGTTTACGGAAGTTGTCGCCGCCACACTCTCGTTAATGACGTTGGTGACGCCAAGTGTGATACACTGCGTCGCCGCACTCATATTGTTTGAAAAGGTATCGTAGCCGTTGTTCAGTGCGATAAAACGCACGCCCAAGCGGGCAAATTCGTTCGTGATCAGCTCGCCGCCCTGCGAATAGTTACGACCGAAACGGGAAAGGTCTTTGACGATCACGCAGTTGACACGTCCGGCATTGATATCCTCCATCATTCTTGTGAAATCCGGTCGCTCGAAATTTGTTCCCGACCAACCGTCATCCACATAGGTATCATAGCAGGTGATATCGGGGTGAAGTTTTAGATATTCCTTGAGGATCTCACGCTGAGATACGACAGAGTTACTTTCACCCGCCATCTCGTCTTCACGGGAAAGACGAATATAAAGAGCAGCCATCCAAGTCCGTAAACTCTGTGAAGGCTGCCCCAAATAGTCAGAATATTTAGAATTTGACATTATCTTGCCTCCATAATATTTGATTACAGAGGCGATATGCGATTATCACTTTACGTTTCGTATTATACCATATCGCCTCCGTTTTCGCAATGCTTTTCACAAAATTGTGCGATGCCAAATTTAACCTGCCCGAAAAAGAGAGGCAAGGGCATCCGGCAGTTGTTTTCCGTTGCCGTACTTCACTTTGACTACGATATCGCCAACCTTGAAAAGATACGGATTGCCGACCTGATTCATAAAGTCCTTGACACGCTCAGGCACGGGCTTGTCCGCATCAATACATATATTCCGCAAATCAACAAGAGAAGCGGTATCGCACGATGAAAAATCCGCCGCACGGCATCGGTTCAGATCGTTGGTATCAAACATACGAACACCTTTCCTTTCTCTTATTATTCTTGCCCGAATGGAAGAATTTAGTCCGTTATCTGTACTTTGAAACGGAATAACCGTCAGACCGTTATCTGCAATTTTTGTTTTCATTTTCTGTTTTTCCTCCTTTATTGAGATAGTTTTACATTTTATTACTATCCGAAAAAGAAACGGCGGAGTGCGCCGCAGCCTTTGTTTCACTCTCTATCTATATAAGAAAACAATCTTCTTTTTCGGTAAGTAAAGAATTGATATATTAGTTTAATCTTTCAGTATTATTACCTGCGATATTTCCGCACTCGTGAATACTGAAAATCAGCATACCTGACTACGGTTATCCGGCAGTCTGCTGAAATTTCTGAACATAGATGCGGCAGGGATTACCTTTGCCTTGCCGGACACGAGCGATAAGCCCGAACAGTTCAAGCTCGCAAAAAAGCCGTGTCGCCTTATCGTGCCCACAGTTCAGCGATCTGCATACTTCCGAAAGGGTGAAATACACGAAAACGTAGCCGTTCCGATCTGTGAATCTCTCTTTGTTCTTTGCCGACAAGCCCATTCGGTCGAGCAGCAGACCGTAAAGCAGAGCCGCTTCGACTGAGAGTTTTTGATAGAGCGGATCGGTTATCAGTACTTTCGGAATACGGTAGTAGGAAAACGCCTCGGCTTCCCACCAATAGAATTTTTGTGTCAATTTGTTTCGTTGCCTCCTTTCGATGATTTTTTGTATAAATAAGGTGCGGATTTGGCGATTATTCGCCTCTGTAAGCGGCGTTCGTAAGACGGGATATATTCTCGCCTTGCTAATGCACCGCTGCCGTATTTGTATGGAAAAGGTGTGTTTTCAAGCATCCTTTTCACCGCTTTTTGAGGGCTTGTTTGTAATATTCCGCCCTCTTATTGCGGTAACGCCGACACTCGATAACGTCAGAGCGGAAACTCTGCTTGCACTTTTCCGTGCAGGAACGGCAAACGTCGTTGTATTTTCTCCGTCCCGTTTCGGGGCAGATGAAGAACGACCATTTTTCTTTTTGCTTTTTTGATAATCTCGGCATAGTAACCTCCTGCTTTTTTTGCACTGCCTTCCGAACGCATTAGTACCCCCATCCCTGCGGTGCCGTATCGCTCGGTTTTGTAAACGTCGTGGCAATACGGAGTGCGGTCGGTGCAGCTATTCAGTTGTCAAAGAGCAATGTCCCTCACTTTTTACCAGTAGGGACGGTCATTTGTAGGGGTGTTTTTCAAAAAAAGTTGAAATGTCTCCTCACTTATTCCCACTGGCGAGAGGTCAAAATTAAGTCTGATTTCTAAATTTTTAGAAAATCTCCTCACTTATTCCCAGTGGGAACGGTCAATTGTCGGGGTGTTTTTCAAAAAAAGTTGAAATGTCTCCTCACTTATTCCGACTGAGCGAGGATGTTTTAGTAGGTATTTTTCAAACTTTTTTGAAAAAGCTCTTCACTTATTCCCAGTGGGATAAGGCAAAATGTAAGTCTTTTTTCAAAAAAAGTTTTATACCCCCTACACTAATTCGGACTGGGAGAGGTCATTTTGGGACCCATTTTCAAAAAAATTTCCATTTCCCCTTCACTTATTCCCACTGAGATAGGACATTTGGGGAGTCTGTTTCAAAAATAAATTAAAAAAAAGCAAAAAAATAACTGCCCAGTTCATTACGAACTGAGCAGTTATTCTGCATCGATATTCTTTTTGTATTATCTTAGCAAGCAGACTGTTTATACTCCAATTCTTGTCCATAAACAGTTTTGAAGTTAGGGAGAGGCCCTAAAACCCAACAAGATGTTACACTTTACATTTCTTCGTTGTTTGACTTTTTGGAAAAGTGTTTTTTGAAATCTTTTTTTATCACAGAGATAACTGTAGGAATTAAGCCAAGGACACCTATTATTATTCCCACAACCGTAGTACTATGGGGACTAATCTTTTTGCATATGTGAACAGAAATGAGAACTACCGCAATTACTAAAAAGGCTTTCCATATAATGTTCCAAATAAAGAGAAGTATATTTTTCCTCCGCTTCTTTTTCTCTGCTTTTTCAGCATCCCTTTTACGATATTCTGCAAGTTCTTTATCTTGCTCTTTTATTCGACTATCCTGAAATGCAATTGTTTCCTCCCTTTCAGCCAAAAATTGATCTTTCTCTGAAATTATTGCGGCTTGGGATGCGATAGTTTTCTCTTTGTTATTCACATCTGTTTTTAGTTCGGCTAATGCTTTTTCTTTTTCATCAAGCGCCCGTTGATTATTTTTGTGTTCTTCTTCATATCGGCTCAAAAATTCGGGAGAAAAGTCCATAATTTCAGCAATATCATCTCCGTGCAATTCTTCAGGAAGTTTTGACTTGTTCTTAAGTGTTATTATACGAGCAGCCAATTGTTCCTTTGATATTATACCAGATTCATACTGCTTTTTTATGTCGAAATATGCCCGGCTTGCATTTTTTGCTATACTTGCAGAAAGCACTACTCTTGCACCAAGCACAGCGTTTAATGATGATGGATATTCTTTACTTCCAAATCCATTTCCAAGTTTGTACCATAACAAACTTGTAATACGATCAAGTGATACTGCAAAATTTGCAATATGCTCCACTCCGTGTTTTTCTTTTTTGATATCAGTTTGTTCTTTAGAAAGCAAGAGGGTCAACTTGGTGTTTGTAACCAATAGGTACTCAGAATCAATGTCATTACTGAATACCTTTCCATTTCGTAATTTATTAATGTGACTTATGTATTTGATTCCGGATTCCTTTTTATTGTCACTATCGTCGATATCATCAAAACTTTCCAAATTGCTTTCGAAAAACTCTTCATCATAAAAGCTATGACTTGTATCTTCTGTTATTCCAAATGCATACTGAAGATTATGATAGAAATCTGATTGTTTCACATCTACATCACTTGAAGTGGAACAGCCATTAATTATTGCGGACATTGCCGGCTTTTCATTGTATTGCTCTTTTTTGCCGTCAACAATATCCGAAGCGGTCAAGAAGAAATCATTGATTTCTTCTTTTATATCTGAAAAGTACTTCAGCGTGATTTTCTTCGTTCCATTGCTATTGGCAGCACGAACTTGGCTAAAGAAATCATCTGCAAACTGCTTGTAAATTGTACCATTATACCCAGCGAGGCTAAACAAGATTTCTGTTCCCAAATATAGTACCAATGGTTTGGTAATACTGCCTGTTTCGCCGATATTATGATTTAGTCCAATATAAAGAATGCTTCCTTCTTTAACTTTATTAAGATACTCCTGAATATCTTCATTATTTTCATTTTTTAGGATAAACTCACTAATTATATCAATATACTTGCCGGAGTTTGAAGATGCTTCCCCAATCAAAATACTTATCAATTCTTTGGCTACCACATTAGTAGATACAGAGTGTTCTCCGGATCTTTCTTCAATGTATTTTATTAGCAAAGATATAGTTTCGGCACTTATTTCATTGGCTTCTTTTTTCTTTTCTTCAAACAAAGAATCAGTACAGAGATCAGCAATGGATACAGAATAAACATTGTTCGACAATGAGATTCCAGCCATATTTCGCACTGATGTTTTAATAACTGCTTCAGGAATATCAAAGCCAAACGTATCAAATAGCATATTTTTCATTTCTGTAGTTTGAAAAGAATATATTGCTTTATCACTTATAATATTCCTAATGAACTCACCCAATAGTTGGTATGGACTTCTATATTTCTTTTCATCAGAAAGGCTTTTAATTGTCGCAAAAGCGGCTATCTGTGAACACGAATTCATTGTATGCATTTTCTCTCCTTTTTGTCAAACTGACATTGTTTGAATGTATTATCTGTTAGTTATGATTAGCTGTTAGTTAGAAAAAAGCCTATCGTGCCTCCCTTATCTTGTAAGCAACAAATAAATACAATGCAAAATAGGCGGCGGCAATTAAAACCATCAACCATACAGTCGGATATGCTAAACAAACAAGATAGGTAACGCCGGTGTTAATCGCATATACGATTGTAAAAAGGATCGAACCCCAAGCAGGTGCGCTTCCTCTTTCGTAAATTAAACCAACCATAAAATATGAAATCGGAACGAACACGCCGCCTACTATCAAATTAATCAACTCTGCGATATCTCCAAATGGGGTAAATGGATTTGGTAACGCAAACTGACGAATCAGGAAGCCGACGAGATATATAATCTTATACATTATTTCAACCTTTCGCACAGGGGCAGGAGTTGTTCAAGTTTTACGACAATGCGTTTGGGGGTGTAATTGTTTCCATTAAAATTAACTTTCCTCATATTCCGATTGCATTGAAATCGCATAATCGCAAACAATGTGTATAAAGTCATTTAGAAAGTTTGAATATCCCAATATTTCGTGTTCGTAAAAATAACGAAAGTCTTCAAACAAATTTGAAATTTTGTTTAGGTTTTCTGTTAGAGTAGTTTCGTTTTGATGCGCTTCTTTGCAAATTCGCTCCGTCAAAACTGTTCTGTGCGGTTCTGTAAGCTGATTGAAAAGGGATAGCAGATGATGACCGCATTCATATTCACCTTTTTCCTTAAATATCAAAAACTTCAAAGCAAGTTCTACCGCCAAAGTACCATTGGCTATAAAAGGAGGAGTCAATATCGGAACATTTTTGTGCTTTTTTTCGTATTCAAGCATATCCTGCTTATGTTTTTCAACATCGCCGTTTAATCTTGGATACGTATCAAATTCTTCCAATTTATTAAACACATAGTAGAATGCTTCGCAATCAATAAGAATTTCTTTCGCCGTAAAGTCTTTATCGATCTTTACACAATCATCTTTTTTCGGACAATTTTCGCATTTCTTCTTAAGTGTAAAAGCGGTTCCGCAAAACTTACGAGGTTTTCCCATTGTCACACCTTCATTTCAACCTTTCGCACAACGGTAAAAGTTCTTCGAGTTTTGCGACGATGCGTTTTTGCTCAGCAAGGGGCGGGATTGGGAACAAACAGCACGGCAAGTAATCCTTATGAATTCTCTGCTGGCCTGCTGTTCCTGTAAAGGACTTTACACCATTAGAAATAAAATAATCCGTCTTAAAAAACCATAACAGATATTCAGGACACAATGTATCGCCTATAATACGAGAAACTGTCAATTCGGTTGTTCCTGCGCCAAAACCATTGGGAAGCTTCTTGAAAATTACTGATTTTCTGTTTTGAAAACACGGCGTGATCTTGGCAACACCAATATCACCATTGGCAAAATGCGTAAATCCTTTTTTAATGTCCTTCCATTTTCTAACTTCAAAAGTATGCTTGTTTTGATAGCTGTCACTCACACAAGTCATAGGGATAAATCCCACTTCCAGCGTGTCATCAAGATCGTTTTTGGGATTTAGCATAACAACTTGCGCTATTCTCACCCACTTCCAACTCTCCGGAATATCGAACGGTTTTTCGTCATCGGTGATTTCGGGGAGGGGTTTGTCCTTTTTGATTTTGCCGGATTTGATAAGGGCTTGCTTTTCGGCTTGGATTTGGGTGTAGAGTTCCTCGCCGGTGCCTTCTTCGGGGCGTTGTTCGACGAGCTTTCCCTGAATCGCCATTTGCAAAAGGGATTTCTGCATATCACCGGGGAAACGCTTGTTGAATTCTCCCAGCTTTGTCCACGCTTCTTCGTAGCGGTCGATCAGCGGCAGCAGTTCCTCAATCTTGGCAACGATCCGCTTCTGCTCGGCAAGCGGTGGGAGTGGGATTATTCCATTGAAGAAATCTTTTTCACCAATCGCAGGATATGCCACGCCTTTTGCTTTGTCTGTTGCGTTTGCGTACTCCATAAACGAAGGCGAAAGAAGAACATAGAAGAGATATTTATTAAGCAGTCCATTAGGACACGACATAACTGCAAATGCAGTACTTACAATTGGCTCATAGGAAAACTGCCTATCAATAATGCATATATTTTGAAGATATGGACGGATTGTAGCAAAAATCACATCACCGAAGTTTACAATTTTCTTTGCTCTTGATGAGGCATCTTTGGCTTCAACAATAGTTTCTTCATCGTTGAGTTTGTGTTGCTTGTTGTCTACCGAGCCGACATCCACATAGCAAAACTTGGATGAAGGGGTCGTTTGCCCAAAGTTGTATGTAATTGAGGCTAAACACACCCACTTCCAGCTATCCGGAATATCAAATGGCTTTTCATCCTCTGTGATTTCGGGCAGAGGTTTTTCTTTTTTGATTTTCCCGGCCTTGATGAGTGCCTGTTTTTCGGCCTGTATCTGCTGATACAGTTCTTCCGCCGTGCCTTCTTCAGGGCGCTGTTCGACAAGTTTTCCCTGAATAGCAAGCTGCAAAATACTGTTTTTCAGTTCCTGTGGGGTCATTATTCAGCCCCTCCCAGTTTTGCGGTGATTTCCGCAAGTACACGGTCAATTTCGGCATTCAAAGAAGCACGCTGTTCTTCGTAACGCTGAATAAGGTCGAGCGGGTCAAGGATTTCTTCTTCCTCGTGGGGGTAACCGCATTGGTCGAAGTTATAACCCTGTTCCTCCGCAAGTTCTGCCGCTCTAAATGTCCTTGCTTTATCGAAACCGTCACCGGTCAGCTCCTTGCGCTCATTCCACCATTCTACAACAGGCGCAAAATGCTCGACTTTCATCGGCTTTGTTTTGCTGAAATGCTTGTAACCCTCCGGCATATCGAGACGGTAAAACCACGTTTCTTCGGTGGGGTGGGTATTATCAAAGAACAGAATGTTGGTAGTGATGCTTGTATAGGGCGAAAAAACACTGCCCGGCATACGGATAACGGTATGCAGGTTAAATTCATTCAGCAGTTTCTTTTTGAGATTCACCTTTGCGTTATCGATACCGAACAGAAATCCGTCGGGCAGAATAACAGCCGCACGACCGTTCTTTTTGAGCCGGTACATAATGACTGCCATAAAGAGATCAGCCGTTTCACTTGATGCAAGGTCGGACGGGAAATGATTTTTCACATCGGCTTTTTCGCTTCCGCCGTAAGGAGGATTCATCAGAATAACGTCAAACTGATCGTCCGTGGTATAGTCGAGAACGTCTTTGAGAAGTGAGTTATCGTGATATACCTTCGGTACGTCCAATCCGTGCAGAAGCATATTAGTAATGCAGAGCATATACGGAAACTGTTTTTTCTCAATGCCGTATATGGATTCCGAATACTTTTTGGCATCGGCGGTGCTTTTGACCTGCTTTTGCAGTTCTTTCAGCCAGCTTGTAATAAACCCGCCGGTACCGCAGGCGAAGTCCGCCATCTTTTCGCCGATTTTCGGCTGAATCATCTGTGCCATAAAATCGGTAACGGCACGGGGTGTATAGAATTCACCGGCAGAGCCTGCACTTTGCAGTTCTTTCAGGATAGATTCGTAAATATCACCGAAAGCGTGGCTTTCCTCATAATCGGAAAGGTCAAGCTCGTCGATGACATTGATAACCTGACGAAGCAGAACGCCGTCTTTCATATAGTTATTGGCATCGGCAAAGGTGGTCTGCACGATAGCTTTTTTAATGGGTGTATCTTTGGAAACGGGCAGGGTTTTCAGCGTGGGAAACAGTGTATTGTTGACGAAGTCGAGGAGCTTATCCCCGGTCATAGCAGAGCCGGAACGGTCGTCTGCCGCCCAATTCGACCAACGACACTCATCGGGAATAATGGACTGATAGGTTTCATCGTCAAATTCCCAGTCCTGTTCCTTTGCATCATATACTTTCAAAAAGAGCATCCACGCAATCTGCTCAATGCGCTGTGCATCGCCGTTGATACCGGCATCGTTGCGCATAATATCACGCACTCTTTTTACAAATCCTGACAAGTTGCTCATATCCTCACCTTTATTGTCCGTATTTTTCAAAAAAAAGTTCTGTCCGTTCAGGCGTTATTCCCCATTCACAAGGAATTTTATCTATCGTTCCTTTTCCGGCGGCACGCTCTGTCCACCGATGGTTTTCATACAAAATCGTTTCACCACGACCGGCAGCAGATGCCTTTAATCTTTCAGCAATTTCCTGCGGAGTTGCAAGATATATCCGGGGCATTTCATTTATACCCACATTTTCAAACTGTACCAAGCAAAAAACGGTTTTTTTATGATGCGCTTTCAGCCACTCGTCGATTGCATCGTGATAATTGCGGCCTTTTTTATATCCTTGTGTAAGACCCCATCCGCCGTCTTTACTGCCTTTTACAGAAATCTTTAATATTTTATCGTCCGAAACGGCAATCAAGTCGTATTCGGGTTGATTCGCACCGTACTGAACGGAAACATCATATCCGTAGCGAGCGAATATTGCGGCAGCGTATGCTTCTGCCGAAACGCCAACGTGCCACGAGCTAAAGCTATTCATTTACGCCACTACCTCCGCATAGATTGCCGTTTCCAGTTCTTTTACCGCCGCCATATATCCGGCTTTGCCGCCGAAATAGCTTGCGATTTTTGCGGGTGCGCCCATTTTCAAGAACGGGTCAAGGCGCAGTACGGCAACACTTTCAATTTCATAGATTCCCTCGTTCATATACTTGTCGAGTAAGGCTTCAAGGACTTCACGAGCCACGCCGCTGTATTTTGAGAGAAAATCACGTTTTTTCACATTGTCCGCTCGCTCTTTTCGGGTGAGCGGTTTTTTATCGTATGCCACGTGGCAGATGAAATCAAAATCGTCCACCTCGGTCATACCCTGATCCGCTTTCAACTGTTCAAGGTCGATGCCTTGTTCTTTCAGCAGATCTTTGATAGCTTCCTTTTTCTGCTCGGCAGTCCACTCCGATATAAAGTTATCAAGCGAAGCATACTTGCCGAGAATATTTGATTTGGTATAGTCCACGATGCTTTCCTGACGCAGCAGTTTTCCCTCTGCGTCGTAAACCTCTACACGCTTTCCGATAATGTGAACATCGCAGCCGTGTTCGTCAACGACATATTTGTCCACTGTCGGAGGCGGATTAACTTCACCGCCGTCGCCACCTTTCGGAGGCTTCGGTGCGGGTTTATGTTCCGGGTCGTAGCCGTCAACCATTTCAATAGGACCGTCCCAATCAGGGTCGGAGAAAAGACGGGTGACGTTACGGAAATCCATTACGACAAAGTGGTTTTTACCCTCTTTTTCACGCAGTCGAGTACCACGACCGATAATCTGCTTGAATTCGGTCATAGAACTTATCATTTCATCGAGGACGATGAGTTTCGTCATCTTGCAGTCCGCACCGGTGGAAAGCAGTTTTGAAGTGGTTGCAATGACCGGGTACGGTGCCGAAACAGAAATAAAATAATCAAGCTTGCTCTTGCCGTAGGTGTCAGAGCCGGTGATACGGACAACATAATCGGGGTTTTCTTTGACCATATCGGCATTCAGATTATTGAGGGCGATCCTCATACGCTCGGCGTGATCTTCGGTAGCGCAGAACACGATGGTTTTCTGCATTCTATCGGTGCTTTTCAGGTAATTGGTGATTTCCTTTGCGACCTCGTAGGTACGGTCTTCCAAAATGATGTTGTAATCAAAGTCGCTATTGGTATAAATACGGTCTTCGATCTCATTTCCGAATTTATCAAGCTGACCTTTGCAGGGACGCCAACCGTCCGCAATATCGGTTTTGATATTGAACACCTTGAACGGTGCAAGGAAGCCATCGTCAATGCCTTCACGCAGGCTGTATGTATAAATCGGCTCACCGAAGTAATCAATATTGGAAATGTATTTGGTTTCTTTCGGCGTTGCCGTCATACCGATCTGTGTTGCAAACTTAAAGTAATCCAGTATTTTGCGCCAGTTGCTATCCTTCTTTGCAGAGCCTCGATGACACTCGTCAACGATGATGAGGTCAAAGTAATCGGGTTTGAACAGTTTGGCAAAGCGGGCAACGGCATCTTCGCCGTTTTCTTCTTCGGTTTCCTCGTTTCCGGCAAGCTGCTGATATAGTGAGAAATACACCTCGTGAGAAGTGATAGTCACGGGATCGTCTTTTGCAAAGTTGATTTTATGTATCGTCTTTTCAAGCGGTGCAAAGTCTTGCTGAATTGACTGATCAACAAGGATATTGCGGTCAGCAAGGTACAGAACTTTGTTTTTCAATCCGCTTTTCAAGAGTCGGTAAACGATCTGAAATGCAGTATAGGTTTTTCCCGTGCCGGTCGCCATAACAAGCAGAATACGGTCTTGACCTTTGGCAATGGCTTCGACGGTACGGTTGATAGCATTGCGCTGATAATATCTTGGATCATAGGTGTTCTGGCTGGAATAGTAGGGCTGAGAAATGATTTTCTTTTCGTTCTCAGATACACCTGCGCCGCCGTTGGCTTCTCCCTCAAACCGTGCGGTCAGTTCCTCGACCGTAGGAAACTCATCCATAGACAAGGCACGTTCTAAACCCGTCAGCAGATCGTGTTCCTGAAAGCCGTCTCCGTTAGAACTGTATACAAAAGGAACGTCCATCATTTGGGCGTAAGTGATTGCCTGCTGAAGTCCATAGGATATGGAATGATTGTTGTCTTTGGCTTCCACGATGGCAATAGGCTTGTTCTTGGTCAGATACAGCACATAGTCTGCCTTTTTCGGCTTTTCACGGGTGATGAGATTCCCTTTGAGGTTGATGCGACCGTCGGTGATTTTGGTTTCCATCGTCATACGGTCGAGTCCCCATTTTGCCTGAATAGCCGGGGTGATATATTGTAATTTGATGTCTTCTTCAGTCATCTGCTTTTTATCTAAGATCACTGTCAGACCTCCTTACATTCAATAGGAAATGCTATCTGTAATTAATCTATATTGCCGGGGATGATTTCTTCTAAAGCACTTGTCATTTTTTCGACTTCACGCTTTTCCTTAATGGTCATTTTTTCGGGGTACATTTGTGCCATTAATTCAACGCTCTTTTTCATTTTGTAAGCTTCTGCAGGTTGTTTTAGAATTTTGCGTTCTGTTTTTATTGCTTCTTTTGCAGCAATATCATCGATAATTTGCTTCATATATTTGCTGACATCACTCTTGGCCGAATAATCAGCAGGTGCATAAAAACTGATGCGACCGTCATTAAACAACTGGTATACCTTTGCTCGGTTATCCTTTATCGGATCATATACACCAATGGAATAACCACCCTTGCTTTTTACAAGACGCATACAAGGTATATCTGTTGCACTATCGCCTATATAGATAATATTCTCGTATGGAATCCGCAGCATTTCATCGTTCATACTGTCATTGACTTTTTCGTCATACTCTTCAAGACAGCCCTTTGCGATTCTAAAAATGAATTGCGTTTTGTTTGTATAGTTGATTGCCTGTGCCGGCCACTCGGCAACACCATCAGGTGAATACAAATATGTTGACGCATAAATGCGTGTGAAATATTTAGCGATTTCGCTACCTTCAATTATTTCTTTGAGTCCTGAGGAAATTATGTAGTGTTCCAGCTCTATTCCTTTTTTCTCAGCATATTCATTGATTCTTTTGAACCAAGTCTTAACGCCTTTATAGAGCTTGACTTCCGAACCAATTTCCGTAAAATACTCCCGCTTAAGAGATTTACTTTTGAATTGTGAATAACGAATCAATTCTCGCATCCAAGCCAAGTTGTTATCCATTAGATTATCTTTGGCCAGTTTGTTTGACGCTTCCCAAAATTCTCCCTTATCAATGCCGAAAGACGGAATCAACGTAAATGTTTGCATATCGTCAGGAGACAGCGTTTTATCAAAATCATAGCAGATTGCCATCTTGGGCTTTTTGTTCCTGATCTCTGCATTGATTTTTTCGTAGAGTTCTTGCTTTTCTGCCATAATAATGTTACCTCCAATATGGATTTATCGTCGCCCTCCTAAGAGTGCGCTCTTAGTTCGATTTCGTTCGTTTTATGCGTTCAGCATTTCATCGTAGGTGACGAGAGTGACGGTGCCGAGTTCGGCGGCTTTGTCGGTGCAGCCCTTTGTAAATCCGGACTTTGCAAAGAGATAGAAATGCTTGTCCTTGTAGCTGAACAGATTACTGCGCTCGACAAGCGTTTCTAACACACCGAGGTCAACCTTTTCATTTGTCCACTTACATTCCGCAAAGAGGACGGCGTTTTTATCTGTGCCCATAATGTCGATTTCTTCTTGGCGTTTGGTTTTCGCATTCGTGCCCCACCAGCGTCCGAGGTCACGAAAATCGACGGGGGATTTGCCGTCGATGAGCTGCTTCCAAAGATACTGCGTACAAATATCCTCGAACACACCGCCCATATAAGACGACAGCTC
>JAZLKW010000057.1:0-35684 GCA_045597805.1 Candidatus Avispirillum sp. | reverse complement strand
GGAATGAGGTGTCTTTCTGAACGATAACGATAGGTTTATGCTAAAGAAAAGATGTGCTGATGGGACACCTCATCCACCGTCAGCGCTTGCTCTGCAAGCAATTTTTGCTTCGCAAAAAAGACGGTCCCCCTTCCCCCACTGGGGAAGGCTTACTTAGGTGCTCGTCTCGCTCGTAGTGATAGGGGTGCCATCAAAGCGTTTGTAGAGATTGCCACGGTCGGGCGATGCCTTCCCTCGCAATGACACGCCCTGTGGGCGTGTATACGGGCTTCGCCGCATGATTGCCTCCCTTAGATTCCGCAGGAATCTAAGGGAGGTGGCACGAGCGCAGCGAGTGACGGAGGGATTCTTTTGCACTGAAATCAATCCCTCCACCGCTAAAGCGGTCCCCCTCCCTTTGTCCCTTCGGGGCTAAGGGAGGCTATCGCCCGCCGCCTCTTAAAACTTAACTCTTAAAACTTAAAACTTAAAACTAAAAGCCCCCATACGGGGGCTTTTTCAATTATTTATGTACCCGCAGTCGCGGTCGCCGTCGATCTCGCGGATCCAGCAGTTTTTGGGGTTGCGCTCCTTCTGATACCACTCCGGGGAGTAATGGAACCAGCGCAGGAGAAAGGCGCGGAGCGTTGTGCCGTGGGTGAACACGAAGAGGGTGTCCGTGCCGTCCTTCTCATAGTCGCGGTATATGGTGCCCATGAACTGGTGTACGCGGATCGCCACGTCGAAGGGGCTCTCGCCCATGGGGAGGCGGGCATAGAATTTTCCCTGATTCTGCACCTGCCGCAGAAACTCGTCGTAGGCGGCGGCATCGGTAATTCCCCACTCCGTTTCGGGAAGAGAGTCGAAAAGGCCGAATTTCTGCTCGACTAAGGTTATATCCTCGCGGATATCGGTGATACCCAGGGATTTATTGAATTCCTCCGACGTCTGTCTCGTTCTGCGGTAGGGACTGCGCCAGATGCGGGCACGGGTAAGGTCAATGCTCTTTTCGCCGCAGTAGTTTTTGAGCCATTTCCCTGCCTCGTACGCCTGGCGCTTTCCGTTTTCGGTCAGCTCCACCAGGTGGTCGGGCAGTCTCTCCAGATTATCTCCCACGTTTGCCACGGATTCACCGTGGCGTATAAGAAAAATATGCATCAATTTTCTCCGAAAAGTTTTTCTATAAGGTCCAGATATTCGCCGTACGCGGCTGTGTCGGACAGCTCTTTCGTATACTCTGCCACCGTTCTGTAATACCACTCGTGCATTTTCGGGTCCTTCTGGTGGAAACAGTTCCAAACGCCGTCGCCGTACTGAAGATAGCCCCTGTAAAAGGAGCGGATATTCGACAGCTTATCGGCGAGCCACAGTATCTTCACGTCGCGGTCACGGGTCATTTTCAGCATGAGCAGAGATTCCGCTTTACGCTGTATCCACGTTTCCTCGGGAGGCCTCTCTGAGAGCTTGTCCTCCGATTCGCTCTGTACGAGAGCGGAGACCCGGGCGCCGAACAGCTCCTTTATCTCCGCAGGGTCGGCGCCGCAGTCCTCGATGGTATCGTGGAGCACCCCCGCCGCCATGGTCTCGAGGCTGTCGGTCATGGTGGATATTACAGATGCCACCTCACAGGGGTGGAGGATATATGGGGTATCTGCCATTTTGCGTATCTGTCCTTCATGCTTTTCGGTTGCGTATATTATGGCTTTTTCCAGCACGTTCACGGCGGGCACCCCCTTTCTTTCTTCCTCATTATTATACATTCTTTTGGTGACGTAGTCAATACGAATATTCGGGCGTTTTATTTGTAAATTAGAGTTTGTCGAAGAGTCGTAAGTGAGGAGTTAGGAATTAGGAATTAGGAATTGCGGAAAAATTGCTGAGGCAATTTAAGTATTATTAAATCAGCACTGATAATAAATAACGAACTGTTTAATGATTTGCAAATAGGCAAATAGATATGAAGTTTTGCGGAGCAAAACAACAACAATTCCTAATTCCTAATTCCTAATTCCTAATTCCTAATTCCTAATTTCTAATTTCTAATTCGCAATTTTTCCTTCGCTAAACTACAATTTCCCAACCTTACTTGTAGCAGAATGATCATTTTTCTTCTGCAGATTTTATCAAAATATTGATTTTTTTGTAAAAAAGTATTTACAAACACAAAATGTTGTGGTATATTATTCGAGGAAACTTTAAGCGGTACAGAGATGCCGCAAGATTTGCAAAAGGTTAAGGTTACTTGCGTCTTGCCGCTCTCTGCGGCAAGACTTTTTTTATGCGGAGGTACGTTATGGAACTGAAAGCTAAAATAATGGACGAATCAGCCATGATGAGAAGCCTTGCCCGTATCACCCACGAGATCATCGAAAAAAACCACGGATGTGACGACATCGTTCTGGTGGGTATTAAGCGCCGCGGAGTGCCGCTGGCGGAGATACTTGCCGGAAACCTCAAAAAGTTCGAGGGCGCGGACGTGCCCGTAGGGTACGTTGACATTTCCCTCTACCGCGACGATCTCTCCGAGATAACGGAGCTGCCCAGCTCCTCCGGCTGCCACTTCCCCGTGGACGTCAGAGGAAAGACCATCATCATCGTGGACGACGTTATCTACACCGGAAGAACGGTGCGTGCGGCGCTTGAAGCCGTTTTCGCGAACGGACGTCCCCGGTGCGTTCAGCTGGCGGTGCTTGTGGACCGCGGGCACAGAGAGCTGCCCATACGCCCCGACTACGTCGGAAAGAACGTGCCCACATCTAAGGAAGAGCAGATCATGGTACAGGTTGAGAGCATCGACGGTGAAAACTGCGTGTCTCTCGGAATAATCAGTTGATCATCGGCTTTTGCCGTATCATAAAATTTATATTATTTACCGGAGGGTTTCGAAATGAAACTTACTTATCAGGTCAAGGACAAGCCCGGTTTCGGAAAGACTCTTGTCTTTGCGTTCCAGCAGGTGCTTGCAATCCTTGCGGCTACCATCGCAGTCCCCTCTATCATCGGCAACGGTATGTCCCAGTCCGCCGCTCTCTTCGGCGCCGGTATCGGTACTCTCGTGTACCTCTGCTTCACTAAATTCAAGAGCCCCGTATTCCTCGGCTCTTCCTTCGCATTCATCGGTTCTATGTTCGCGGCCTTCGGCGGTGCAGCTTCTATGGAAGTCGGATACGCAGGCCTTCTGATCGGTGCGGCTTTCGCAGGTCTCGTTTACGTTATCATCGCGATCATCGTTAAGGTTGCAGGTGTTAAATGGATCAACAAGCTGATGCCCGCAGCAGTTGTAGGCCCCACGGTTGCCATCATCGGTCTTTCCCTCGCGGGAAACGCTGTCGGCGATGCTCTCAAGGGTGCTGAATACGACGCCGCAAACTCCGTTTACGTTATGGGCACTAAGGGCTGGATCGGTCTTATCTGCGCTCTCGTTACTCTCTTCGTAGTATTCATCTGCTCCGTTTACGGCAAGAAGATGATGAAGATGATCCCCTTCATCATCGGTATCGCTGCAGGTTACATCGTTGCTGCGATCTTCACTCTTATCGGTAACTCCACCGGCAACGAAGCTCTCCAGATCATCGACTTCTCCGCATTCGCAACAATTTCCGATATCAACGCCTGGATCCCCGATTTCGTATTCCTCAAGGCGTTCAAGGGCTTCTCCGCGATCACCGGCGAGTACATCGCAACTCTTGCTGTTGCATACATTCCCGTTGCATTCGTTGTATTTGCTGAGCATCTTGCAGACCACAAGAACATCTCATCTATCATCGAAACCGATCTTCTTGAGGAGCCCGGTCTCCACAGAACTCTTCTCGGTGACGGCGTAGGCTCTGTTGCAGGCGCGTTCTTCGGCGGCTGTCCCAACACCACTTACGGTGAGTCCATCGGATGTGTTGCTATCTCCGGCAACGCTTCTATCGTCACGATCCTCACAACAGCAATCCTCTGCCTGGTTGCAGCATTCGTTGCTCCCTTCACTACATTCCTTGCAACGATTCCCTCTTGTGTAATGGGCGGCGTTTGCTTCGCTCTGTACGGCTTCATCGCAGTTTCCGGTCTTAAGATGGTACAGAAGGTCGACCTTGAGCAGAACAGAAACCTTTTCACTGTATCCGCGATCCTCATCGCAGGTATCGGCGGCATGGCACTTCAGATCGGTGCTGTCAAGCTCACGACCGTTGCCTGCGCACTTATCCTCGGCATCGTTACCAACCTGGTACTCTCCGGCAAGGACAAGAAGTCAACGACTGCTGAATAAGTCAGGAGCGTAAGAGATTTTCCGAATATCTAAAGTAAAAAATGAACGAAACGCAGGTTTCGGTCATTTTGTTATATCTTTCCTTTGTCTGTTATGAACACCCGCCGTACCTCTGTACGGCGACGGTATTCAGGACGAACGATCAGCGGCGTCTCTCTCCCTGAGTGAGCGCTCCGTTACGGGGTGTCTTTCTTCAATGCTTCAAATGCTTCGATCTCGAGAATTTCGCCGTCGTATTCGATTTTTTCGGGAGTGCCGTCAGTTGAGGTCGTGACGGTCCAGTTCGCTCCCTCGGCGACAGTATTGCCGTCCTTATCCGCTTTTATGTTTATAATATCCTCGCTCTTCAGGGAGAAAAGCTTTTCGATCCTGAATATCCGCCCGCGGTTCTCCGGGGCTACCGTGACGGAGATATCGCCGAGGGTGGCGGTCAGCTCCCCGTTTTCGAAGACGTATTTCGTTCCTTTCACGCTGTCCGGCGAGGTAAACTCCAGCAGAGCGCTTTCCCGACCGTCATCGGTCATGTTGCCCAGGGTCAGCACCACAGAGTATTCACACCCCTGCTCCGTCCACCGGCCCGTAATGCGGGATGGTGAATCCTGGTATGCGAAAAACGCACCCTTGTCCGCACGGACGGCGCAGGACGTGAGAGATATCAGTATCAAAAGCGGTATCAGTATTTTTTTCATAAACATACCCCCTCGTATACCAAAGTATATGAGGGGGTACGTTTTTTATTCATCAATAGCGGAGGTAGTCCACCATTACGGTGTTTTCCTTATTGTAGGAGTGGAAGATCTTCAGCGCTTTATTGGTGCACTTGAAGAGGATCATCGCCTTTTTGCCGTTATCGTCGAAGGTTGCGAAATAGATATCCTCGGTCTGCTTCGGAGATTCTCTGAAATCGTATATCTTGTCGGCAGTCTGCTTTTCTGCGTACTCGGAGGTATAGGGAGCTATGATGTCCATATCCTTGATCTTTACGTTCAGCACTTCTTTTCTCTTCTTACCGCCGATGATCTTGGTGAATATCCAGTCGCCGGAGGAGGTTACGTACTCCCACTCGATCTTGGTGAGGGGCCAAAGAATGAAGAAGACGATGAGCGCGAGCAGAAGGCCGATGGAACCGACTGCGATCGCGACCTCGGGGATGAGGCAGCATACCGTGATAACTACCGCAAAGATTGCGAGAATGCCGATACGGGCAAGCACTGTCTTGCCGTCAGCTTTTTTCTTCTGTGTGAATTCGGTGAAATTGGTGGAATTCAGGGAGCGGTCTATTTCTTCGCCGCCGTGAGTTCTTGTAGCCATTTTGTTTTATGACCTTCCTTTCTTGATTAACACGGCTAGTGTAGCATACTTTTCGGCATAAATCAATACGGTTGCGGCGAAAAGTTGAGATTATGCGGAAATTACGGTTTGCGGGGAAACCCCGCGGGCAAGAGACGCTTCGCTGTTAAAGCGTTCATACGCCGACAGACGGATGCTTTTTGCAGGCGGAACGAAACGGGAGCGTGTAACGCCCTGTTTCTGTATGCAGATTAGCGCTCCCTGCCGCTGAAAACTTAACTCTTAAAACTTAACTCTTAAAACTTAAAAAGCCCCCGTCCGGGGGCTTTTTTCTTACTTATTCAGCTTCCACTTGGTATAGAGTACGCTGGTGTGCCAGTCGTCGGGGAGTGCCTGATAGTAGACCGTGATGAGCGAGCCGTCCGAAAGCTCGGCGGTGGAGGGATAACCCATATCCTTCTGCTTGCCGATAGCGGTATCAAGCTCGTAGTCCTCCGTCCAGGTCTCGCCGTTATCGTAGCTGACCACGGCTCTCTCGGACTGTTTTCCCTCCGTCCTGCACGCATAGGTACATATGACGGCGCCGGAGGAATGAACGAGAAGGTGAGGCGGAAGTCCGTCTACGCCGATGCAGACGGGAGTCGACCATGTCTTGCCCTTGTCGTCGGAGAAGGTGGTGTACACCGTGTTCATGGGGTCGAGGGGCGCAGGTCTGTTATGTACGCGGATCGCTCCCAGGAGTCTTCCGTTGGGAAGCTCTACCACGTGGGGCTCGTACATGCAGGGCGCGGTGATCTCCTCGGGTATCGGCACGGTACCCGTATATTCCCACGTTCTGCCGCCGTCCTTTGAAGAGTGGACGACGATGGGGAGGTCGGAGTTCCAGCCGCTCTTGAATTCCTTGCCCATATAGACGAGAGTTCCGTCTTTACATACGGAGGGACCGTGAGGTGCGGAAAGGCCTACCTCGATGGGATCGGACCATGTTACGCCGTAGTCGTCGGTGAGCTTTACGAAGGAGACGTTGCCCTTAGCACGGTCCTCGTCAGTGAGAGACTTCCACGATTCGACGTAGCCCTTTGCTATGGTCTTGAACTTTTCGCCGAACCAGTCTGCTGCCAGCAGGCTCGCGAGGTAATCTTCATAGAAATCGGTGAACGCGGCGAATACCATTTTGCCGCCGCCCATGTCCGTGATGCCCGCGTCGCGGTCATCGAAATAGGAGTCGTGGATTATGGTAGTGGGGCCCCAGGTCTTGCCCTCGTTATAGCTTACCCACATACAGTCCTTGCCCGCGGGGTCAACGTGGGTCATTCTCATGCCGGAGGCAACAGCGTACAGCACGCCGTTATCAGCCATGCACACCGTGGGCCAGCCGCAGTAATTGAAGCAGCTTTCCTCGGGGAATCTATGCACTATACCGTGCTCGGTCTCGGGTTTAATGAATTTCATTTTTGTTTCCTTTCGGTTTTTCTTTACTTTGACTATACCACACGGGGCGCTCAAGTTCAAGACCTTTAGGCTTATTTCACGCCCTGTTTCGTAATTTTATCCAATTTGCGGCAGAAGTGCGATATAAAAATTATCTCACATCTAAATTTTTCCGGCAGCGTTCGTTTTTTTCGCAATATATATTGTATTGAAAGGAAAGTTGTGGTATATTATACTCGTATGGGTAAAAATCGAAATATCGAAAGGAAAAGAAAATGAACTACAACAAGAAATCCGTTGAAGACATTGATGTTGCAGGCAAGAAGGTTCTTGTCAGATGCGATTTCAACGTTCCCATGAAGGACGGCACGATCACCGACACCAAGAGAATCGTCGGCGCACTCCCCACCATCAAATATCTCGTAGAGAACGGCGCTGCCGTTATCCTCTGCTCCCACATGGGCAGACCTCATAACATTCTTAACGACAAGGTTAAGCTTGACAAAAAAGAAGCAAAGAAGATCGCAGAGCTTCCCGAAAACGAGCAGGAGGCTGCTACCGCTGCCGCTCTTGAAAAGGCTAAAGGCGATATCACAAAGTTCTCTCTGAAGCCCGTTGCAGAAAAGCTCGCTGAGCTGCTCGGAATGCCCGTTCAGATGGCCTCCGATGTTATCGGCCCCGACGCTAAGGCTAAGGCCGCAGCGCTTAAATGCGGCGAGATCCTCATTATCGAGAACGTCCGCTTCCACGCAGAAGAGGAAAAGAACGATCCCGCTTTCGCAAAAGAGCTTGCTTCCATGGCTGAGATCTACGTGAACGATGCATTCGGCACCGCTCACCGCGCTCACGCTTCAACCGCAGGTGTTGCAGATTATCTGCCCGCAGTTTGCGGTTACCTGATCCAGAAGGAAGTTGACGTTATGGGTAAGGCTCTTTCCGATCCCGCACGTCCCTTCGTTGCGATCCTCGGCGGCGCTAAAGTCTCCGACAAGATCGGTGTTATCAACAACCTCATCGAGAAGTGCGACACTCTCATCATCGGCGGCGGTATGGCTTACACCTTCTTCCGTGCTCTGGGAAACACTACCGGTACTTCCATCTGCGAAGAGGACAAGATCGATATGGCAAAAGAGCTTATGGCAAAAGCAAGAGCTAAGGGTGTTAACTTCATGATCCCCGTTGACAACGTTATCGGCAGAGAGTACGATGAGAACACTTCTTACATGACCATTTACTCCGACTCCATTCCCGACGGCTGGATGGGTCTTGACATCGGACCTGTTACTCAGGAGCTTTACGAGAAGACCATCAAGGGCGCAGGCACTGTTGTCTGGAACGGACCTATGGGCGTTTCCGAATGGGAGCACTTCGCTCACGGTACTATCGGCGTAGCACGTGCAGTTGCTGAATCCGGTTCCATCTCCATCATCGGCGGCGGCGACTCCGCTGCAGCTGTTGAGAATCTGGGCTTTGCCGACAAGATGACTCACATCTCCACCGGCGGCGGCGCTTCCCTCGAATTCCTTGAGGGTCTTGAGCTTCCCGGTATCGCTTGTCTCCAGGATAAATAAGATTTTTCGGGCGGAGACTTTGTCTCCGCCTTGACTTCGTTTAAAGAAAGGCTTTACATTATGAAAAAAGAACTTCGCCGTGCTGTTATCGCCGGCAACTGGAAAATGAATATGACGCCCTCTGAGGCGGCAGCTGCAGTCAAAGAGACCGCAAAGCTCACCGCAGGTAAGGACGGATGCGAGGTTATCCTCTGCGTTCCCTTCATCGACATTCCCGCTGCAGTTGAAGCAGCAAAGGGCACTCATGTGAAGATCGGCGCGCAGAACGTACATTTTGAGGAAAAAGGCGCTTTCACCGGAGAGATCTCCGCGAAGATGCTTCTTGAAGCAGGTGTCGAGTACGTCATCATCGGTCACTCCGAGAGAAGACAGTATTTCGCAGAGACCGACGAGACCGTAAATCTCCGCACCAAGGCCGCTCTCGCGGCAGGACTTAAGGTCATCCTCTGCCTCGGTGAGGTCAAGGACGAGAGAGTTAACGGCATCACCAACGAGATCGTTTCCATGCAGACGAAGCTGGATCTTCTCGGTGTTTCCGCAGAAGACATGAAAAACGTCATCATCGCTTACGAGCCTGTATGGGCTATCGGCACCGGTCTTACGGCTACTCCCGAGCAGGCTGACGAGACCTGCGGTGTTATCCGTGCGGCTCTCGCTGAGATCTACGGCGAGGCAGTTGCTGAGGCTACTACTATTCAGTACGGCGGAAGCATGAACAATGCAAATGCCGCAGAGCTTCTGGCAAAGGTAAACGTTGACGGCGGTCTTATCGGCGGCGCTTCCCTCGTTCCCGAGAAGTTCGACGTGATCGTTACTGCGGCGCAGGCATAAGAGGAACGGGCGCTTTTTGAAAAAAGCTCCGCAAAAACTTTTGTTAAAATATTAATTAAAGCGGGATGCGATGCATCCCGCTTCTTTTATTTCACGCTGAACTCTGCTATTTCGTTATACTCGCCGTCTATTTTATCTAGCAGTGTCATTTTCACGCCGTGGACGGAGGTTTCGAGACCGCGCATTTCGAACAGGTAAGTTACCGTTTTATCGTCGTTTTCGATGAGGCTGCTTCCGTAGGACTCAACCGCGTTTCCGTCCGCGTCGCAGACCGAGAGAAACACGTCGTTTTTCTCGAAATAGTTTTCAATGGTTACGTCCTTCGGCGCTCTTATTTTCACGATGGCTCCGGAGGGTGCGTTTGCTGTTTCTTCAAGCATCCAGCCGTCATGCTCTTCGTTCACGCGGACGTATTCAGTATCGCTTTTATTCGCTTTCACGCTGAGGTTGAACGTCCAGGTTGAGCACAGTGCGAGCGTATGCTCCTCATCGTACGTCATCATCTCGTCAGAGGGCGTCATATCCGTGAGCGTCATTTTCACGTTCAACACGTCCGGTATTTCGTCCATGTCGAAGGATCTGTACAGATTGAAGTGTCCGCTTCCCTCAAAACGGCCGTTTTCGTACACGAATCGCGGGAGCGTCAGCAAATTATCCGTGCAGTCGCGCCCGTTGACCGTGATAGCTGTGAGATCGAAGCTGCCGCACGATATTTCGCCCCAGCTTTCGGGTCTTTCACAGTAAAACGAATAGCTGACGTTAAGGCCGTCGCAATACACTTCGCTTAAAGTAAGGCCGACAGGGTCTTTTTCAGTTCCCGCTTTTTCGTTCACCATCACGGCGTTCTGCGCCGCGATATCGTTAACGAAGGGCTCCTTATACTTCCCCGTTCTGTTATTGATCGAAGCGAATATGCCGCCCACGAGGGGCAGATTTTCCGCAAAGGACGGTACTGTGAAACTAAGTACTGTCAGCGACAGGACGAAGCATGCGGCAATGGCGCCCGTCCATTTTACGGCATTTTTGCCTTTTCTGTTCTTTTTCAGCTTTCCCTGCAATTCTTCAACTGTGGCTGTGTCGGGTATCATCTGCTGTTTCATGTGCTTAAAGTTCATGGTTTTCCCCTTTCAGATATTCTTTCATAAGCTTTCTGCCGCGGCTCAATTGAGTTCGCACGGCACCCTCGGAGGTTTTCGTTATCTTCGCGATTTTTTCGCATGACAGCTCTTCGAAATAGTATAGATATATCGCTGTTCTGTACTTTTCCGGCAGTTTTTTCAGCGCGGCGTATACTGCGTTTTCTTCTTCAATTTCGAAGTGGAATCCGTTATCCTCGATACCGTCATACACTTCCACGCCCGATCTCATTTTTTCTCTGTACTGCTTTTTGCATTGATTCAAAGTAGTTTTAATAAGCCATGCTTTTCTGTGCTCTTCGGACGCGAACGCTCTGGGGAGTTTGAAATATGCCAGAAACACTTCCTGAAACACGTCGTCGGCTTCAAATATATTTCCCGTATGGGACAACGCTATGCCGTACACGGTGGACTTATAGGCGTTAATTATTTTTTCATCCTTATTGCTCATGCGAAACCTCCTTTCACTTATAAATACTATTTATCACGAAAAGGTTACAAAAATCGGAGTTTTTTAACAAATTACAGTTTCAAGTGCCAAGTCGCAAGTCGCAAGTTATTAAACTGTTCGTCTCTCTGTTCGCAGTACGTACGGTTCAAGTCACTTGGCACTTGCAACTTGAGACTTGCGACTTGCAACTTGCGACTCCTCGACAAACTACAATTGATGCTAAGAAAAAGCGGATGCCGGAGCATCCGCTTTTTCTTAATCCATTACGAACTCTTCAACATCGCAGAGGGCGACGATCAGATCCGTTGCGGCTACGCAGTCGGCAAGGTCGATGACCTCCGTTCTCGTATGCCAATGCTTGCCGGGGAACGCGATGATTCCCGCTTTACAGCCTTTTCCCGCCGTCTGCATGGGCATCGCGTCTGTTCCGCCGTAATGCTCCGCATAAACCGTATAAGGGATATTTCCGTTCTTACAGGTGCGTACCATGGTATCAAGCAGATCTTTATCAGCGACCAGCTTCGCTTCCGATGCGCAGATGCCGACGCCGCCGCCAACATGGGCATTTACGGGGGTCGCTCCCTGCATATCGGGTGTTACACAGCCGTCGATCGCGATTCCGATATCCGGCTGGATAACGTTTGCAAGCACCTGTGCGCCCGGTGCAGGCCAAACTGTCTCCTCCTGCACGGAGTATGCGAAATAGATATCGTGATAGGGGCGCACGCCTCTTTCCTTAAGGTCCATCATCGCAAGCATGATAATTGCCATGCCTGCGCGGTCATCAAACGGACGGCCGGCGACCGTGGTTCCGCACATACGGAACATTCCGTGCTCCGTGCCGAAGGAATCGCCCACCTTTACATATTTCTCAGCTTCCTCTTTTGACTTTGCGCCGATATCGACCTGCATTGTCTGAGGATCATAGCTTCCGGCACGGTTCAGTTCAAGTACGCCGCGGACACCGTTCTCGAAACGGACGTCGGTATATGCGGCGGAGATATATCCGGGGCCGCCGTTATTTCTGAAGCGGATCATTCCGTTCGCTTCGATATATGTTACCATCATGGCAACCTCGTCCATATGTGCGGAATAGAGGATCTTCTTTTTGTTCTCTCCCGTTCCGTTCACCTTACAGACTACGCTTCCCAGAGTATCCACCCACATTTCATCGCAGTAGGGTTTTGCCATATCCTGCACGATCTTTGCAAGCTTATGCTCTCTTCCGGGAGCTGCGACCACAGATATGAATTTTTCTGTCAGATCATATATTTTATCAGTTCTCAACATCGGTGCCACCTCTTATCGCGCGACCTCTTCCATGATATATGCCTCAAGGATATCGCCTTCCTTGATATCGTTGAATTTCTCAAGGCCGATACCGCACTCGTAACCCTGTGCCACCTCGCGGACGTCGTCCTTGAAGCGCTTGAGGGAGGAAATCTTATCCTCGAACACCACCACACCGTCGCGGACTACTCTTATCTGCGATGCGCGGGTAACGGTGCCGTCCTGAACGTAGGAACCCGCAATGGTACCCACGTTGGGCACGTGTATGGTCTGGCGGACCTGTGCGTGGCCGAGCAGCTTCTCCACAAACTCGGGAGCGAGCATACCCTTCATAGCCGCGGTGATCTCTTCGATGCACTCATAGATTATACGGTAGGTCCTTATATCGACGCCCTGGCGCTCCGCCTGGTCGATGGCGCTCTTATCGGGACGGACGTTGAAGCCTACGATGATGGCATTGGATGCCGCCGCCAGCATTACGTCGCCCTCGTTGATGCCGCCTACGCCCGCATGGATGACTCTTACCTTGACCTCGTCGTTGGAGATCTTTTCGAGAGACTGCTTTACAGCCTCTGCGGAGCCGCCCACGTCTGCCTTGACGATGATATTAAGCTCCTGCACGCCCTCCTTGATCTGGGAGAACAGATCCTCCAGATTGACCTTTGCATTTGCTTTGAACTCTTCTTCCTTTGCCTTTTCACGGCGCTGTTCTGCAAGAGTTCTCGCCATTCTCTCGTCCTCAACGGCGTTGAACTCGTCGCCTGCCTGAGGAACTTCAGCAAGACCTACGATCTCAACGGGGATGGAGGGTCCTGCTTCCTTTATGGTCTTGCCCTTATCGTCGATCATGGCGCGGACACGTCCGACGGAGGTGCCTGCGATCACGATGTCGCCGCTCTTCAGCGTTCCGTTCTGCACCAGTACGGTGGCAACGGGGCCGCGGCCGCGATCCAGTTTCGCCTCGATGACGATACCCTTTGCCCGACGGGCGGGGTTAGCCTTATATTCCTTGACCTCTGCGATGAGAAGGATATTTTCCAGAAGGTCGGGGATGCCCTGCTTCGTTACCGCGGAGACGGGTACACATATAACGTCGCCGCCCCACTCCTCGGGCACGAGGTCGTAGCTGGTGAGCTCGGTCTTTACTGCCTCGGGGTTTGCCGTGGGCTTATCCATCTTATTGATGGCGACGATTATATCGACGCCTGCGGCCTTCGCGTGGTTTATAGCCTCCACAGTCTGAGGCATGATGCCGTCGTCTGCGGCGACGACGAGGATCGCGATATCGGTTGCCTGTGCGCCTCTTGCACGCATTGCGGTGAACGCCTCGTGACCGGGGGTATCCAGGAACGTGATGGTCTTGCCGTCGATATTTACGGTGTACGCACCGATATGCTGTGTGATACCGCCTGCTTCTCCGCTTGTTACGCTTGTATGGCGGATAGCGTCGAGAATGGACGTTTTACCGTGGTCAACGTGACCCATTACGCACACTACGGGAGGACGGATCTCCATGCTTTCGTCCTTATCCTCTTCCTCGCTGAACAGCTTTTCCTCGATGGTGACGACCACTTCCTTGGAAACGATCGCTCCCAGCTCGTCTGCGACAAGATACGCGGTGTCGTAGTCTATGATCTGGTTCACGGCGACCATCATGCCCATCATCATAAGGCGCTTTACCACCTCGGCGGCGGTGACCTTAAGGCGTGATGCCAGCTCGCCCACGGAGATCTCGTCGGGGATCTGCACCTTTAAGGGCTGCTGTTTTGCCTTCATGGCCTCCTGGCGGCGGAGCTTATCCAGCGCCGCTGATTCCTTATTTCTGTTTTTCTGAGAACGGTTGTCGCGGGTGTTCTGCTTCTTCAGCTTCTGCTTGGTGGAAGCGTCCTCGCCGCGGCGGTCCGTTACGAAATTATCAAGCTTCTCGTCGTATTTGGAAAGGTCAACAGAGCCGCCTCTCGTATCCACAAGTCTGGTGGCACCTGTACGTTTGCGTTCGTTTACGGGTGATGCGGCAGTCTTCTTCTTACCCATGGTAGACTGGTCGGGCGTGAAGCTGCGGTCCTGCCCCCGGACCTCAGACTGCTTCTTCTGGTTTTCGTATGCTTGCTGTATACGGGAGTTTACGCTCTTTGAGGATTTCTTTGCGGGCTCTGCAGGCTTTTCCGCAGACTTTGCCGCGGTCTTTCCCTGCTGTTTGAACTGCTCGCGTGCCTCGTCAGTTCTCTTCGTTCTCTCGGCTGCCGCCTCGTCCTTCTGACGGCGGCGCGCTTCGCCTTCGGCCTTTGCTTTGGCTGCGGCTTCCGCTTTTGCCTTTGCCTGGGCTGCCATCTTCATTAAGGCCTCATCCTTTTTCCTCGCCTCTGCCTCGGCTCTTGCTCTCGCTTCCGCTTCCGCTGCGGCTTTTGCCTTTGCTTCCGCCTCTGCTTTCGCTTCTGCCTCCGCCTTTGCTCTCGCTTCTGCCAGAGCCTTTTCCCTCTCGGCGCGCTTTTTCCTCAGCTCTGCGGCGCCCTTGGAGGGTCTGATGGTGGGAATAGAGGTCTTACCTTTGAGGTAACCGTCTATATCCTTTATCTGATTTTCCTTGGTGAGGACGTCCAAAAAAAGACTGACCTCGTCGGACTCCAGGACCGTCATGGTCTTTTTGCCCGTCATACCTTCGTCTTCCAGTTTCTGAAGAAGGTCCTTCGTCTTGATGTCAAGATCTTTTGAAAGCTGATTAATACGGAACATGGGGGCTCTTTCCATATCGTCATACCTTTTTGACCCGCGGGGGGTCAAAACCTTTCCTTTGAGATTATACTACTCGTTTTCGCCTGAATTAATAATTATCTGACGCATGAGAGACGGATTCGTCACGGCGACAGCCGCCGCGGGGTGTTTTTTGCCCGCCCGCCGGCCCAGCTCGTACATGTCACATGGGAGCTTGATCAGCGGTACCTTATAAAAGGTGCATTTGTCGGTGAGCTGTTTTTCCGTCCTCTCCGATACATCGGAGGACATGAGTACGCAGATGTCCTTTTTTCCCCGTCTTACCTCAGCGAGCACCATATCGGTACCGCACACGGCGGTACGGGATGCCGCCGCGAGGCCGAGGTATGAAAGAATCTTTTCCGTTTTCATTCCGCGGCTTCTTTCTCACAGAGGAATATCTCTTCTTCCAGGGCAGTCATTACTTCGTCCGGGATCTCACAGTCGAGATTGGTTTTCAGTCTGCCCAGCTTCGCCGCTTTTTTAAAGCACGAAAGCTTTTTACAGAGATATGCTCCCCTGCCGTTCTGCTTGCCTGTGAAGTCCAGCGCGACCGTGCCCTCGGGTGTTCTGACGACACGCACAAGCTCCTTCTTCGGGAAGCTCGCGCCGCATCCCACACAGCGTCTTTCGGGGATCTTTTTTTCTTTCATGATCAATAGCCCTTGATATCGACCTTACAGCCGGTGAGCTTGGCGGCAAGGCGTGCGTTCTGGCCTTCCTTGCCTATCGCAAGTGAGAGCTGGTCATTGGCAACGATCACTCGTGCGCTTCTCTCGCCGTCCATTTCCACGTCCAGCACCTCTGCGGGAGAAAGAGCCGCCGCGATGAACTCGGCGGTATCATCGGAATACTCTATGACGTCGATCTTCTCTCCGCGCAGCTCGTCGACGATATCCGCGATCCTGCGGCCGCGCTCGCCTATACATGCGCCTACGGGGTCAACATCCTCGTCTCTGGAATATACCGCGATCTTCGTTCTGCTGCCCGCTTCTCTCGCAACGCCGTGGATGATGACCACGCCGTCGGCGATCTCGGGGATTTCCTGCTCGAACAGACGCTTTACGAGGCCGGGATGAGTTCTGGAAAGGGTCACTATGGGACCGGGTGCGCTGTCGCGGCGGACCTCGGTGACGAAGACCTTGATCCTGTCGCCCACAAGGAAGTCCTCGCCGGGGATCTGCTCGTCAAAGGGAAGCACCGCTTCGCTGGTTCCGGTATCTATGACTATATCGCCGGAGTCGTCTGCCGTTTTCGTTACGATGGCGGTGATGACCTCCTCGCGCTTCTTCTCGTATTCCTTTATCATGCTGGAGCGCTCCGCCTCGCGGATGCCCTGGATTATGACCTGCTTCGCGGACTGTGCGGACAGTCTGCCGAAGGCATTGGTCTTGACTTCGGTCTCAACGAAGCCTCCCAGAACGTTTCTGCGGCTCAGCTTCTTTGCCTCTTCCAGAGAGATCTGGGTCTTGGGGTCCTCGACCTCTTCGACCACCTCTTTCTGCTCGAACACCTTTACGTGCTTTTTCTCGGTGTCGATGAGGACTCTCACGTTTGAGGTGCCGTACTCCTTCTTGAATGCGGAGACGAGCGCCGCCTCGACCTTTTCGATCATGTACTCTTTCGGGATACCCTTCGTCTTTTCAAGAAGGTCAAGAGCGCTGAAAAAATCTGCATTGGAAAACATGATGATTTCGCCTTTCCTTTGTATGTTAATAATTTAATTCCATTCAAACACCGTCGCGGCCTTTGCCACAGCGGATTTTTCAAGGGTCACGTCTTCGCCGTTCACGGTCACGGTCATGCTCTTTGCGTCGGCGGCTTTCAGCACTCCGACCACCTGCTTCTGGCCGTTAACGGGGGCGTAGAGCCTTATCTCCACCTTTTCGCCGATACACTTTTCAAAGTGCTCGGGACGGCTGAGAGTTCTCTCTACTCCGGGGGAGGACACCTCCATACGGTAGGAGGTCTCTATGGGGTCAGCCTCGTCGATGACGGGGTCGATGGCGCGGGACATTTTCTCGCAGTCCTCTATATCTATGCCCTCGTCCTTATCAATTGTGATGCGCAGGATCATATCCGCGCCCTCTTTGACGTATTCCACGTCCCATATCATATACCCCAGCTCGTCGGCTATGGGTGTGATGAGCTCGCGGACAGTTCCCGCTATGTTTTTCTTTTCCATAATTCTTCCTTTTTTGTGTTTTCATAAAACAGAGAGTGGGCTCAGAACCCACTCTCCGTCTACTACACTATCATTACTATTGCAAGTTTACCATATTAATCAATAAATTGCAATAGTTTTTTCGAATTTTTTCAGTTTTTTTCCGTTTCTCTTAAGGTCAGCTCCGCTTTGATATCAGATATACTCTCGCGAAGCTCCTCAATACCGCCGTATAGCTCCTCGTGCTCGCTCTCGTTGTCGCTGACGAAGGCACTGATGGTCGTGTTCAGGTTTTCCACGGCGCAGTTCAGGCGGGTCAGCGTCTGTGACAGTCCGTATATTATCCTGCCTACGGCGATACCGACGGTTATTACCGAAATAATTGCGGTGACGGTCTCCCAGGTCACGGGATATCCCCTTTCCGATACGTGCGGCAGGATCATTATACTTCCCCCGCGTTTTCAGGTCTCCCCTTTTCGTCCCGCTTCATAATTATTCCCTCAATATTCTCAAAAAATCCACACATACGGAGATTTTTGTGATATAATAGGCTGAAAAAATATTGTGGGGAAATAATATGATAAAGAACGAATTACCCGAAACGAATCTTACCTTAAAGGACTTTCATTACGACCTGCCCGAGGAGCTCATTGCGCAGACGCCCATCGAGCCCCGTGACGCTTCGCGCCTTATGGTCATCGACCGGGAGCGCGAGGGCGTTGAGCACAGGATATTCCGCGACATCACGGACTATCTGCGCCCCGGTGACGTGATGGTCATAAACGACACACGCGTCATACCCGCCCGCATCATTGGCAGGCGGAGCGTTAAGATGACCGAGGCAGGCCCCCTGCCCTCCGACAGCACCGCTCCCGTGGAGCTCTTACTCTTAAAGCAGAGGGAAAACGACGTATGGGAGGCTCTCGCCGGCCCCGGCAAGAGAGCGAAGGTCGGCGACGTCATCGAGTTCGGCGGAGGGATGCTTTGCGCCCACGTGACCGACATCATTGACGGCGGGTGCAGAGTGGTGAAATTCGTTCCCCGCAAGGAGGATTTTGAGACGGTCTACGAGGCTCTCCACGAGCTGGGCACCATGCCTCTTCCCCCGTATATCAAGGAAAAGCTCGCGGATCAGGAACGGTATCAGACAGTATATTCCAGAGAAGAGGGCAGCTCCGCCGCGCCTACTGCCGGGCTCCATTTCACGCCGGAGCTGCTGGATAAAATACGTGCCATGGGCGTTCTCATAGTGCCCGTTCTGCTCCACGTGGGTCTGGGGACCTTCCGACCCGTGAAGGAAGAAAAGCTGGCAGACCACGAGATGCATTCGGAATACATCCGCGTGACCGAGGAGGCGGCGAAGCTCATTAACGAGCGGCGTGCCGCCGGCGGCAGAGTTATCGCCGTGGGAACGACCTCCTGCCGCACTCTTGAGAGTGCCTCTGACGATGACGGTATCCTGCACCCGTGCAGCACTGACACGGGGATATTCATATACCCCGGCTACAAGTTCAAAATGACGGACGCGCTCATCACCAATTTCCATCTGCCCGAAAGCACCCTGCTCATGCTGGTCTCCGCCTTTGAGGGCAGAGAAAAAATGCTCCGAAGCTATAAGATCGCCGTCGATGAAAAGTACAGGTTCTTCTCCTTCGGAGACGTCTGCCTGCTCTTATGATATGGCAAAGCAGAAGATAATAGCGATAGCGGGCCCCACCGCCTCCGGCAAGACGGCGCTGGCGGTAACGGCGGCGGAAAAGCTTTGCGGCGAGGTGATCTCCAACGATTCCATGCAGATATACCGCGGCATGGAGATCGGTACCGCCGCGCCGACAATGGAAGAACGGCGCGGTATTCCTCACCACATGGTGGGCATGATCGAGCCTGCGGCCGGATTCTCCTGCGCGGATTTCGCGGACAGGGCGAAAAGCATTATCAAAGATATATCCGCCCGGGGAAAGCTCCCCATATTCTGCGGCGGAACGGGGCTGTATCTCGATTCGGTACTGCAGGTAGATGATTTTTCGGCAAGCGCCAAAAATGATGCCCTGAGGGATGAACTTTCGGCATTTGCAGAAAATAACGGAGCAGAAGCTCTGCACGAGCGGCTGAGAGCGGCTGATCCCGAGGCCGCGGACGCAATTCACCCCAACAATGTAAGGCGTGTTATCCGTGCCATTGAGATATACGAGACCACCGGCATCACCAAAACGGAATGGGACAGACGTTCTGCATTTGCCGAAAGTCCCTACGACGCAAAGGTGGTCGTGCTTGAATTTTTATCCCGCGAGCTTTTATACGAGCGGTGCGACAAGCGGGTGGACATTATGTTCTCATCGGGGCTTGAAGCGGAGGTGCGCTCTCTTTGGGAGAAGGGGCTTCTCTCACCGGAAAAGCCCGCTTTCCAGGCCATCGGTTACAAGGAATTCATCCCTTATTTTGAGGGCAGCGGAACGCTCGGTGAGGTCGTCGATGCAATAAAGCTTGCGACCCGCCATTATGCGAAGCGGCAGATAACGTGGTTCCGACGCTATAAGGACGCGATCTTCGTTCATCCCGACAGGGAGGACGGTACTGTTAAATCTTCGGAAGAATTATTTGAGGAGGTAAGACCTCTGTTATGAAAAGGATAGTAACTGTTCAGGACATTTCATGCGTGGGAAGGTGCTCGCTGACCGTGGCGCTTCCCGTTATTTCCGCCATGGGCGTTGAGTGCGCGGTGCTTCCCACCGCCATGCTCTCTACCCACACGGCTTTCAGCAGCTTTACCTGCCGTGATCTCACCGACGAGATCGCTCCCGTTTGCGATGTATGGGAAAAGGAAAATCTCACCTTTGACTGCGTTTACACAGGTTATCTCGCATCAAAGCGTCAGCTCTCTCTGGTGTGCGATCTGGCAGAGCGCTTCGGCAGTAATATGCTCTTCGTTGACCCTGCCATGGGCGACTTCGGCAGGCTCTACAAGGGTTTCCCCGACGATTTTCCCGCCGAGATGATGAAGCTGTGCCGCATGGCGGACATTATCGTCCCCAACCTCACCGAGGCATGTGCTCTTCTCGGTGTTCCCTACCGTGAGGATCTCTCCGACACCGAGATCCGCGATATGGCGAAAAGGCTCTGCGAGGCGAGCGCGAAGTGCACCGCCATCACGGGATATTCCACCTCGGAGAACAACCTGGGCGTGCTGAAATACGACAGCATGACCGACACCTTTTTCACCCATCTGGGCGAGAAGGTCATTACGAAAAAGCCCTACCACGGCACGGGAGATCTTTTCGCCTCCGTCACGGTGGGCGGCATCATGTCCGGCATTTCCGCCGACGATTCCCTCGCCATGGCGGCTGATTTCACGGCGGAGTGCGTTCGTCACACCGAGGAAGCCCCCGACGGCAGGTGGTACGGCGTTAATTTCGAGGACATGACCGGAAGACTTATATCTATGATGAAGGAGCGTACCGATGCTTAAAGACGTTGTATCTGACAAAAAGGCACTTTTCTCCGACGGCGTTCACTCGGAATTAAGATGCCAGAGGAATTACAAGAGGACCGTCGCCTTTCTCTCCGGAAACCTTACGGGCAACTCCAGAAGCGAGGAATCCGGCGTTTCGGCAAGAGTTTACCGCGACGGCGTTTACGGCTTCTCCTCCATGGCTGAGGTGACCGGTGACGCGGCGGAAAGCGTTCTTCGGGCGGCGACGGAAAATGCCGGCTTTATGGCGAAAAACTGCGGCAGGGGAAAGGGAGCGTTGCCCCGCATCTTTGCCGACCCCGTTACGACGGATTACCGTGCCGACGATCCCGAGCAGAAGGCATACATTGATTTCGCGAAGGAGCTCGACTCCTATATCGCGGAAAAGTATCCGAAGCTTTCCGGGCGCGGTGTGAGGATCTACACCGATTCCATGGAAAAGTACATCTGCACCTCCGACGGTGCGGACGGACACACCATTCTCCCCCGCTCATACATCTACCTGCGCCTTTCAACGGAAACGAAGGACGGCGCGCCCATTGAACGCTTCCACCCCATCGGCGGCTTCGGCTCGTTCTTTGAGAATTTCACCACGCCGGATAAGGTATTTGGCGAGATCGACGGATTATACGAGATCATTATGAAAAAACGTGAGGGGATATATCCCGAGGCGGGGCTGAAGACCTGCATACTGGGCGGCTGTCTCGCGGGTATGCTTTCTCACGAGGCGGTTGGTCACACCGTTGAGGCGGATCTGGTGCTGGGAGGCAGCGTTGCCGCCCACTCTCTCGGGCGCGAGGTGGCGAGCCCGCTCATCACCATGATAGATTTCGCCCACACCTTCAGAGGTGAGCCCACTCCCCTGCCCGTTTACATCGACGACGAGGGCGTGCCCGCAGAGGATGAGGTGCTGATCCGCAACGGTATCCTTACGGGCTACATGAACAGCCGTGAGACGGCGCAGCGCTTCGGCATGGCGCCGCGTGGCAGCGCGAGGGCGTACAGCTTTTCCGACGAGCCCCTCATAAGGATGAGAAACACGGCGATACTCCCCGGAGAGTCCACTCTGGAGGATATGATCGCTTCCGTTGACGACGGATACTATTTCACCGACACCAACAACGGCCAGGCGGACACCACCGGAGAATTTATGTTCGGCGTCTGCATGGGATACGAGATAAAGAACGGAAAGCTGGGACGTGCGCTTCTCGACACCACCATATCCGGCGTGGCGTTCGATATGCTCCGCACCGTTGACATGGTTTCCGACACGATGACGTGGGAATCCTGCGGGTTCTGCGGCAAAAAACAACCCATGCCGGTCGGCATGGGAGGACCTGCGCTCAGATGCAAGGTCACGGTAGGAGGCAGATAATGAGAGATACCGCAAAAATCACCGAATATATAATCGGGCGCCTTAAGGCTGAGGGCGCTGAGATCGCGTACTGCTCCGCCGCACAGGGCGAGACGAGAGAGTTCAATGTTGACGGCGGCGAATTCAGTCTTTTCCGTACTCTTTTCGACAATTCGCTGTCTATTACGGCAGTCGTCGGGAAGAGAAAGGGCTCCGTCGCTCTGAACAGCTTTGAGGATGAAGCAATAGAGAAGGCCATCCGCGACTGTCTTGACAGCGCCGCTTCCTCGGAGCCGGACGAGGCGTGGGCGATATGCCCCGACACCTACGACGAAAGCTTTCGCAGCGGTGCGGTTGAAGCCGACCTTGACGGTCTTTTCTCACGCACGAAGGAGCTTAAAGAGACTATCGAAAATGAATATCCGCTGATCGTCATGGAGCAGATGATCGTTTCCCACGACAACGTGCATTCCGATTACAGAAATTCGAACGGCACGCATTTCACGAAGGACGCGGGTTATTACAGCATCAGTCTGATGTTCTCCGCCCACGAGGGCGAGGTGGCGTCGTCGTTCTTCGGCTCGGGTGCCGTGACCGCGTCTCTTGACAGGCCGTTTATCGAGCTCGCCTCCGTCAGGAAGAATCTGGAGGACGTACAGAAGCAGATCCACACCCGGGCAACAGACGGGAAATTCGTGGGGACCATGGTGCTCACACCCGACACCTTCGCGGAATTCATCGACAGTATCGCGGACAATTTCGCCTCCGACGGGACTATCCTTGACGGCACCTCCATCTGGAAAAACAAGCTGGGCGAAAAGGTCGCCGACGAGAGGCTGACCGTTTCATTCCTGCCGAAGGATGAGCGCATCGTCTGCTCGCCCTCCTATACCGGCGACGGATTTCTTATCGGGGATTTCGATTTTATAAAGGACGGCGTGCTTGAGAACTTCATCTTAAGCCTTTACGTTGCCAACAAGACGAATAACAAGCGCTCGCCCAACGGCGGCTCCGGTCTGATAATCAAGCCGGGTGAGAAGTCTGTCGACGAGATCATCGCGGGGATCGACCGCGGAATTTTAGTCGGCAGATTTTCCGGCGGCGCACCCTCCTCCAACGGAGATTTCTCGGGCGTTGCGAAGAACTCCTTCCTTATCGAGAACGGCAGGATCACCGACGCGGTGGCAGAGACCATGATCTCGGGAAATCTTTGGGACATGATAAAAAATCTGCGCGGCATCTCGAAGGAGACCGTTTCGGACGGTTACACGGTACTGCCCTACGGCGCCTTCGACGGGATAACCGTTTCGGGAAAGTGAGCTTTGAGGTTTGAGCCCTTAAACCGTCAGCCTCGCTGACAGTGATATGGGTACCATCAAATCGTTTGTAGAGATTGCGTCCCGGCCGCCGTAACCGGATACGGTTGCGTGTGGGCGGCTCCGCCGCCTGATTGCCTCCCTTAGATTCCGCAGGAATCAAAGGGGGGTGGCACGAGCGCAGCGAGTGACGGAGGGATTCTTTTGCGCTGAAATCTAAGGCTTCTGATCCCTCCACCAAGCAAAGCGATGTCCCCACTCCCTTTGTCCCTTTGGGACTAAGGGAGGCTATCGCCCGCCGCCGCTTAAAACTTAACTCTTAAAACTTTAAACTAAAAAAGAGAGGCCCTCAGGAACCCTCACATAGGGAGAGAGGCGCCGCTGATTGTTCGTTTTGGAGCGGCGTCGCCGTACAAAAGTACGGCAGACGTCCAAAACGGACAAAGGCAAGTTAGAAATAAAATGACCGAAACGTAGGTTTCGCTCATTTTTTCATTAGATATTTAAGAAACCCCCGCTGTTCTTAATGATTCTTACCGGTATTTCTTGCCGGTCAGCGGTGAAAAAATCCCTATGTGACCGCTCCGTCGCCTCTCTTTTTTCCTTTATTCTTCTCACCCGAGGACAAGCAGCTTGAGGCTTGCAACGTCGGTGACTGTGACCTTGCCGTCGCCGTCGATATCTGCGGCGGGGACCTTATCCATCGTTCCGAGCACTATCTGCTTTAAGATGTTTATGTCCTTCGCGTTGATCTTGCCGTCGCCGTCTATGTCGCCTACGGTGAAGTCCGGCTCATCGGGCCCGTCTTCGCGGCCGTTTACGGCGTTAGCCACCGCATTTCCGAGCGCGATACGGGTCGCGCGGTAGTCCGCGTCGGAGGTGGAATAGTGCACCATGCCGGTGGTCATCACGTCGATGAAGCTGTCTGCAGCACCCGTGCCCTTTTCTTCCTCAAGCATATGGAAGAGCTGGTAGTCCTCGATGCCGTCGCGCATTGCTTCAAGGCGGAGGCTGCCCACGGGATCGTCTATTCCGTAGTCGGAGCCGGGGTATATGAGTATGGACTCGCCGTGGCCGTCCGGGTAAGAGCTGTTGGTGACGTAGGCGTTATCCTGCCCCGCGCACCAGTAGTTTACAAAATTATAAAGGAAGCCCTGAACGTCGTTATCGTACTGCTGCCAGAAGAGTATTCTCTGCGCAACGCCGTCCGTCTGCATGAAATAGTTGATATAGGGAGCGGCAACGTCCCAGGAAAGGAACCACCATACTCTCTGACCGTCAGCTCGCTTTGCCGCCATTCTGTCCTTGAAGGTGCCGTATACGCTGTCCCATTTCAGAGGCTGCATGAGCTTTGCTCCGGGGACCGACAGCTCGGTCATATCCGTATACGCGAAGGGCTTGGAGCACCAGAAATTGACGAAGTCGCCGTAGTATTCTATCTGGTCGATGATGCCGTCGCCGGTATCATAATCTATATCGTTGATATAGGTATTGATCATGGGGATGGGATCCTCGGCGTAAGAGGGCTTATACTTTCCGTATTTGTTCACAAGGGTACCGTATGAGGTGCGAAGCCTTTCCAGATCGCCGGGAGTGGCCGCGTCCACAACGTTTGAGAACATATACATTTTATTATATCTCTCGGGGTGGTCCTCAAAGGCACTGTATATTCTCTTTATCTGCAGATCGGACATACCGAAGGCGTCAGTACCGGTATAGGAGCCCATCTGGAACGAAGTCACGCGGGGATTATCCATATACGCTATGGCATCCGCGGAATAGAGGTTATAGGGCAGCTTATAGGCGTTTACCCTGTTTTCGAGAAGGTAGTCATAATATCTGACGTAAAGCTCGTTTGCGGTATAGTTGGTCTGGCTCACCGCTCTGCTGATGTAGCCATAGTCGAGATTTATGCTCGTTCCGCAGGCGGTCTCCTCGGAGAGTGCGAAGTCCCACACGAAGACGAAAAGCTTTGCCACTTTCACGGCTTCGCCGTCGGAATTTTTAACTGTGACGGTGCTTTCGTACCAGCCGGGAACGGTCTCGGCAGTGGTCTTGACCTTGATGAGAAACGTCTGGGTCTTCCCTGCCGTAAGATCGAAATCGCCGTAGGCACAAAGGGGCGGGATGGCATCGGGAACATAGCCGAAATTATCACAGTTGGCGTAAATCTCGATATATATGTCCGCGTCGAGGGTGTTCTCGCCGTCGGAGGGTGCCGTCATCTCGGCGCTCATGCCTTCCCTGCCGTCCTCGGCGTACAGTACGAACTGGGCATCCTCGATCTCGTTCTGCGCCATATATACCGAATACGCTTCGCGTCCGGTATTATTGACGGTGGTATCGCTTATTTTCTCTGTGGGGTGATCGAACCACAGAGAGATGCCGGCGTCCTCAAAGGGCGCGTCGGTATGGGTATAACTCTCGGCGGGGTCTTCATTTTCCGCCGAGACGGAGAATGCTATGGAGGATAGTATCATAGCGAGAATAAGCAATACGGATACTGTTTTCTTCATGATGATCTTTTCCTTTCTTTCTCAGAATTTTCCGCCGTGGCCTCCGTGGCTCATGCCGGAAGAGGACACATGGATGCTGCTTCCGCCGCCCGTATGGGTGCGACCGTCACGGTCGTCCGGGCGGGGGATGGGGACCTTGGTTACGTTGGCATAGAGGAATATGTCCTTTTTATCCGTCAGCTCGAAGCTGCCCTCACGAACGTAGTTTGAGGCTTTCGTCTGGCTATAGACGCTGCGGAGCTTCGATTTCATGGAAGCGGCTATGATCCAGCCAACGAAAAAGCCTATGAGAAGGCATATGACAAGTGTTTTCTGCCAGTTGAAGGCGGGCTTTACGTAGTGGTAGTTGTCGTAGTCGCTATATCCCGAATAATGATCCTCGTAATAAGTATCGGCGGTATGCCCCTCGGCGAGGACCTCGTCGCACATCCCGGCAAAGGCGCGGAACGCTTCGTAATAGTCTCCGTCGGAGAGGAGGTCAAGCGCCGCCTCGGCGATATAGTCCACGTCGTAATTCGTTATTGCCGTCATGGCGCGGCCTGAGGTGGATATATACCAGTCGCGGGTGGGAAGACAGATAAAGAAGAGGATACCGTCCTCGTCGTAGCCTATCTCTTCGTAGTATTCGTCGCAGTAGTCGGAAACGTCCTTGCCGCCCGTGCTGTCGGATGTGAGGACTATTATATCCATCTTATGTTTTTCCGATATTTCATCGAGAAGGTCGGAAAGCTCCTGCCTTTCATCCACGGTGAGAAGTCCGGAATGGTCTGTGACACGGGGGAGGCTTGACGCCGAAACGGTGACGGATGCGAGAATTATCATTATCAGCGCGAGGGACGCGCATAGTAATTTCTTCATGCCGCGCCTCCTTACATAAAGTACCAGAAGAGGTACCCGAGGCCGAAACAGACCGCGGCGGTGATGCCGGAATAAAGCAATCTGTATTTCCAGTATGCCTTCCTGTCCACAGGCAGATCACCTACGAATTTGCCCGTCTGGCCGTTCATGACGAATGTATATTTCTTATCCTGCCATGTGGTATTGAGAAGCCACACGGGGAAAAGCGCGTATTTCGCTTCGCTGTTGCGGAGCCGCACTCCGCTTTCCTCGGGAGCGACAGAGGCATAGCCCACTACCGTATCACAGAACACTTCCTCGGTGGTCAGCTTCACTCTGCCGTTGACACGCTCCATGCTCTCCTCGCTTCCCACGTCGTATTTATCGGCAAGGTAGCCGGAAAGGTACGCTGTCCGGAAATCCACCGCCTCGGAAAAATCGAAGGGCTCTATGGAATCCATTAGTTCATCCGCCATTCGTGAGGAGCCGTCCACGGGGATATGGTCAAAGCCGAGGGAACCCGATCTCTGCACAGAATAGTGGGCGGTTTCCGTGTACTGATAGAAGGTATCCGTCCATGTGCGCACCAGGGTCGCTCTGTATCTTATATCGGCGTCCACGTCGGTATCGAAGACCCAGAAGGGCACGTAGATACCCTTTATTTCGTCTATATGATTTTCGTCGCGGAAGATCTTGGGCAGGAGCTTTTTGCCCTCAAGGTGTTTTCTCAGCCCCTCCTTCGCCGCTTCCTTATCGAGCTTGAAGGGGATGACGTAGTCGGGCTTCAGTATTCCCTGCAGCTTGCCCATGATGATAACGGGATTGCCGCAGAAGGGGCATGAGGTCGCCGCCGTATTCTCGTCGCATATTATCTCGCCGCCGCAGGATTCACAGACGTACACGCGCACGCCGTCGTCCTCCTCGCTGTCCCATTCGCATCCGGGCGCGGGATCACCCCAGGTCATATTGTCGGCGGGCTGCTGTGAGAGCACCTGGTCGTATGCGGCAAGGGTCTCCACATCAAATTCTGTATCGCAATAGGGACATTTCATTTTCTGTGCGCCGCTGTCGAAGACGATAGAGCCACCGCAGCAGGGACACTTATATTCGTGCATTTCCATAATAATGACCCCCTTTTATACCATTATATACTACAACGGTCTCTTTTTCAAGGTATACTATTGCAATAATTAACAAGGTATAATATAATTAGGGCATATTAAGGAGGGTATTTATGTCCTGGTTTATTTTTGCGCTTATCTGTCTTCTGGGATGGGGCTGCGCCGATCTCTTCTACAAAATGGGCACCGACGGGGACGACCGCTACTCTCACCTGAAAATTTCGGTTTGGGTCGGGCTCGTTATGGGTGTAGGCGCTCTGGTGCTTCTGCCCTTTACGGAGAGCCTTGAGGCGGGAGACGCCGCGATAAGTCTTCTGAAATACTCCCCCGCGTCGCTGAGTTACATAATATCTATGGTCATCGGGTACGCGGGACTACGTTATCTTGAGCTTTCCATCGTTTCTCCGGTACAGAACGCCTCCGGCGCGCTGTCCGCCGTATGTATCCTCGTATTTCTTACGGTCACGGGCAGGATAACTTCGGTCACCGATGAATTTTCCGCACTCGACCTTACGGGGACTGCCGTTATAGTCTGCGGTGTGATCGCGCTCGCGGTCACGGAACAGCGCCTCTCCCGCAAGGAAGCGGGACTGCCTCCCGAGGAAAAGAAATACCGTTTCGGCGCTCTCGCGCTGATCTTCCCTTTGCTGTACTGTATTTTCGACACCGTGGGCACCGCCGCGGACGGCATCATTCTTGACGGGGAGTCCGGGCTCGGTCTCGGTGAGATCGACGTTATCGTGCTTTACGGCATCACGTTTTTCCTGTTCGGGCTGGGCTGCTGGGTGTTCTTATATATAAAGGAAAGAAAACCGTACAATCCGTTCTCGAAAGCAGAGCTTACAAAGGGCTGTGCCGCTCTGTGTGAGGAGTTCGGTCAGATATTTTACGTATACGCCATGGCATTGCGTCCCGTGCTTGCGGCGCCTATGGTGGCTTCCTACTGTATCGTTTCTGTGATTCTTTCCCGTGTGTTCCTTAAAGAAAGGCTGAAAGCCTCGCAGTACGCATGTGTGACCGCGGTGATACTCGGTATCGTGTTGCTGGGAATATCCGAGGGGCTTAGCAGTTGATATAAAAAAACCGTGGGGACACGGTTTTTTTAGTTTTAAGTTTTAAGAGTTAAGTTTTAAGAGGCGGCGAAGCCGCCCACACTGAGGGGCGAAGCCCCGACGGTGTCATTGCGAGGGAGGGCATCGCCCGACCGTGGCAATCTCTACTAACGATTTGATGGCACCCCCATCACTATTAACGAGGCTGACGCCTCAGTAAGCCTTCCCCGGTACAACGTCAAAATACAGCATATTAGGGAGGTTTGCTGACGTTGCACCCGCAAAGGCTTTGTCTTTGCTCAGCACCGCGAGCATACTTGGCTTTGGTATACATAATGCTGTGCGCGGGGAGTCTCATCCCCGATTCGCCTCGCTTATAGTGATATGGGCAGAGGCAGCGTACATACAAGAAGAAAAAGCGGGTCGCTTATGCGACCCGCTTTGGGATTATTGAGTATTTACTCAGTTGTTCTCTTTTCTTCTGCGGATCACGATCACTGCAGCAGATGCGAGAACTACTACGAGAGCAACGATGATGAACATCATGTTGTCGCCGGTAACAGGAGACTTCTGACCGTTGTCGGGCTTCTTCTCCTCTTCCTTCTTCTCGTCGTCCTTCTTATCGTCGGGCTTAACGGGCTCTACGGGAGCTTCGTACTCGTACTCTTCAACCTTTTCCTCTCCGCAAACGGTGCACTTGTATGTCTTCTCACCCTTTGCATCAGCGGTAGCTTCCTTGGTTACGGTGCCTTCGTCCCAGGTGTGACCCAGAGCCTTGACAGCCTCGGTGGAGAGAACTTCGCCGCAGACGGAGCACTTGGTTACCTTCTCACCGTCTTCGGTGCAGGTAGCTTCCTTGGTGGTCTCAGCTGCGCCGGCCTTATGGCCGAGAGCTGCGATCTCTTCAGTCTTGGTCTCGAGGCAACGAGAGCAGGTGAAGGTCTTAACGCCCTTTTCGGTGCAGGTAGGAGCGGTGGTTACAACGCCGTCGTCATATGCATGGCCGAGAGCGTAGAGAGTTTCGCTGTAGCTGTCGCCACAGGTCTTACAGGTGTAAGTTACGGAACCGTCCTTGGTGCAGGTTGCTGCAACTCTTACCATGTCGTAGTCATGGCCGAGAGCATCCTTGTTGCCGTCAACATACTTGTCGCCGCAAACCTTACAGGTGTGGGTGGTGTAGCCTGCCTCGGTGCAGGTGGGCTCGGTTACTACTACTTCGTAGTCGTGGCCCTTAGCGGGGATAGTCTCGGTGGAGAGGACCTCGCCGCAAACGGTACACTTAACAACGACAGCGCCGTCCTCGGTGCAGGTTGCTTCTACGGTCTCGGGAGCGCCCTCGGTGTGAGGAAGTGCCTCAGTGTAGTTATCCTTCATCTCTGCGCCGCAGCGAGAGCACTTGTACAGGTCGTGGCCGCCTTCCTTGCAGGTAGCGGGAACACGGCTGTCGAACTGCCAGTCATGGCCGAGAGCGGGGATGGTTTCGGGAGCAGTGGTTGCGCCGCAAACGGAGCACTTCTGATACTTGGAGCCTGCTGCCTCGCAGGTAGCTGCTTCAACAACGTCCTCATAGGTGTGAGCGCCGGTAGCGGGGATCTCGATGGTCTCGATAACCTTGCCGCAGTCGTCACAAACGACGTTCTTGGAGCCTGCTGCGCCGCAGGTGGGCTCGGAAACTGTTACTTCGCTGGTGTGGAGATGATCACACTTGACCTCTTCCATGGTAACGGTTGCGCCTACTACAGCGTAATCAATGTACTTGAATGTGCCGTCGCCGTTGGAGAAAATCAGGTCGCCTTCCTTATCATAGATGATACCGAAGTGAGCAACGTCACCGGGAACCATGCCTGCAGGTACGTTGAACACATAGGAAGCGAGGATACCGTTGTTGGTATTTACGCCGTTGGGATCTTCCAGAGAGAAGTAAGCGGTTACGTAATTATCGTTCAGGTCGGTTTCGGGGAAGCAAGCGAGACGGTCCTTGAGGTAAGTAAGGTCCTTCTCGGTGTTGATCTTCTTATCGAAGACGCCGCTCTCGAAATCGCTGGACTTATATACAGAACCGCAGGTAGCGGACTGGATGGTCCAATCGGGAGAATATACGAGAACGAACAGGCCGCCCCACATGCCGGGGTTGGCGTCTACTCTTACGTCTACCTTAACAGTGGTTGCGCCGGGGTTGATGGTCTCAACTTCGGGAACTATGAAGATGGTAGGATCGGTGTACTTGCCGAGGTTGGGGTCCTTCAGGATGGTGATGGTAGCGGATGCTGCGTCTTCAGCAACTTCCTCATCATCGGCGTACAGAGCTGCGATGCTGAACGTGAAGGTCTGACCTGCAGCAGTCGCGTCAGCGAACGTGAAGGTGATTTCAGCTTCAGCGGAGGTGAGTGCATCGAGAGCTGCGAAGTCAACTTTGCAAGCCTTGTAATCGGCAGTGTTTGCGCCGAAAGCTGCAAGATCGTCCTTGACTGCTCTGTTGTTGCCGGCAAGAACGTTGCCGAGAGCGGTGTTCTCAGCGTCGAAGGCAGCGCCGTCAACAGTGAGACCGACTTCTTCAACATTGGCACTTGCGGGCCAGAAGATGATGCCGCCGAATTCGCTTACGGCAGCGGGTGCCTCGAAACCGAGAGTGGTGGACACAGAGGTACCGCCCTCGAGAACGGAAGCATCAGCAGCGGTGAAAGCTGCTGCGTCGACTGCAGCAAAGGTTGCGGGTACGAAAAGGGATACCAGCATCGCTGCGAGAACGACAAATGAGATGATTTTTTTCATAATTTAACCTCCAGTTAAATCTCTACGCGATAATTATATATAATTGTGTGAAAAATGTCAAGTGGGTTTGTCAAAAGATTATTAAGAAACTGTAAAAAAACAATGAAATATCGCGTGGATTTTCATGATTTTTCACAAATCGGGAACAATACATTGGTTTGGAACGGACAATACGGCAAAAAGCCCCGGTCGAGGGGGCTTTTTTCAGGTATTAGGTTTTAAGGAGCGGCGCTCATCTTATCTTATACTTCAGCCTGAGGTTGTCCGCTATCATGGCGATGAATTCGGAGTTGGTGGGCTTACCGCGGTTATTCTGTACAGTATATCCGAAATAGGAATTGAGTGTATCCACGTCACCGCGGTCCCATGCGACCTCGATAGCGTGACGGATGGCACGTTCAACACGTGAGGTGGTGGTGGCGTACTTCTTCGCTACGGAGGGATAAAGTATCTTCGTTACGGAGTTGATGACCTCGCTGTCACTGACCGTCATGAGGATAGCCGTGCGGAGGTACTGATATCCTTTTATATGTGCCGGAACGCCTATCTGATGTATGATCTTCGTGACCTGTGCTTCTATGTCCGGAGGGGTGACATTTGTGCCGCCCACATCTATGGAGCCGTCCGCTCTGGCACGGAAGATGGAGCCTATATGATCGGCGAGGCTTTTATAATCCAGCGGCTTAGGCAGACAGAGCACCGCGCCCGCCTTCGCCGCTTCTATGAATATATTCTGATTGGTGACGAGGGAGGCTATTATGAACGCCGGGGGCTTGTCCTGCCCGTAGTCCAGGGCCTGCGCCTGACGTACCAGCCCTATGCCGTCAAGCCGCGACAGCCACACGTCCGCGATAACGATGTCGGGATGGAGTCTGCCGATGCGCGAGAGCGCTTCCTCACCGTTGGTCGTTTCGTCTACGTCGCGGATACCCGCGCGCAGCAGGGCTTCCCTGCACGCTTTTCTCGCTTCGGCATTTTCGTCCGCTATGAGTATCTTCATTTTTTCCATTGGTTTTTCTCTCCGTTTTTGGTATTTTTTGGTAATCTCATATTACCATATTTTACCACATTATGCAAGCAATTACCAAAAATAATGTTGCACAAATTTCGGTGGAATTAATTGGTAATATTCAACATTTTAGATACAAGTCGCAATTCGCGCCGCGCAATTCGGCAAAAAACGCGCAACCCCTTGACAAATAAGGCTGAAGATGGTAAGATTTATCTATTAATCAGTATTATGAAGGGAGGTTACGCCGTGATCGAGCTTCAGAACGTTTGCAAGGCCTTCAGCACCGTTTCCGGCAAAGTCGAGGCCGTAAAAGACGTTTCCCTCACAATTGAAAAAGGTGACATTTTCGGCATCATCGGTCTGTCCGGCGCCGGTAAATCCACTCTGGTGCGGTGCATCAATCTTCTTGAAAAGCCCACATCCGGCAAGGTCCTTTTCAAGGGCGTTGATATGGCGTCACTTTCGAAAAAGGAGCTTCTTGAAGTAAGGCACTCCATATCCATGATATTCCAGGGCTTCAATCTTCTCGAGCAGAGGACTGCGCTCAGAAATGTGTGCTACCCCATGGAGATCACCGGAGTACCGAAAAAGGCAGCCGTTGAAAAGGCAAAGGAGCTGCTGCGGCTCGTGGACCTTTCCGACAGGATGAACAATTATCCCTCTCAGCTGTCCGGAGGACAGAAGCAGAGAGTCGCCATAGCCCGTGCGCTCGCCACGGACCCCGAGGTGCTTCTCTGCGACGAAGCCACAAGCGCGCTTGACCCCAAGACCACCCGCTCCATTCTGGAGCTTCTGCAAAACATCAACCGCACTCTGGGCGTGACCATCGTGGTCATTACCCACGAGATGAAGGTGGTGGAGCAGATATGCAGCAAGGTGGCGGTCCTCGACGGCGGATCCGTTGCGGAGACAGGATACGTGCGTGACGTATTCCTCTCGCCCAAGTCGCAGATGGCGAAAACGCTTATCCTCCCGCAGAGCAACGATATTACGAGAAGCATGTCCTCCCGGATCATCCGCATCGTCTTCGACGGGCAGGAGTCCTCGGAGCCCGTCATATCCAATCTTTCACTTGAGTGTCACGCCGCCGTGAACATCATGGGCGCCGACACCAAGAACATCGGCGGCAAGGCGTACGGTCAGATGCTCTTACAGCTTCCCGACGACGAGACCTCCGTGGCAAGGATCATGAAATACCTCAAAGACCGCGGAATAAAGTTCGAGGAGGTGGAATCCGATGACTGAATTCCTCTCAAACCTTTTCGGGAACGGCATGGGGATCATGTATCTTGAAGCCTTCCTCACAACTCTGAAGATAACCGTTATCAGCACAGCTATTTCCTATGCGGCGGGCATCCCTCTGGGCGTGCTCCTGTACGGGACTGCCTCCGGCAGCATATTTCCCCACCGTGCCCTCAACTCCGTGCTCGGGTTCGTCGTCAACATGATACGTTCGATCCCGTTCATCATCCTTTTGGTCATGATACAGCCAGTGTCGAAGATCGTTATGGGCACAAAGATCGGAGACAATGCTTTCATATTCTATCTGGTAGTCGCCGCGATACCGTTCGTGGCGAGAATGGTGGAGTCCTCCCTGAAGGAAGTGGACGCGGGCGTCATTGAGGCCGCCAACTCCATGGGCTCCAACAATTTCCAGATCATCACGAAGGTCCTTCTCCCCGAGGCGAAGCCTTCCCTGCTCATCGGCGGTGCCATCGCGCTGACCACCATCCTCGGGTACACCCCCATGACGTATCTTATCGCCGGCGGCGGTCTCGGACAGCTCGCGATCCAGTACGGTCTGTACCGTTTCCAGCCCAATGTGATGTATATTTCCTCCATTCTGCTCATAATCCTTGTTCAGATATTCCAGGAGGGATTACAGTTCCTGGCCAAAAAGTTAGACAAACGCATAAGAAATTAAGACAATTGCAAAAAATCAAATACAAATAAGGAGAAAAAACAATGAAGAAAATCATCGCTCTCACCCTGGCGGCAGTTATGCTCGTACTCGTTCTCGCGTCCTGCGGAGAAAAGGCCGAGGCTAAGACCCTTACCGTTGCCGCAAGCTCCACTCCCCACGCAGAGATCCTTGAGCAGTGCAAGGAAGCACTGGCCGAGAAGGACATCAACCTTGATATAAAGGTGATGGATGACTACGTTATTCCCAACAACTCCACCGAAAGCGGCGATGTTGACGCGAACTATTTCCAGCACACCCCTTACCTGGATCAGTTTAACGCCGAGAACGGCACTCACCTCGTTTCCGTCGCGAAGGTACACTACGAGCCTTACGGCATCTACGCCGGCACCGTTGACGCTCTCGACAAGATCCCCGACGGCGCGAAGGTCGCAGTTCCCAACGACGCCACCAACGAGGCAAGAGCTCTTCAGCTTCTGGCTGCAGCAGGCCTCATCACCGTCAAAGAGGACGCAGGTCTGACCGCGACAAAGAAAGACATCACCGAGAATCCCAAAAATCTCGACATCGTTGAGATGGAGGCGGCTCTCATCACCGGTATGCTTGACGAGGTAGCAGTTGCAGTCGTTAACGGCAACTACGCGATCGAGGCAGGTCTCAAGGTTTCCGAGGCACTGGCAGTTGAGGACAAGAACTCCGAGGCAGCGCAGACCTTCGCTAACATCCTTGTCGTTAAGGAAGGCAACGAGAAGAACGAGGCAATTCTGGCGCTCGTTGACGCTCTCCAGAGCGAAGCTGTTCAGAACTACATCGCCGAGACTTACGACGGCGCGGTAGTTCCCATGGCGTAAGATCAAGTTAAAAACAAAACGCCCCCGCGGGGGCTTTTTGTTTTGGACGGCAAGTTGTAGTATATGGTGCAGTGTGGAGTGTGGAGTTTTAAGAGTTAAGTTTTAAGGGGCGGCTTCGCCGCCTCTGAATGCCGAATGCTTCTCCTCTGCAAACTATAATTTGTTCTATTCTTCTCGCAAACAAAAGAATCCCGATTCTAATGGCGTGAAAAGATAAATTATAGTTTAACGAGATGCCTTCCCTGGTAAGGGAAGGGGGACCGCTTGCGGTGGATGAGTCGTCTGCCGAAAGGCAAAGGCTTATCTCTGTACGT
>JAZLKW010000056.1:0-30304 GCA_045597805.1 Candidatus Avispirillum sp. | reverse complement strand
GGAAGTCTGCTTGTTCTGTGCCAGCAAAGGCTTCGCCTTTGCCAAAGTTCATCATCAAGAAAAGCTATGAAAAGAAACGCCGATATGCGGGGCGCCGCCCCGCGCCCTGCGGCTTTTTGAAAAAAGCCGGCAAAAACTTTTGCGAAGAGAACTGCTCGCTAAACTCTAATTTCCCGCTCTCTCCGTTTTTTTCACGCGGGGGTATTTACACGGGGACTTTTTTGGGTTAAAATAACAGTATAAATATATAATGGGAAAATATAGGTATGAATATTTCTGACAAAACGAGAAAAAAGGCAGAAGCCGCTGAAGCGGCTCTCGCCGGTATTTTCGGAGAGATTAACGAAAACGCCCGCGTCTGCGCGGAAAAGGTCCTTGACGTCTTTCGCGAAAACAGAGTCTCCGAGTCGCTTTTCGCCGCCACCACCGGCTACGGCTACGGCGACCGCGGACGCGACACCATAGACAAGATCGCCGCGGAGGTCTTCGGTGCCCCCGCGGGCTTCATGAGGCCCTCCATCCTTTCGGGTACCCACGCCATCACCGTCGGCCTTTTCGGCCTGCTCCGTCCCGGCGACGTTATGCTCTCCGTGACCGGCACCCCCTACGACACCCTGCGCGATGTGCTGGGCATCACGGGGAAAGAGGGCGCGGGCTCGCTGCGCGATTTCGGCGTGGAATACGCCGAGGTCCCCTTCAAAGACGGCGATATCGACTTTGACGGGATCGGTGCGGCGCTTAAAAAATACGGAAAAAGAGTTAAAGTGGTCTTCATGCAGAGATCGAAAGGGTATATGGACAGAAAGACCCTTTCCGTCTCCGAGATCGTTGAAATCGTGAAATTCGCGAGAGAAAAAGCGGAGAGCGAGTTCTTTGCCGTTCTCGACAACTGCTACGGCGAGTTCACCGAGCCCACCGAGCCCTGCGACAAGCGCTACGGTGAGGGCGCCGTTGACCTTATGATAGGCTCACTCATCAAAAATCCCGGCGGCGGCATGGCCGATATCGGCGGGTATCTTGTGGGGTCGGAAAAAGCCGTTGAGCTGGCGGGCTACCGCCTTACCTGCCCCGGAGTGGGGCTTGAGGTCGGCGCCTCCCTCGGTCAGAACAGAAATCTTCTCCGCGGCCTTTTCTACGCGCCCCACACTACGGCGCAGGCGCTGATGACGGCGCATCTGGCGGCGTATATGTTCTCCGAAATGGGCTTTGAGGTGTCGCCCTCTCCCTTTGAGCGGCGCCACGATATAATCCAGACCGTTAAATTAAAGACCCCCGAGGGACTTGTTGAGTTTTGCCGGGGAATACAGTCCGCCTCTCCCGTTGACGCTTTCGTTTCCCCCGAGCCGTGGGACATGCCGGGGTATGACGACGACGTGGTCATGGCGGCGGGCGCGTTCGTGGGCGGCTCGTCCATCGAGCTTTCCGCCGACGGTCCCATGAAAGACCCCTACATCGCGTTCATGCAGGGCGGCCTCACTTACGAGAGCGCACGCCTCGCGATAATGGCCGCAGCGGAGAGGTGCGAAAGCCTGCGGCTTTCGCAGTGATATTGCGGCGGTGAGAGTACGGTCGCTTTCTCAGTTCGGTGCCGAAGTAAGTGCCAGTTGTAATAACAGTTGGCACCTCCCCCACAAAAGCAGGCTTTTGTGCAAAGGCCTGTGCTGATCGGACGGAAAGCTCCGCAAAGAACTTGACCGAAAAATATGTCATAAAGACATTACTCGTATCTCTTGTTTAATAAATAATTTTTCAGTTTCTTTGGGCACCTTTCTTTCCAAAGAAAGGTGCAAAATAATTTGAAGAAGAGTAACTGTATGAACAAAGAAAATGCCGAAAAAAGAATAGAGGAGCTGAGGCGCTCTCTGCGCTACCACTCCCGGCTCTACTACGAGAACGACGCGCCGGAGATCTCCGATTTCGAGTACGACATGATGTTCCGGGAGCTTCAGGAGCTTGAAGCGGAGTTCCCGGAGCTTGACGCGCCCGACTCACCCACGCACCGCGTGGGCGGCAAAGCCGACGAAAAGTTTGGGAAGGTGCGTCATCCCGTGAAAATGGGCTCTCTGACCGATGTTTTCTCCTTTGAGGAGCTGACGGCGTTCGTGGAAAAGACCGTCACCGCTCTGAAAGAGGAGGGCGAGAACGGGATCGAGTTCACCGTTGAGCCGAAAATCGACGGTCTTTCCGTAGGACTTACCTACGAAAAAGGCAGGCTCGTGCTCGGCGCCACCCGCGGAAACGGCGTTGAGGGCGAGGACGTGACGCCCAATATTCTTACGATAAGATCCATCCCCCACACCCTGCCGGAGCCTCTCGATCTGACCGTGCGCGGCGAGGTCTATATGCCCCGCGCCGAATTTGCCCGTCTTAACGCCGAAAAGGAAGAGGCGGGAGAAAAGCTGTGGGCAAACCCGAGAAACGCCGCGGCGGGCTCTCTCAGGCGGCTCGACGCCGCCGAGACCGGCGAGCGCGGGCTCGATATTTTCGTTTTCAACTACCAGACCGGAGATCTGTACTCCGACGGACACGCGCCGAAAACTCACTCGGAGACCATTGACCGTCTCCGCGAGCTGGGCTTCCACACCATAGACATGCTAGACGTGACCGGAGACGCGGAAAAGATCGTCGAAGCGGTGAAGAGGCTGGGCGAGGCGAGAGACACTCTTCCCAACGACATCGACGGCACGGTGATCAAGATCAATTCCCTCCGTCAGCGGACGGTCCTCGGTGAAAACACAAGCACCCCCAAGTGGGCGGTGGCATATAAATTCCCCCCGGAGGAAAAGGCGACGAAGCTCCTCGACATCACCGTGCAGGTGGGCAGGACAGGCGTTCTGACCCCTACGGCGGAGCTCTCACCCGTAAGGCTCGCGGGCACCTCCGTTTCCCGCGCGACTCTCCACAACATTGACATAATAAGACAGAAAGACATACGCATCGGCGACACCGTTATCGTCCGCAAGGCGGGCGACATCATCCCCGAGGTGGTGGGAAGCGTGGCAAAGCTCCGCACGGGTGAAGAAAAGCCCTTCCGCTTTCCCGAATACTGCCCCTCCTGCGGCGAAAAGCTCGTTTACGATTCCTGGGAAGAGGGCGAGACCGACGGCAGCGAGGAGGGCGCGGTGCGCTGTATCAACGCCGCCTGCCCCGCGCAGCTTGAGCGCCGTGTCATCCATTTCGCCTCGAAGGCGGCCATGGGCATAGACGGCATGGGACCCAAGATGGTAAAGCTTCTGCTTGACGAGGGGCTCATCTCCTCCGTCGCCGACATCTACACGCTGCGCGCCTCCGAGCTGGTCACTCTCCCCAGAATGGGAGAGCTCTCCGCGAAAAACCTCGTTGACGCCATAGAAAAATCAAAGACCGCCGGCGGCGAAAAGCTTCTGTTCGCCCTGGGTGTGCGCCATATAGGAGAGGCGGCATCCGCCGATATCGTCGGCAGGTTCGGCGGCATATATCCCCTCTTTGACGCGACCCGGGAGGAATTACTCTCCGTTCCCGACGTAGGCGAGATCATGGCGGATACCGTGGTCAGCTTCTTCTCCCTGCCGGAGACGAAAGAGCTGATCGACTCCCTCGCTTCGGCGGGCGTTATGACAGAAGCCGCGGGCGGCGCGCCCACAGACACCTCCCTTGAGGGACTAACCTTCGTGCTGACGGGCACGCTTTCGACCATGACCCGCAGCGAAGCCACCGAAAAATTAAAGGGAAAAGGCGCGAAGGTCGCCGGAAGCGTTTCCAAAAAGACCTCGTACGTCGTCGCCGGAGAAGAGGCGGGCTCAAAGCTGGACCGCGCCAACGAGCTGGGCATTCCCGTACTGACCGAGGACGACCTTTACAAGATGCTGGAGAAATAATATGAAAATAAGACTTATAACCGCAATACTGCTGCTGTCGCTCATCCTCTGCGCCTGCGGAGAAAAGCCCGCAGCGGATACGACCACGACCTCCCCCGACACCGGGGATATTGCGGAGACGACGGAACAGACCGCGCCGGCCGGCGACGGATTTGATTTTGTGAACGCCCGCATAGAGGGATATGTCTTCGCAAATGCGGACGGAAGCGAGGTCGAAGACCCCGGGTACGTTGAGGGAGGAACGCTCGTTTCCTCCCACCCCTCCGTCGCGGCAGTCACGGACGGCGCCATAACCCCCGTCGCCCCCGGCGTGACCCTTATCGGATACGAGGGCACGGATTCCTGCTTCCTCGTATGCGTTCTTCCCGAGGGGCAGAGCCCGGACATGTCTGCCGGCACGCCCTCTCTGCTCGAGGTGGGCTCCGCCGCGTTCGTCGAGGGCTTCGGCTCCGCCGATAATTTCACCGTCAGCGATCCCTCGGTCATAGAGCTGGACGGCGCGACGGTAAGGGCCGTCTCTCCGGGATACGCCGTGGCGGACGTTTCAAACATCAGTATGCCCAAGCTTTTCAGCTATATAGTATTCGACAGAAACACGGACTGACATAAGAAAGGATAACATCATGGGATTCAGAGAAGACTTCATGTGGGGCGTGGGAAGCGCCTCCTATCAGATAGAAGGCGGTGCCTTTGAGGACGGAAAGGGTCTCTCCATCTGGGACACCTTTACTCACGAGGGCGGCCACGTAAGAGAAGACGACACCGGAGATGTCGCCTGCGACCACTACCACAGATACGAGGAGGACGCCGCCCTTATCGCGGGGCTCGGCAAGACCACATACAGATTATCCGTGAGCTGGCCCAGGGTCATCCCCGACGGCGACGGCGAGGTAAATCCGAAGGGAATAGACTTTTACAGACGGCTCCTTGACGCGCTCCTCTCCCGCGGGGTCACGCCCTGCATCGTGCTGTTCCACTGGGATCTGCCCCAGGCACTTGAGGACCGCGGCGGCTGGCTGAACCCGGATTCGCCCAAGTGGTTCAAGTACTACACCGAGGTCTGCGCAAAGGCCTTCGGCGACAAGTGCAAGCTTTTCTTCACCTTCAACGAGCCCCAGTGCTTCATCGGTGAGGGCTATTTCCACGGCTCCAACGCCCCCGGCAAAAAGCTGCCCATGTCCGACAACATGGTCATGGTCCATAACGTGCTTCTCGCCCACGGCCTTTCCGTGGCGGCTCTGCGCGATATAATCCCCGACGTGAAGGTAGGCTACGCGCCCACCACCGCCGGCACCTGCCCCATCACCGATTCTCCCGCGGACGCCGACGCCGCCCGACAGGCTCTCTTCAAGATCGACGAGGACTGGTGGATGTGGAACGTTCCGCTCTTTTCCGACCCCGTCATGCTGGGTCACTACCCCGAGGAAGACCCCTTCTTCAAGAAATACTGTGAGTTCCTCCCCGAAAACTACATGGAGGATATGCGCATAATCTGCCAGCCTCTCGACTATTACGGTCAGAACATCTACTACTCCCACCTGTGGAAAATGGGCGAGGACGGCAACCCCGAATACGTTAAAAAGCCCACGGGATACGCGAAATCCCTTATCGGCTGGCCCACGACCCCCGCTTCTCTCTACTGGGCACCCAAATTCCTCTACGAGAGATACAACACCCCAATCGTCATCACTGAAAACGGTCTTGCCTGCCACGACGCCATCTCTCTCGACGGCAAGGTGCACGACCCCAACCGCGTGGATTACATCCACCGCTACCTTCTGGAGCTACGCCGCGCCGTGGACGACGGTGTTGACATCGCGGGATACTTCCATTGGAGCTTCACCGACAACTTCGAGTGGTGCTCCGGATACACCGACCGCTTCGGTCTGGTGTACGTGGATTACGCAACACAGCAGCGCATACCCAAGGATTCGTATTACTACTACAAGACCGTAGTCGAGTCCAACGGCGGCGTACTGTGAGCTAAGGAGAAAAAATGAAACTTTCTTTAGTAGTGCCCTGCTATAACGAGCAGGACAACGTGGAGCCCTTTTTCGGGCTCTGCCGCAAGGCGTTTTCGGACGCGGGCATCGGATTCGAAGCCGTCTTCGTTGACGACGGCAGTACGGACGGGACGCTGACAGCGCTGAAAAAGCTCTACTCCGAGAACGAAAACGTGCGCGTTATATCCTTTTCACGCAATTTCGGCAAGGAGGCCGCCATGCTCTGCGGCATGAAAAACGCCTCCGGCGAGTATATCTCCATAATCGACGCCGATCTTCAGCAGAGACCGGAGACCGTGTGCGAGATGGTGAAGATACTCGATGAAAAGCCCCACTGCGACTGCGTTGCGGCGTATCAGGAGAAGCGGAGCGAAAGAGCCTTTATGGTGATGTGCAAAAAAGCCTTTTACCGCACCATCAACCGCGCCGCCGACGTAAAGCTGCGCGCCGACACCAGCGATTTCCGCACCTTCCGCAGGAACGTGGCGGAGGCGGTCATGAGCCTTCCCGAATACAGCAGATTTTCAAAGGGTCTGTTCTCCTGGGTGGGCTTTGACACGGAATATATCCCCTATGTCGCCGAAAAGCGCAACTCGGGCAAGTCCGCCTGGTCGTTCCGTAAGCTTTTGAAATATTCCGCCGCCGGCATCACCGATTTTTCCGTTTCCGCCCTTAAAGCGCCCCTGTATATCGGCGCGGTGCTGACCGTACTCGCCGCCGCGTTCATGATAGTATGCCTCGCTGTCGGGTGGGGTATCGGAACTGCGTTTCTGCTGGGTGCCATAGCGCTTGCCCTCGGCATCCAGCTCATTTTCACCGGCATCATCGGTGTATATCTCTCCAAGCTGTGGATCCAGAGCAAAAACCGCCCGGTGTATATCGAAAAACTGAATCTGAAGAAATAAAAAAGCCCACCGTAAAGGGGCTCTAACTTAGGGACAAAAGAAAGATATAAAAAATGGCCGAAACGCAAGTTTCGGTCATTTTTTCATCAGATATTCGGGAATCTTCCCACCGTTCCCGGATTATTATGCTTATTTCTCTTTTAGGTCATTGCTGCCTTTGCATTTGTGACTTATGCCGCCAATGGGCTTCCCAAAATACTCCGCCAAAATGCTGCATCACTCTGTTGATTCTTCGGCGAGCATAAGTCCGCCTGCGCAGACCTTCTTTATCGCATTCTGACGCTCGGCTCGGAGTGACCGGGTCCATTTGCTGTATCAACGTTTCTGATCCGAAGATACAAATGCCGTGCGCTCACCCCGTATCCGTTAAGCTTTGAGATCTAAGAGTTAAGGAGATACTCGATCGCCGCGCGGTAGCCCTCGAAGCCGAGACCGTACACGGTCTTTTCGCACACGGGGGACACATAGGATACTTTGCGGAAGTCCTCCCGCTTTGTGATGTCGGAGAGATGTACCTCCACCGTTCTGATGCCCACTGCCTTCAGCGCGTCGGGTATGGCGACACTGGTGTGGGTGTAGGCGGCGGGATTTATTACGATGCCATCGGCTTTTTTGTATGCCTCCTGTATCTTATCCACGATGGCGCCCTCGTGATTGGACTGGAATATCTCACATTCCGCGTTTTTTCCGCGGCACACGTTTTCTATAAAAGCGCACAGGTCGGCGTAGGTCTCTTTTCCGTATATATCCGGCTCGCGGATGCCGAGAAAATTCAGGTTCGGACCGTTTATTATAAGTATTCTCATTTTTATGTCCATTCCTTTCTTTGCATTTATGCTTTTTTCCAAGGCAAAAAACTGAAAGCCGGATCTACGCTTTGAAAGACACAAAAGGGGTTTGAAAACAGCATACATCCGATTTGTGTTTGCGATGCTTTCAAATTTTTTCCTCCGGTTTCAGATGCAGGAAGCGTATTATCTCGCCCACGGTGGGGCCTATTCCCGAATTAAGTATTTTCACGTCCGCCCATTCCTTATACAGCGGTACGCGGATCTTTGCCAGCGACTCCGGGTCCGTCGTGGAAAACACGGGTCTGTTGCGCTGTGTCAGCGCGGAGGTGGGGCGGATAAGATAAACTATCACGGAATTTTCCCGCAGATACCGGCGGTTTTCCGGCCTCGTCACCACGCCGCCTCCGGTGGAGATGATCTTTCCGGAGCCGCGGCAAAGCTTTCCCGTGTATTCCGTTTCCAGAGCGCGGAAATACTCCTCGCCTTTTTCGGCGAAAATGTCTGTGATACGGCACCCCTCTGCGTTTTCAATGGTTTTGTCTATGTCCTCGAAGGGACGGTTGAGCGCCGCGGAAAGCCTTTTGCAGATGACCGTTTTTCCGCTTCCGGGCATACCTATGAGTACGATGTTCCGTTTGGAAACGCGCAGGCGGGAGTACACGTTTTTGATCTTTGCCGCCTGAGCGTTCTTTCCGGAAAACAGCCCGTCCGAGATGACGCCCTGGGCGGCCAGCATATAAAGCCCGCCGACGGCTTTTATTCCTCTGTCCTCGGCGTCGAGGACGAGGGCGGTCTTGTCGGGGTTGTATATAAGGTCGATGACGCCGGAAAGCTTTTCAAAGGGGGCGATATCTATGGGTGACACGCCGTTGCCGGGGTACATCCCCACGGGGGTGGCATTCACTATCACGTCGGCGTCGGCGTGGAGGGTATATACGTTTTCGTAATTGACCTCACCGCTTCTCGAAACAGCGACGGGAGCGGCTTCACGCTTTTTCAGAACGTAAGTCACCGCGCCGGCGGCGCCGCCGCTGCCGAGCACGAGAACTTTTTTCCCTTTGACCGCGATCCCCGAAAAATCGAGAAGCGCCTCGAAGCCCTTCGCGTCGGTGTTGTCGCCGTAAAGCGTGCCGTCGGCGCGCTTTACGATGCAGTTCACGCTTCCCGCCGCTTTCGCCTCGGGAGAGAGCTCCGCAAGGTAGGGGATAACGGCTTTTTTATAGGGTACGGTCACGTTGATGCCGTCGAAATCCGCCGTCTCCATAAACGCGGAAAGCGCTTCGGGGGCGACCTCAAAAAGCCGGTAGTCCGGACGGCCCAGCATTTTATGCAGTTCGGGTGAATAGCTGTGGGAGAGCTTTTCTCCCAGAAGCCCGTAAGTCATTTCCGGCTCCTTTCTTATTTCTGGATATCGCGGCTCGTTTCAAATACGGTTTCGTAGAGCTTTTTTACGGCAGGCGCGTCATCCCCTGCGGCGGCGGAAAGCTTTTCAAGTATTTCCGCTTCCCTTGCGGGGTCTTTCACGGGGGTACCGTTTTCTTTTTTTAATTCTCCTATCTCGCGGGAGATGCGGAGCCGTTCAAGATACAGTGCGGTGAGCTTTTCGTCGATGGCGTCAAGCTCTTTTCTCAAATCTTCAAGCTTTTTCATGCCTTTTCCTTTTCCCATACGGGCAGCTCGCTGAAAAGCGCCGCTCCGATAATCAGGACCGCTCCGACGATCCCGAAGCCATCAAGCTTCTCGCGGAGGATCACCGCTGACAGGATCACGGCAAGAGCAGGGTCGAGATAGCTCATTATGGCGATGGTCTGGGAGCGTATTCCTCCCATGGAGCCGAAATACAGAAAATAAGCGGCTCCTGTATGTATTATGCCCACGACGGCGAGGAGGATCAGCCCCGAGGGAGAGAGACCGATCTCGCGCATTTCCACGGTCAGAAGACAGTACGGTAATACGGCGATTCCTGCGGACAAAAGCTGGATTATGGTCTTGTCGTATGCCGGAACGTCCGGCATTTTTTTGTTCATGAAGATGATGCAGGCGTAAACTGCCGCAGCCGCGAGCCCCAGAAGGATACCGCGCAGGTCAGAGGGCACGCCCTCACGGATGACACCCGAAACGAGGAGCATTCCGCAGAGCGCCACGGCAACGCAGAAAAGCTTTTTCCCCGTCATTTTTTCTTTCAGCACGAGAGGGGAAAAGATGATAATAAAGACGGGAGCCATGTAGTAGCAAAGGGTCGCGACGGCTACGGTCGTATATCTGTAAGCTTCGAAAAGCAGTATCCAGTTCAATCCGATGGCTCCTCCCGAAACGCAGAGCAGAAGGAGACGGCGGCGTATCGCCCCGCGGTCAAAGCGGTGGCGCATGACAAGGCACACGGCGAAGAGGAAAAGAGCTCCCGTGAGCCCTCTCACACAGGCGATCACAGAGGAGGGCATGGGTATGAATTTGACAAACAGTCCGATCGTGCCGAAAACGCACATGGACACGGAAAATTTCAGCTTATCCAACGGTACCACCCTCTTTCTTCTACGATTATAACAAATCGCGGGACATAATACAATACGGCGGGAGAAAAAAAGACCGCCAAAGACAGTTACGGGCATGAAAATATATTATTTTTATAAAAAATATGAAAAGTACTGGAAAAACGGAGATAAATGTGATATACTACGATGTAACGTTTCCGGCGGGGACTCCCCGGAGGGAAGCAGAAAGATTCTCAAAAGAGAAAGGATTTCCGATATGGGAAAGAAAAAAAGAGTAAAAGCCGCAGCCGAGCTTGATCTCGTAAAAGGCTCCGGAAAGAAATTCGAAAAGAAAGAGAGCAAGGCCGGAAAGGTCGTGGCGATAATCGCAGCGATCCTCGCTGTTATTTTCGTGGCAGGCGTTTTCGCATGGAACTATATTCCCGGTATCGTGCAGAAAAACACCAAGACCATCGAGTCAGAGAACTTCAAGGTCACCGCTCCCATGCTCACATATTTCTTCAACTCGACTTATCAGGGCTATGTAAGCACCTATCAGCAGTACCTGTCCTACACGGGTCTTGACGTAACGAAATCGCTGAAGGACCAGACCACACCCGAAGGCCAGACCTGGTTCGACTACTTCATGGACGGAACGATCTCCTCCGTGGAGCAGCTCCTCGTTCTCAACGAGGCCGCAAAGGCTGACGAGAAGTTCGATATGGACGACGAGATCGCAGAGGAAGTCGATGCTTCCGTCGAATCTCTGAAAGCACAGGCAGCGAGCTACAACGTGTCCTTCGACTACTATCTGAAGGCCGTTTACGGCAGCGGCGTAACGGAAAAGGTCTTCCGCGAGTGCCTGACCCTCTCCGAGACCGCCTCCCACTACTCCCAGGAGCTCACCTCCCGCTATGAGTTCGCAGAGGCAGACTGGAACACTTACTACGACGAAAACAAGGACACCTTCCGCAAGGTGGACTACCTTACCTATACTTTCTCCGTAAAGGCTGCCGCTGTTGAGGAAAACGCGACCGAGGAGGAAAAGGAAGCCGCAGCTGCAGCCGACAAGGCAGAGGCAGAGCGCCTCAAGGGACTTGCCGCAGAGCTTGCGAAGGCCACCGACAAGGCGGGCTTCCTCGCATACGTTGAGAATTACCTCAAGACCGATCTTTATAAGGATATGGACGAGGAAGCTCTGGAAGCAGACAAGGTCGATATCCCCGCTCTCGTTGAGGGCTGCGAAAAGACCGGCAACACCTATTCCGAATCCGACCTGAACGACTGGCTCTTCGACGACGCCAGAAAGGGCTACGAGACCTATACCGATGAGAAGGACACCTCCTTTGCGGTATACATGATCCTGCCCGCAGAGGAGTCCGATCTCGGCTCCGAGTGCCTGTACCGTGATACCTATACCCTCAAGAGCTTCCGTTACATCCCCGCGCTCATCTCCGATCTGGAGACCGACGACGCAGCGAAGACCTTTGCCGAAAGCGTAAAGGCTGAGTTCGACAAGGATGCCACCGAAGAAAACTTTGCCGCTCTTGCCGCAGAAGACAAGTACGGCGACGGCAGCTACGAGGGCGGTCTCGTTGAGAACGCCGATCGCGGCGTGCTCTGCGACGAGGTCGACGAGTGGCTGGGCGACAGCGCGAGAAAAGCAGGCGACTGCGAGATCATCCACAGCGAGGAAAAGGGCTACTACGTAGTTTACTTCGTCGGCGCGGGCGATCAGAAGTGGCAGAAGACCGCCAACGACAGCCTTATCAGCGACGCGTTCAACACGGAGTATGAAGAGCTCGCAAAGAAGCATGACGTAAAGGTATACAGCGCCAAGACCAAGCTTATCAGCGTGGTCGATCTCAGCTCCGCCGCAGATACCTCCGCAAAGTAAAAACAGATCAATAAACTAACGGGGGCTGTTCGCAGCCCCCGTTTTGGAAGATAAGCAAAGGCGTAACAGGAAAGGAACTCAGATGAGAGCAAAAAGGTTCACGGCGATCCTTCTCGCGGCGGCAGTCGTTCTGTCTTTGACGGGATGCTCGGTGCTTCCGGGTGGAAACTGCATGAAATCAGGTAAAATAACGGTGACGGACGAGATGTATTCGTATTTTCTCAACTCCCGGTACCGTTCTTTCGTGGACGAGTATGCCGATTACGTGGAGCTTTCCGGTCTTGATACCGCCAAAGACCCGGGCGAGCAGACCAGATCTGACGGGTCCACCTGGAAAGAATATATGAATTCTCTGACGACGTCTCACCTGACGGAGACTCTCGCCCTGCTGAACGGTGCGGCGGAGGAAAAAATCACCCTTTCCGAAGAGGGAAAGGCCGCGGTGACACAGACCATGTCCGGCTACGAAGAGGACGGAACAGCAGTCCGCATGAGCCTTGATGAATACCTTCCGTGGGCATATGGCGAGGGCGTCAGCCGCGATACTGTGGAGCGGTGCCTTGAAATGGAGGAGCTTGCCGCGCAGTACAAAAAGCATCTGGAAGAAAACATGATTGTCACCGAGGCCGACTGCGAAAGCTATTTCGAGCAGTCGCCGGAGGCGCTCCTCAGATGCGATTACGTTAAGATAACGGTACCCAAGGACAGAGTGGAAAAGCTGATGTCCGCTTACGACAGAAGCTCTTTCCTGAGCATCGTGCGGGATACGATAACCGAGCTGAACTTCGGCGGGAATTATACGAAATTCGCCGAAACGATAGACCGTCTCGTGGAAGACAAGATCACCGTGGGTGAGGAATACATTCCCGGGTCCGACATCAGCGAGTGGGCGTTTGAAAAGGGCAGAAGAGCCTTTGATATCCATACGAAGGAGCAGTCCTCGGGAGACGTCACCGTAACGATGGTGCTTTCAGCCGCGGACCGTGAGTGCCCGTACAGCGAGGTGCTTTACAGAAACGAAGAGAAGCTGAAAAGCATAGAGTATATCTGCTTCGAGGACGAAGCGGAAGCAAAAAGTATAGTAGAAAAGTATGCCGATAGCGTGACTAAAGAGGTCTTTGAGGACCTGAGGGACCGCTATTCGGTAAAAACCATAGAAAACACAGACCGTGCGGGGTGCATCGAGGCTCTGAGGAGCTGGGCGTTTTCCGCGGATACCAAAGAGGGCGACGCCTGTGCCGTGCTGTATGACGGAAAAGGATACATTGCGCTATGCGTCGAGGTCGGCGGAGAAGCATGGCTGAACGAGGCGAGGGAGCTTGCGGCCGGGAAAACCCTGAGCGACAGGATAACGGAGCTTAAAGCGCAGTTTCCCGTGAAAGTCAACGACGCGAAGATCGAAAAGGTGAAGCTGAACACTCTGGGACATCAATAAACAAAAAAGGAGGGACAATGTATGCTTACGACCGGTAACGGAAAACTGGGGATATACGTACATATCCCTTTTTGCCTGAGTAAATGTGCATACTGCGATTTCTATTCCTTCGTTCCGGGGGATGAGGAGATCTTTGAAAGATATACGGCGGCGCTCTGCGACCATATGAAGTATTACAGAGACGCCGCAAAGGAAAGAACGGTAGATACGGTGTATATCGGCGGCGGCACGCCGACGGTCATGCCCGTCAAAATGCTTTGCCGCATACTCGATGCGGTAAAAAGGAATTTCAGAGTGGCGAAGGGAGCCGAGGTGACCGTTGAGGTCAACCCCGCGACCGCCGATAAAAGGACCTTTTCCCGCCTGAGAAGACACGGCGTGAACAGGATAAGCATAGGGTTCCAGTCCGCGGACAGCGGGGAGCTGAAGGCGCTGTCCCGCATACATTCCAGAGAAGAGTTCGAGGAGTGCTTCGCGGCGGCGAGAGCGGCGAAAATAGACAATATAAGCGTGGACCTGATGTTCGGCATCCCTCTCCAGACCGAGGAGAGCCTGTGCCGCTCAATAGATTACTTAACGCGGCTCCGCCCGGAGCATATTTCCCTGTACGACCTGAAAATAGAACCGGGTACGGCCTTCGCAAAGGTCCGCGAAACCCTCGCTCTGCCCGATGAGGACACGGAATATTCCATGTACAGGAAAGCCGCTGCCCTGCTTGAACGGCGCGGATATATGCAGTACGAGATAAGCAATTTCGCCCGCGACGGCAGAGTTTCCCGCCATAATATGCGCTACTGGAACTGCGAGGAATATCTGGGCTTCGGACCCGCCGCCCATTCCTTCTTCAACAACAGCAGGTATTCGTTCGTACGCAATATCGAAAGATATATAAAAGGCGTCGAGGATATATCGAACGCCGCCGGGATCACGGAGAATCTTGAGGAAATATCCGGCAGAGCAGGCATGGGAGAATATATAATGCTTGGTCTGAGGCTGACCCGGGGTATCTCGTACCGCGAGTTCTATATGAGATTCGGATGCGATTTCCGTGAAATGTACGGGGAGAAGCTGGGATTTTATCTGAAGAACGGTTATATGAGAGAGACCCGCGACGGTGTGGCGCTGACCCTGTCCGGAATGTTCGTTTCCAACTACATCCTATCCGACATCCTCTCCTTTGAGGACCTGAACGTTATCTCTCCCGCGGGGAGGTTTTAGCGTGGAACATTCAGAAATCCGTTTCTGAAATATACTTGTTTCACGCCCACTTTGTACCGAAAGGCAAAGTGCCGAGAAAGCATGGTGATCAGTATGGCTGAACTCTGGGACGTGTATGACATAGACCGGATAAAGACCGGCAAAACGGTCGAACGCGGCGAAAAAATGAGCGCGGGCAGCTATCATATAGTGGTGCACGTGTGCATATTCAACGAAAAGGGCGAAATGCTCATCCAGCGCCGGAAAGCCGACAAAAAGGAGTGGCCCGGCTACTGGGACGTCTCCGTCGGAGGCAGCGCGCTGGCGGGCGAGACCACCAGAGATGCCGCCGAAAGAGAGACTTTTGAGGAGCTTGGGCTGCGGCTCGACCTTTCCGGAAGACGCCCGTCCCTTACTGTCAATTTCTTCCCCGGCTTTGACGACGTGTATCTCATTCTGGGCGACGTTGACCCGTCAGATCTCCGTCTGCAGGCGGAGGAGGTGGAAGAGGTCCGTTATGCCTCAAAGGATGAAATACTGAAAATGATAAAAGAGGGGACGTTCATCCCCTGCCCCGAAAGCTATATTTCATATATATTCGACCTGAAAGAACTGAACGGGATCAGAGGCGTGATAGCCTGATTCGAAACGGAGGGAAAAAGGTGAAACGGCTTTTTGACCGATATCCCCTTGGTGCGGCAGATTATTTTGCCGCCCTTTGTGCCGCTTTTGCGGCGGCGTCCCTCGCTTTTGTGTCCGGCGGGTATTTCACCGACTTGAATTATGTACGGCAGAGTTCTGTCGTGCCGTCTCTTCTTATCCTGGTTTTTTCTTTTGTCGCCATAATCACCGTTTCCCTGATGCTGAAAACCAAAAAGGTCATCGCGTGGACGCTCGTTTCCGTCTTTACGGCGTTTTCCGCGGTCCTTGCCGTTCAGCATCCCGGAGACGTTTTTTTCAATATTGCATTAGCGGCAGTGATCCTGCTCGCCGCCTTGTATGTCGCGGAGGGTGACCGCGCAGGACTTGCCGGAACGGATATGTCCCGCCGCACGGCGACGGCGCTCACGTGGGCGATGTTCGCTTTGTACGTGGCGGTGATATTTTTCTGTACCGCGGTAAAGTATAAGACGTTTTCCCACGCCACCTACGATTTCGGTATTTTCGCCCAGATGTTCGAGCAGATGGCGAAAACGGGACTCCCCGTGACCACTGTGGAAAGAGCGGGCTCCGTCAGCCATTTCGCGGTGCATTTTTCGCCCGTGCTTTACCTTCTCCTGCCCGGCTATTATCTTTTCCGCTCGCCGCTGTATCTTTTGCTGTCGCAGGCGGTGATGACCGGACTGGGCGCGTTTCCCCTGCGGCGCATATGCCGCACCCTCGGATTTTCCGAAAAGGCGTCTCTGTGCGCGGCGGCGGTATATTTTCTGTATCCCACCGTGTCCAACGGTACCTTCTGCGATTTTCACGAGAATAAATTCCTGACAGTGCTTATCCTTTATGCTCTGTGGTTCATACTTGAGAACAGGAGAGCGGGAGCGGCGGTCTTCTGCGTCCTTATCCTTGCCGTAAAAGAGGACGCGTTCATATACGTGCTCGCCATAGCTCTGTGGATGCTGTTCACCGGGCGTGACCGGATCTTCGCGGCGATACTCGCGCTTTTCAGCGTGGGGTACTTTTTCGGCGCCTGCGAAATGATACGGCTGTGCGGCGGCGAGATCATGACGGGACGGTTCGAAAACCTTTCCGCAGGCTCGGACGGAGGGCTTCTCGGTGCCGTCAAGACCTGCTTCCTCGACGTGGGATATCTTGTAAAAGAAGTGTTCAGCGGAGCGGATACGGAAAGATACAGGGAGATGACCTACACGGGGCAAAAGCTGGAGTTTGTGCTCTGGACCTGTATTCCCTTGCTGTTCCTGCCCTTCCTCCATAAGAAAAAGACGGGTCTCATACTTCTGATACCGCTCCTCGTCATCAACCTCGTGCCCGCGTGGATGTACCAGTATAACGTGGATTTCCAGTACACCTACGGCACGGCGGCGCTCCTTCTGTTCTCGGCGGTGCTGTGTGTTTCGTCCCTTTCTCCGGAAAAAAGGAGAGCGGCGCTCCTTGCCATGCTCCTGATCAGCACGGTGTTCACCGTGTCGCTGACCGGCCCGAAGGCCTCCAGATACGTGGAAAGATATATCCGGCGTGCCGGAATGTACGAGGCGACTGAGGAAGCTCTGAAGGCGATCCCCGATGACGCTTCCGTCACGGCGTACGGTTTTCTGATGCCCCATATCGCCTATATCGACGAGCTTCACACATGCCCGGATTACTACGGCGATTACGGAAAAACAGAGTACTATGCGGTGGATACCCGCTATGAATCAGATGAGCATACGGCGAAGATGTACCGCGCTATGGGAGATGATTACGAGCTCGTCACCGAGGGCGGTTACGCGAAAATATTCAGGCTAAAAGGTATTGACCGATGAATAATACTCACTCAAATCACAGAGCCAGAATGACGGAAAAATACGAAAAACACGGAGAGAGCGTTTTTGAAACGCATCAGCTGATGGAAATGCTTCTTTTCAGCTTTGTGAGCAGAACGGATACCAATCCCACCGCCCACGGGATATTGGAAAGCTTCCCCGGATGCGAGCTCTTTTCGAAGAGCACAGCTGAGCTGACGGAAGCCGACGGCGTGGGCGCAGCTACCGCAAAGGGGATGAAGCTTTCAGCCGATACGGTGCGGAGACTGATGTGCGACAACCTTGAAAGTGCGGGGCTTGATTCCGATTTCCGCCGCCGCGCGTACGTGTACCTGCGGTTCCTCGGGAAGCCGGCGGAAAGCGTCGGGGTTCTGTATCTTTCGAAGAAAAACGGGGTGCTCGATTTTTCGTATTTCCCCGACGGGATATCCGATCCCGACACGTTTGCGAAGGAGATAGAGAAAACCGCGAAGGAATGTAAAGCAAAAGAGCTGATACTGTGTCACAGCCACGGGGATGCCGGCACCGAGCCGTCTGTGGAGGACCTGTATATCACGGAATATCTCGGAAAGAAACTATCGGCTGACGGGATCTGTCTTGCGGATCATTTTATCGTGACCGGGACGGATTGCGTGCCCTGTACGGAGAAACAGTAAATGGAAGAAAACAGAAAAGCGGAGATCAGGGAACATTACCTGAGAGTATGCGAGAAAATAGAAAACGCGAAAGCGAAAAGGAACGTCAATACGGGAGAGGTAACGCTTCTCGCCGCCACGAAAACAGTACCCGCGGAGGAGATACTGTACGCCGTAAACGAGCTGGGGCTTCCTGCCGTGGGCGAAAACCGCGTGCAGGAATTCCTTTCGAAATACGATGACCTGAAAAACACCGTGCCGCTCCATATAATAGGCCACCTGCAGACCAATAAGGTCAGAAGCATCATAGGAAAGGCGGATATGATACAGTCCGTGGACAGCCTCCGTCTCGGGTCGGAGATATCAAAGCGCAGTCTCGAGGCGGGATGCGTCACGGACGTGCTCTGCGAGATAAACATAGGCAGAGAGGAAAACAAAAGCGGCATCATGCCCGATGACGCGGGAAGGGTCATTCAGGAGATCGACGGACTCCCGGGGATCAACGTGCGCGGACTGATGACGATGGCTCCTGTTTGCGCGGATTTTGACGAATATAGAAAATATTTTGAGAAAACATACGCAATATATCTTGACTTTTCAGGAAAAAAATCGCATAATATAATAGAGTGTATATTATCAATGGGAATGAGTGACAGCTTTGAAGCTGCGATCCTTGAGGGCGCCAATATGGTGCGCGTGGGAAGTTCGATTTTCGGAAGGCGCTCATACCCTGAAAAATAAGCTTTCATCAATTACGGCAAATAATTTGGAGGAAATAAAAAATGGGTATTGTTGACAACATCAAGAGAAGAATGAACGGAGCGGAGGACGACGTGTACGACGAAAATTACGCTGATGACGGATACTATTCCGAAAATTTCGGTTCTTACGATGATCCCGTAGACGCAGAGCCCGCACCTTCCGCAGGAGCACCTTACGGAGCTACCGGTATCAGCATTTCCGGTTCTTCCGGCAGCGCGCTTGAGATGAAGGTGGTAAAACCCGAATCCTTCGACAGCGTAGCACAGATCGCAGATCATCTTCTTTCCAGAAGAACCGTGGTTCTCAACCTCGAGAACACCAACAAGGAAACTGCCCGCCGCCTTATCGACTTCCTTTCCGGCGTAGCATATTCTATCGACGGATCTCTGAAGAAGATCGCGTCCAATGCTTACGTTATCACTCCTTCCAACGTAGACGTTGGCGATGCAAAGCTCACAGCGAAGAAGGCTGCACCCGCGCCTCAGGCAGTTGAGGAGCCCGCTGTAGAAGACGACTTCGGCGAATATTGAGTTGACGCTTCCATTGTGCCGGCAGAAATACTGTGAAAACCAACACCGGACCCGGAAGAAGCATAACAGATGACGAAAGACGGCTGCTGATTTTCAGGGCGGCGGAATTGTCCGCTCGCGGTGAAAATTCTGCGGTCGCCTCGTCTTTTTTGACGCCTGCCGAGCAGAGGACCGTTTTTGAAGCGGAGCAGAAGGAGGGCAGGTCGGACAGGCTTTTCCTGTGGGGAGGCTATCCCGGCGCCGAGAGGCGGGCGGCGATATTTCTGCCCACGTGGATGACCTCTGACGAGAGACCGCCGCAGGGAGTGTTTTCTTCCGAGAGGGAGGAATATTATCTTCGTTTGCTGAGCTCCTTCGGCGCGGAGGACCTTCCCGCGGAATTCATTTCCACGCTCGTTCTGCGGGGGAGCGGTTATGCCGAGCTTTCGCACAGAGACTGGCTCGGTGCGCTGATGGCGCTGGGAATAAAACGCAGCGTGCTCGGTGATATCGTCAGCGACGGCGAAACTTTCCGCACCTTTGCCGAAAAAAGCTGTGCGGCGTTCCTCATTTCGGAGCTCAGATGGGCGGGAAGAGACGCGGTATCGTGTACCGCGGCGGACGCGGGAGAAAAATTCGTCCCCAAAAGGGAATTTAAGGAAATAAGCTTCACGGTCTCCTCTCCGAGAGCGGACGCCGTGATACGCACGCTGTGCGCCCTTTCCAGAGAGAAAGCGGCCGCAATAATCGAAGAAGGCTCCGCGGAGCTCAATTATTATCCTCTGACACAGCCGGACAAAAAGCTTTCGGCGGGAGATATACTGTCTGTCAGAGGGTTCGGAAAGTTCATAATAGACCGGGCGCAGGACGAGACCAGAAAAGGCAGGATCCGCGTTGCGGTCAGAAAATATACGTAAAGAAGAAAGGCATGGTATCATGGCTGAGAATTATAAGTTTTCCGTCGAAAAAAAAGGATACAGTCCCTCCGAGGTCGATAAGGCCATCGAAGAGCTTACCGATAAAAACTCTTATCTGAAAGCACGCGTAAATGAGCTGGAGCAGAAGCTGGACGCGGCGAGAAGACTTATCCGCCGTTTTTCCGAGACGGAAAACGGATTGAGACAGAACATCGCCGATTCCAAGCGCGCGGCGGCCGAAATGCTCCGCGACACGAAGGAGCGCAGCGATACGCTTCTCGATAAGGCGAGGGAGAGCTGCGGTGAAATGATATCGGATCTGGATCTGAAGATAGCCGACAGGATGAACACCGTGGATGTGATAAGGGCAGAGGTGACATCCTTCAAGAATCAGCTTTTCTCCATGTACAGCTCCCATATAGATATGATCGAGACCATCGCCGCCACAGCGGAGAACTTCGTATACGAGCCGGATTATACCAAGGTGGCGGAGGCAGTGGACGAGTTCGAGGCGGCGGGAGAGCCCCATGCCGAGGCGCCCGAGTTCGAGGAGTATCCCCAGGAGAGCATCTTCAAGGATTTCGTTGCGGACGAAAAGAAAGAATTCGTTTTCAACGAGTCGGAAAAAGATGAGTTCAGTTCAGCGAACCCCTTCGACGTGCCTGAGGATTTCGTGTCCGAAAAGGCGGACGAAGATAACGCAGAGCCCGAAACGATCGAATTCAATCCCGCACTGGATATGAACGCGCCCGCACAGGAAGATCTCCCCGCGGAAGAGACCTTTGAGGATACGGATTTTTACGATCCCGACGAGGACTTTCTCGAAGCGTTCACCGACGCGGATACGCTCGCAGACTTAGAGCGGGTGATGTCGGAGGAAGTGCAGGAAGCAGAGCAGGATACGGATAACGGAGCATCCGCAGCGGATGTTGAAGAGTCTCTCGCAGACGACGGATATTCCGAAGAAGAGCAGCCTGACGGATCGGGCTTTGGCGGAAACGTCTCCGACGACGAGTATTATAAATTTCTTGCGGATTTTATAAACGAAGACGACGGGACCATGAGCGAGCCCGGAGAATAAGATGATATACAGCCTTTTAATTGCAGCCGCGGTCATAGCTCTGGACCAGCTTTCCAAATATCTGGTGGTGCAGAACATAGCCGAGGGCGGATTCGTCAGATGTATAGACGGTGTGTTCCACCTGACGTATATCAAGAACAGAGGAGCCGCGTTCGGCATGCTTTCGGAGCACAGATGGGTGTTCATGGTCGTGTCCGCCGCCGCCATAATTGCGATACTCGTATATATGTGGCGCGAAAAACCGAAAAGCATGTGGCTGAAGACCGCGCTGGGCATGATAGTCGGCGGCGGTGTAGGCAACATGATAGACAGGACCCTCAGCGGCTCCGTAGTGGATTTCATAGAGGTCGATTTCGTTGATTTTGCCGTTTTCAACGTGGCGGATTCTTTCGTGACGGTGGCGTGCGGGATACTGATAGTGTACCTTATCGCCGAGGCCGTCAGGGAGAATAAAAGCAAAGAGCCCGAAACGGCGGGAGCGGATGAAAATGGCGGATAATCCCGAATATAACGTAGATTTTACCGTAGACGCAGAGCACGCCGGTCTGCGCGCAGACGTAATTACGGCGGAAAAAGCGGGGATCACCAGAAGCGCCGCCGCAGTCCTCCTCGAAAAGGGAGCGGTGTGCGTCAACGGTGCCGTATGCAGGAAAAACTATAAGGCACGGGAGGGAGCCCTGTTTTCGGTGGAGCTTCCCGAGCCGGAAATGTGCGATGCCTTGCCGGAGGATATCCCTCTTGACGTAAGATACGAGGACGGCGACGTGATCGTTGTCAACAAGCCTCAGGGCATGGTGGTGCATCCCGCACCGGGACACAGGAACGGGACGCTGGTCTCCGCGCTTTTGTTCCATTGCGGCGGATCGCTGTCCGATATAAACGGGGTGATACGTCCCGGGATAGTTCACAGAATAGACAGAGATACCAGCGGCCTTATCGCCGCCGCGAAAAATAACGCTTCCCACCTGTCCCTCGCTTCCCAGCTTGAGGACCATTCCATGGCAAGGGTCTACTATGCCGTGGTGCTCGGCAGGATAGACGAAGCGGGAACGGTGGACGCTCCCATAGCGCGTCATCCGACAGACCGTAAGAAAATGGCAGTGGCAAAGGAGGGCGGCAAAAGAGCCGTCACCCACTACGAGCCTGTGGAGGATCTGGGCGGATTCACTCTTCTGCGCCTGCGGCTGGAGACCGGCAGGACGCACCAGATCAGAGTCCATATGGCATATATAGGTCATCCGGTCATATACGATCCCGTGTACGGCAGACCGTCCCAGTTCGAGAAACAGCATCCGAGGCTGACGGACGGGCAGTGCCTCCATGCGGGAGAGCTTACGTTCACCCATCCTTCCAGCGGTGAGCGGATAACGGTAAAGGCTCCGCTTCCCGATTATTTCGAGAGGATACTGGAGCTATTACGAAATAAATAAAGCCCGGATGATTCCGGGCTTTTTGAAAAAACGTTTATTCCCAGCGCTTCCCGCGGGAGCGCTTCTCGCGGAAGAATGAGCGCAGTACCTCGGCGCACTCGTCACCGAGTACCCCGAAAGCCGTCTCCGGCTTGTGATTCAGCGGGGCACAGTTCAGATCGAGGGCGCTGCCGAAGGCACCGCCACGGGGCTCGCGGGCACCGATCACCACGGTGTCGATGCGGGAGTTGACGATCGCACCCGCGCACATGGGGCAGGGCTCAAGGGTCACGTACATCACGCAGTCGGTCAGATGCCAGCCTCCGAGAGTGCGGCACGCCTCGCGGATAGCCTCAGTCTCGGCGTGGCAGGTGGCGTCCCCCAGCCTCTCGCGGGAATTTTTGCCCCGTCCGATGATCTCCCCGCGGCGGACTATCACCGCGCCCACGGGAACGTCGTCGGTCTCAAGGCAGTTTCGGGCGAGGCCGAGCGCCTCGCGCATATAAAATTCGTCTTTTGAAATATCTCTCATAAAATCTCCGGTGCCGGAAGGTCACGGAAAGGGAAAATCATGAATGAAACCGAATTCAGACAGGAATTGAAAAAGGGCCTTTCCGGCGTTTATTTCTTTTACGGTGAAGAGGAATATCTGAAAAAATTCTATTCCGGGAGGGCACAGACACAGGTCGCGGGAGACGACGCGGACATGGCGTCGTGGAACGTGTATAACCTTGACGGCAAAAAGAGCAAAAAGGATACGGCTGCTTTCGGTGACCTTGAGGAAGCGCTCTGCGCCGTTCCCATGATGGGAGACAGGGTATTCGTAAAGTATAACGCCGACCTGACACTCTTCAGCGAGGAGGAGATCGGAGAGCTCCTGGAGCTTCTTTCCGCCGTCGATACAGAGCAGACCGTTGTGCTGGTCGTGGCCCCGTTTGAGGGCTTCGATCCGGGAAAACCTGAAAAGAACAAGCCCTCCGTGCTCTATAAAAAGTTTGCCGCCGTTTGCAGAATGGTGGATATGAGCCGTATGAGCGAGTCGGAAATGCGCAAATGGATGGCGCGCAGGCTCGCCAAGGAGGGAGTGTCTATATCATCTGCAGCCGCGGACGCATTGATCAAAAGAAGCGGACATTCCATGTTCGCGCTTTCCGGAGAGCTGGATAAGCTGGCGGCGTACGCCCTTGCCAATTCGATGCCCGAAATAGATGCGGATACGGTGAATATCGTGTCCGAGGCCAACGAGGAGGATGAAGCTTTTGCCATGGCAAACGCCGTAATGAACGGCGACCGCAGGCAGGCACTGAAGGCCCTGCACAGATGCAAGACTGCCAGAGAAGAGCCCATCCCCGTAATGGGAATGGTGGCGAAATCCCTGTGCGAGATGCTTACGGTCTCTGCTCTCATGGAAGAGGGAGCGGACAAAGCCGAGATCGCCGCAAGGACAAAAATGCACGAATACAGAGCGGGGCTCATCATGAACTCCGTGAGAAATCTAAGCTCCCGTCAGCTGACGGCGGCGCTGGGCAGATGCCGCGAGGCTGACCTGAAAATGAAGAGCGCCGTACCGGGATATACCGCTCTTGAAAGGTTCATATGTACTATCCCCGCCGGGAAACGCAGATAGTTATTTTCTGACGGCCTCCACGCAGTTGATGAGGATACCCTGCTTTGAGAAATTGCGCTCGTATTCCGTCATGATGTTTTCAGCGGCGCGTTCGCTGTGATGAAGGTCGCGGGTCATGAAGGTGATCTCGAAGGAATCTTCTGCTTCAAGCGATTCAAGCGAAAAATCGAAAAGCGCCGTATTGTCGGTCTTGAAAACGAACCTTCCGCCGGGGCTCAGCAGCCGGACGTACTGCTTCAGAAAATCCGGATGGGTGAGGCGGCGGTTCCAGTACCCCTTTTTGGGCCAGGGATCGCTGAAGTTAGCGTAGATCGTGTCAAAGGAGCTTTCGGGAAAGATCTCCGAAAGGCGGGAGGCGTCACAGCACATGAAGCGCACGTTTCCACGGTCCTTCTCGGGAATATCCCAACGGACGCCGTTATAGGCAGAGCCGTCGGGGGCGACCCATTCGCCGTGAGGACCGAGGTCGCCGAGGCCGCGTCCTCTGGCGTATTTTTCCGCGGCGACAGTCGCCACGTCCTCGACCTTTTCGAGGGCTATGTAGTTGAACCCGGGCTCTTTCCGGGAGAGGGAACAGATGAAATCTCCCTTTCCGCACCCGATCTCAAGCCTGAGAGGGCGTACCTCCGGGAAAACGTCCGCGGAAAACTTTTCGCTGTCGGCAAAAAGAGCGGATAATGCGGTCATTCTTTCGGTACCCCTGCGTTTTTTTCTCATTCTCATATTGAAAAATCTCCGGCAGTTTGCTAATATAGTATTTACATTAAGAGTATAACATAAAAGGCACGGAAAATCCATAGGTTTTCCTCAGTAAAAAGGAAAGGGGCGAGGAAATGACAGTTAAAGAATTTGCCGCCAATCTTGCGGCATCCCTCATGGATGAGGGAATAAGCAAGGAAGACGCGGTGAACCATGTGCTGACGCTTTCCAAAACTCTGTCCGAGGATGACCTGCGGGAAATTGCGGAATATAAGTCTGCAGAGGACTTTTCGGATCTTTCACAGAGCCTTGCGGAAATAATAAAAAAGAAGAATACCGCCAAAAAACGCGCTGACGCCAGAGCAAAAGCGACGGAGGACCTGCTGAAAACGAAAACGGTCTCTGTCGTTACACCGCTTCCCGGAGCAACAAGGACCTTTGACGTGAGCAGTCACACCGCGGCAGAGGAAGAACCGGTCGCCGCTCCCACGCAGGAGATCGAAGTCGGCGTAAAGGCGGATGAGCCGCAGGAGATAATCCTGGGTGATGACAGCTATATCAAGGAAAAAACAATAATGACGACCCGCGGTAAGGTCATATTCTGGCTCATCTCCATTCTGACCCTGCCCCTTTCGATGACCGCGGCGGCACTCATCGGAGTGCTCTTTGCCCTGTCGGTCTGCGCGGTATGCGGCTTTATCGCCGTTACGTTCGTGCTGGTGCTGGCGGAGATCGCGGCAGGCGGCTCGGGCTTTTTCGTGGGCTTCATATACGGTATCGTGAAGATATTCGGCGGCACGCCCGGCACGGGACTGTATGAAATGGGTATCGGTGTGGCCTGCCTCGGCGTTACCGTGATACTGTCGTTCCTGACGTACAGCTTCGCGGCAAAGACCCTGCCGTATCTTCTGAAAGAGCTGCTGGCGTTCTGGGGGATAGCCGTCCGCCGTATTGCGCTCCTGATCGAGCATTTCAGAGAGGAGTGCAACAAGCTGTGAAAAGAAAAACGAGAATAACGCTGCTGTCGGCGGTGGTAATAATACTTCTGGGCATCGTGCTGTGCCTTATAGGCGCCGCGGTCGGATCCTCCCGCGGGGAGCAGATATTCCCCGAGAGCACGGAGGAAGGCAGACGCTACACCTATTATTTCGGCGATTCCGAAATAGGAAGAGTGAAAGTCGATGCCGTAAAGGCGCAGGTCAATATCGTGGGAGGCGCCGAGCGTTCCTATATGGAGGTCATCAATTTCAACGAGAACCTGTGTTCTTTTTCAAACAGCAACGCCATGGTGACCTTTAAGGAAAATCCCGACGTGTCTTCCGCCATGAGATTCTGGGAAAGCGGCTTCACGTTCAAGGGTCTGCGGTATATCCTCCGCTCCGGCGGAAGTCCGGACGGCGGCATCATCAATGTATATCTGGCGCAGGACGTCAAAGTAAAGGCTTTCGAAATATCAGCCGGGAACGGTAAGGTGAACGTGTCCGATATAGATACCCCGACGGATTACAGCATAACCGTGGGCAGCGGAAGTATCACCATGAAAAATATCGCCACCACCTCTTTTATCACCCTGACGGCGGAACAGGCGTCGGCGGCAACCGTTTCTCTTGACAAGGTGTATGCCGACACACTTGCCGTAAAGGCGCAGATAGCCGACGTGAAAGCGACGGATGTCAGAGCACATGGTTGCGACGTGACGATACGTACGGGCAGTACCTCCATGACCTACTCTCCCCCCAAGGGCGAGAAGTTCACCGTCGAGGTCAATTCCATGGGTAAACTCATTATTGACGGATGTACGGATTACATGGACACATATAAGTACGTGCCCGAGGAAAACAATAAGAAGAATAATACCGATAAGGAGCCTGCGTTCGTGAGGATCACGGGAGCAGATCTCTCCGTGGATCTTGATACACCGCTGCCCGACGCGGCGGATGACGGGAAAGGATAACGATGAAATATTCATACAGGATGAAAGGCACCTGTGCCTCTGAGGTCAGTTTTGACCTTGAGGACGGAAAGGTGTATAATGTGGCGTTCAGAAACGGATGCAACGGAAACCTCAAGGCAATAGCAAGGCTCTGCGAGGGCGGGGACGCCGAAACGATCGCGGAGGTCCTTTCGGGCAATACCTGCGGATATAAAAATACGTCCTGCGCCGACCAGTTTTCAAAGGCGCTGACCGAGGCGCTTCGGGAGCAGGCGGGAAAACCGGAAGAAGAAAATGGCTGACAGAGGATACCCCCGGGTCTCGGTCACACCGAAAGCCGAAAAATCGCTCCGCGAGGGACACCCCTGGGTGTTCGAGGGCGAGGTCGTATCGGCTGACGGCTGCGCCGACGGCGAAATATGCGACGTTTTCAGTGAAAAAGGAAAATGGCTGGGCGCCGGATTCTATAATGGACACTCAAAGATCCGAGTGAGGGTCGTGTCGTACAACACCAACGACAGATTCGACGAGGCGTTCTGGCGGCGGCGCGTGAAATACGCCGTCGATTACAGACGGTGCGTCATGGGGGACGATTTTTCCTGCTGCCGTCTCATATTCGGCGAGGCGGATTTCTTCCCCGGGCTCACGGTGGACAGATTTTCCGACGTGCTGGTGTGCCAGATAGCCTGCCTCGGCATAGACAAGATAAAGAACGTGATATACTCGGCGCTCCTCGAGGAGCTGGGAGACTGTATCACCGCCATATACGAGCGCGGTGACGCGGCGGTCCGTGAAAAAGAGGGTCTCCTGCCTTTCTGCGGATTCGTTTACGGAGAGGGCTCCGGCGAGACCGAGATCACCGAGAACGGTATTGTGTATAACGTAGACTATATCGGCGGTCAGAAAACGGGGTTCTTTTTGGATCAGAAATATAACCGTGCCGCCGCCGCAAGGATAGCGCCCGGGAAACGGGTGCTGGATTGCTTTACCCATACGGGCGCTTTCGCGCTGAACGCCGCGAAAGCGGGCGCCGCCCACGTTACGGCGGTTGACGTGTCTGCCGAAGCGATAAGGATGACCGAGCGCAACGCGAAGAGAAACGGACTTGACGGGATAATGGATTTCGTCACCGCTGACGTTTTCGACCTTCTCACGAAAATGAGAGACGAGAAACGGCACGATTACGACTATATAATCCTCGACCCGCCCGCTTTCACGAAAAGCTCGTCCACCATCGGCAACGCCATAAAGGGTTACAGAGAGATTAACAGCCTCGCTATGAAGATACTGCCGCGGGGCGGCTATCTCGCCACCTGTTCATGCTCGCATTTCATGAGAGATTCCCTCTTCTGCGGTATGCTTCATGACGCCGCCCGCGACGCGGGAGTACGGCTTCGTCAGATCGAGGCGAGACAGCAGGCGCCGGACCATCCCATACTGTGGAGCGTCCCGGAGACGGATTATCTCAAATTCTATATATTCCAGATCGTATGAAGACGAAAAGACAAATAAGCGGAATAAGGCTTTCAGCTGCGGCTATCGCCGCGGCTTTTTGCCTGTCGGCGATAGCGGGATGTACGTCCCGCGAAAAAGGGACCATGGAGAAGTACGTTCTCTGCGGACACGGTATTTCCGAATACAGCATAATCGTCCCCGAGGCAGGAGATCCGTGCGGCAGATACGCCGCGGAGCTCCTGCGGGACGGGATAGGAGAGATAACGGGAACTTACCCGGAGATCACGACGGACAAAAGCCCGGAAACCACCTGCGAGATCCTGATCGGAGATACGCAGAGGGCCCAGAGCCGGAGCTCCGCATCGCTTGCTCCGGATGAGTATATGGTGTATTCCGCGGGTACGAAAGCGGTGCTTCTGGGCGAAAGCTATATGGTCGCCGGAGGCATACCCGACCTTCTGAACGTTATCAGGGAGGGCAAAAAACTGTCCTCCGACAGAAAAGAGTGCAGGTGGGAGCCGGACGATGCGCAAAGCGTAATACTGCTTATAGGCGACGGCATGGGCAAAAACCATATAGCTCTGGCCGAAGCGGAAGATCCCCTTACAGCAGCCGCCGACGGCGGACTTTCGGAGCCTGAGGAAAAGGGCGGGATCACCTTCGCGGCGACCACATTTCCGGTCACCGGCAGCATGACCACCCTTAACGTGAACGGCGGGATAACAGACTCAGCCGCGTCGGGAACGGCGCTCGCCACGGGTCATAAAACGGAAAACGGCGTGCTGGGCATGATCCCCGACGACCTTGACGGCGACGGGGACGCGGACGAGCTCTCATCCGTGCAGAACGTGCGGGAGGCGGCGTGCCTCAAGGGAATGAGAACAGGTGTCCTGTCCACGGACAGGCAGACGGGCGCCACGCCTAACGCCTTTCTAGTCCACCATTCGGACCGCTACTCTTCGTCCGTGATAATAGAGCAGCAGGCGGCGACCTACTCCACGCCCTTCAAGATAGATTATTTCGACTGCTCTTACGACAGCGGAGATTTCTGCGATAACGTGAGAAACGCACTGGAAACGCTGGAGTGTGACGAGGGCTTCTTCTTTATGGCGGAGGAGGCGATGATAGACAAATACGCTTCCCGCCTGGACTACGATAACGTGATACGCACCGTGAAAAGGATGAACGAGGCAGTTCTTATCTGTGCGACGTATGCGGCGTGCCACCCCGACGTGGCTGTGATAGTCACAGCAGATCACGAAACGGGAGGGCTCACCGTGGGGGACGACGGAGAATTCAGCTGGACCTCCGACGGAGAGCACACGGACGCCCCCGTGGGCATCTACGCCATGGGCGGCGGCACGAATGTGCTGTCCGGTAATGTAGATAACACGGACGTCGGAAAATATATCTTCAGCGTGATAGAAAAATGATAAAAGGGGCTGTAATGCTACGGGTGGATAAGGATGTTTTTTGGTTTTGTACAGTAAAATCAGATATAAGAGATATTGACAAATCAGAATTTGCGGAGAAAAAGAATGTTTGATTGTGGGTTTACAAGGGAAAAAATTGGTTCAGATATCGTGCGGCGGCCATTATCATTGAAAACAACTGCGTCTTATTTGCCGGAAACGAACGGGAAGATTATCTGTATTCCATCGGCGGCGCGGTACATATGGGAGAAACTGCGGAAGATGCGGTCCTTCGGGAAGTTTTTGAAGAAACTGGCATTCATTACGAAATTGACCGTTTGGCTGTAATTCATGAAAACTTTTTCGATTCTAATACGGGTGCCTTAAAAGACTTAAGCTGCCACGAAATCAGCTTTTACTTTTTGATGAAGCCGAGAGGAACGCAAGAATTGAGCAGTCACAGCACAACAATCGGCGGCATAAAGGAAGATATGCATTGGATACCAATCGAAGATTTGGGAAAGTACAAAGCATTTCCTTCTTTCATGAAAGATTATTTGAGCAGAGCACATACAGAGATTGAACATATCGTCACAGACGAAAGAAAGCTATAAATCCCGGTTTGTCGAGCTAAAAGAAACAACCCGCTGAAAAGTTTTTCTTTTTCAGCGGGTATCTTTGTCTCATGCCATAGCAAGCAGGGAAATTATATATAATTTCCGAATAGTGAAATATTTGCCTACGGCAAATGTGAAATAATCGCATAGCGATTGTGAAATATTGCTTCGCAATGTGAAATGAAATAAATCCCTTTTTCACGCCCGCAGGC
>JAZLKW010000055.1:0-19379 GCA_045597805.1 Candidatus Avispirillum sp. | reverse complement strand
GCGAAAAGGTCGAAGAGGGCACCGTTCCCGCATACGACGTTGACCAGTACGGCAACCCCGTAAAGGCTGCAGACGATAAGTACACCTACGAGTTCATCGGCTGGAATACCGATCCTTATGCAACAGAAGCTATGGAGATCGGTCCCGTTTACGGTGACACCGTATACTATGCTATCTTCAAGGCAACCGAGAAGCCCCAGCCTCCCGTACCCGCTACCGAGTACACCATCACATGGAAGAACGGCAGCGAGACCATCTATGATGAAAAGGTCGAAGAGGGCACCGTTCCTGCATACGACGTTGACGAATACGGCAACCCCGTAAAGGCAGAGGACGATAAGTACACCTACGAGTTCATCGGCTGGAACACCGATCCCTATGCTGACGAAGCTATGGAGATAGGTCCCGCTACCGGTGACACCACCTATTACGCGATCTTCAAGGCAACCGAAAAGCCCCAGCCTCCCGTACCCGCTACCGAATACACCATCACCTGGAAGAACGGCAGCGAGACCATCTATGATGAAAAGGTCGAAGAGGGCACCGTTCCCGCATACGACGTTGACGAATACGGCAACCCCGTAAAGGCAGAGGACGATAAGTACACCTACGAGTTCATCGGCTGGAACACCGATCCCTTCGCTACCGAAGCTATGGAGATAGGCCCCGCTACCGGCGACACCATCTACTACGCTATCTTCAAGGCAGTTGAGAAAGAGATTCCTCCCGTTGAGTATACCGTAACCTGGAAGAACGGCGACGAGACCATCTATGATGAGAAGCTCGAAGAGGGAACAGTACCCGCTTACGACGTAGACGAGTACGGCAACCCCGTAAAGACCGCTGACGAAAAGTACGAGTATACCTTCATCGGCTGGAGCACCGATCCCAACGCGACCGAGCCCGAGGAAATCGGCGAGCTCACCGGCGACACTACCTACTACGCAGTATTCTCGAAGACTCCCGTTAAGTATGAGATCATCTGGGACGTTGACGGCGAAGAGATCGTAGAAGAGTACGAGTACGGCGAAACTCCCGTATATCCCGGCAAGGACGACCGTATCACCGGCTGGACACCCGAGATCGTTCCCGTAACCGGAAACGCAAGATACACAGCGATCCTCAAGGCTGAGCCCGAGTCTCCCAAGACCGGCGACACCACCGAGATCGTTATCCCCGCTGTGACCGTAGTCGTTGCAGCTTGCGGACTTGCAGCAGTACTTCTTGCAAAGAAAAAGAAGGAAAACTGAAATTTGAATAGATCACAGATGTGATCTGAACTGAACTGAGCAAAGGAGAGTTTGCTTGGCGAACAAAACCGTCGGCAAACTCTCCGTTTGCGTCTAAATCAGAGCTAAAAATCAACTGTGTTTCAACTCCGAACAGCGGATTTGAAAATAAAGCGGACCAGCTTCCCTGCGGTCCGGTAAAATTATGTTATGGTTACTACCCCGTAGCCTGAAAGGAGAAGGATAATAATGGAAGAAATCAAGTATTATCCCTTAACGCAGTCTCAGCTCATGATGTTCTATCAGATGAAGTACTGTATCCGTAAGAACTGTGTAAACATCTGTACGGAAATAGAATTTCAGGATGAAATAGACACCAACCTGATGCTGCAGTCACTTTACGTAGGCATGCTCAGAGCAACCGCTGCATGCGTACGTCTTCACACCAACCCGGACAAGACCGTTGTCCAGTATTTCTCAGACGCCGCGCCCGAAAAGATCGAGTATATCGACTATTCCGGCATCACCGAAGAGGAATACGAAAAGATCCTCCGGAAATGGAACAGCACCCCGTTCCCCAATAAGCTCATGGATACCCAGCTTTACATCGTTAAGCTGCTGAAGAAGCCCAACGGAAAGCACGCGATCTACGGCAACTACTGCCACGTTATCTACGATGCATATTCCATCATGGCGACCTTCAAGGATATCACCTCCGTGTACCAGGCACTGAGAGACGGCGCTCCCATGCCCGCACCTCTGCCTTCACCTCTGCCCGCATACGAGGCGGACTATAAGTACCGCGAATCCGAAAAAGCGGAGATCGACAGAAAGTACTTCGACGAGGTCTACGGCGATACCGAGCCTCAGTTCTCCACTATCAACGGCAGAAACAGTAAAGAGTTTATTGAGGGCAAAAAGTACGGCAAGTACCACTATACGCCTTTCATGAAGGGCGCAGGCATGGCTCTTACCGTCCCCGATGAAGTAAACAACGCGGCTACCGAATACGCGCTTGCAAATAAGGTATCCCCCCAGTCGGTATACCTGCTTGCTGTCAGATCGTACCTTGCAGGTATGTGCGACCTAACCGACATAGCAGTCATGAACTCCGTAGCAAGACGTGCTACCCTCGCTCAGAAGAGAGCGGGCGGTACCATGGTAAACTCTGTGCCTCTCCGTTTCCGCTTCGGCAACGAGCTCAGCTTTGCACAGGGCGCGAAAGAGATCTATAACGTCCAGTGTGACTCCTACCGCCATGCAAATTACTGCTGCGGTGATATACTTGATATGATCAATGCCAAGTATAAAGCACCTCAGTCCACTCTGTACGCACATATTGGTACGACCTACCAGCCCTATTTCATGATCGACGAGAGCATCAACGTCAAGTTCAGAAGCATGAACAACGGCACCGAGACCCAGGCGCTATATATGTCCATCATGCCCTGCGACTCGAAGGGCACCATGTCCATCAACTACTCCTATCAGGTAGCAGTGGTCACGCCCGAGAAGATCCGCACATTCCATCAGTTCATCATTGATTTCATTGATGCAGGAACGAAAAATCCCGAAAAACCTCTGTCCGAGCTCATGTCCGAGTTCATTAAATAAGGAAGGGTAAAATTATGTTTGAAAGTATCAAAAACAAGTTTCTTGATTATGTCGATATCCCCGAGGAAGAGATCACCGAATCGTCCGAGATCATCAAGGACCTCCAGATGAATTCCTTTGATATCGTGACCATGCTCGGCGACCTTGAAGCTGAGTACGGCATTTCCTTCCAGCAGGAAGACATCGACAGCGTAGTTACCGTCGGTGACCTGGTGGAGTGCATCAAGGCGAAACTCTGAGAAGTATAAAAACCCTGAACAGCAGGGTGAACTGAATAGTGATGCACCCTGTTGTCACAAAGGTTTAAGGAGACAACAATATGTGTGTTACAAAATCCAAAGGCTATAAGTATTGCCTTAATAAAGCGATATTCCAGTACGGTATCCCCACGGCAGTTATCTGCGCGATCATATATTACTTTATTTCCAGAGTGGATATGCCCCTTTGGAAGATCGCCAACGATATGTACATTTCCGTGTTCGTAACGGGACTTATCTGCTCCCTCACCATGATCCCCGGTGTTAAGGGTGACATGAAGAAGGAAAAGCTTCCCGATATGACCGGCATGAGCCGTCCTCTGTATAGCTTCATCCCGAAGAATATAGTGCTCCAGTCCGTAGTATCGTCCCTTATCAGCATGGTGCTTTATGCAACTATCCCCTGCGGACTTGCTATGCTGGTCGCATCGTTCTTCCCGAATCCCACGGAGCTCTGCATCCCCGCGAATATCTACTGGATCGTGAAGAGCGTGTACAGCGGTGTGTTCATCGCTTTCCATATCTTCCACGCTACCGCCTGCGCGGCAACCAAGCTCCAGGCTGAAAACTGAAAAGTCTTACGGGAAGCCCGAAAGGGCTTCCCGAAACCAATCCGGACGGAGGGAAACGTTATTTTCGGGAAAAAGAATAATATAGTGTCCCTGAAACCGGAATACCCTCTGTGGACAAAGGATTTTGTAATATTGACCCTGGGAAGTGTGGTGTCCTTCATGGGCAACTCCACCATGAACTTTACCCTGGGCCTATACATACTGGAGCTTAAAAACTCCGTTTTGCTTTATAGCCTGTATCTGTTTCTGTACCATGCCACGAAGCTGATCGTGCCCATAATAGCAGGACCGTATTTCGACAGATTCTCAAGAAGGAAAGCCATATATACTCTTGACTATATGTCGGCGCTTTTGTATTTTTCATATTGGGTGATGATACGGGCGGGCATCTTTTCATATACGTTCGTGTTCGCCGGCGTTATAGTCGCGGGCGTCATAGACTCCGCGTACAGAGTGGCGTTCAATAGCCTGTACCCCATGATGGTGCATAAGGAAAACCTCACCCGGGCATTTTCCATATCAAGCGTGCTGGAAACGGTCTCCTGCGTGATGATCCCGATCGCCACCGCTCTGAAGCAGTTTATGGGAATAGAGCTGGTGTTCCTTATTGGCACGGTCCTGTTCGCTGTCGCCGCAACCGTCGAGCTCTTTATAAGAGTCGACGAATCCTCTTTTGTAAAAGAGAAGCACGGATTTTCGCTGAAAGCGTACGTCCGTGATTTCAACGAAGGCTTTTCCTTCGTCTGGAGGGAAAAACCTCTTCTGTACCTTGTTTTCGCCTATCTCTTCATTTATATAATAGGCGGTGTGCAGAATACCGTGTTCCTGCCGTATTACGGTGCGGTATTCCCGGAATACGGATATTATATCTATATGCTCGTAACGGGCGCCTATATGGGAGGCAACTCCGTAGGCTCCATGCTTATGTATTTTTTGAAGATACCGAAAGGGAAGCGCTACGCACTTGTATCCGTGATGCTCGTGGTATCGGCGTGCTTCCAGACGGTGACACTGTTTTTGCCGGTAATCGCGGCCATAATAATACAGTACGTAACCGGTGTGTTCGATATAGCCGCATTCAACTTTAAGCAGGTCGTAACGCTCGGCCCGCTCGATGACGATAAAAAAGCAAGATTCAACGGCATATTCACCATGGCGACCAACGCGGGTATGCTCATAGGCGAGCTTTCCGCAGGTCTTTTATCCGGTGTGATGTCACTGAGATATATTTACGCCGGCGCAGGTCTTCTCGCACTTGCCGCATCTGTCGTTTTCATTGCAGTGCTCGGAAGAAAACCTTTGGCACTCCTGTATAGCGAGGAGTACTCATTTGAAAAGGAGGATAAAGTCAATGAGTGAAAAAGTCCTGTACCCCCTGAACCAGTCCCAGATGCTGATGATGTATCAGCTTAAATTCGTACCCAAAAAGCAGGTAGTAAATATCTGCGTCGATATACAGTTCGATTCCGAAATAGATCACGACCTGATGTATCAGGCGCTCTATATGGGAATGATGAGAAGCCCCGGCTCCTCTGTAAGACTAAACTACGATAAGAAAACAAAAACCGTCACACAGTATTTCACTGAGGACGGACCCGATAAAATAGTCTACCTCGACCTCAGCGATAAGACCGATGAGGAATATGAGGAGATAATCTCCAAGTGGAGCGCGACTCCTTTCCCCAATGACCATATGCATACCCAGCTTTACCGCCTGGTGTTCTTAAAGCGCCCCAACGGAAAGTACGGCGTATACGGCTGCTTCAGCCACGTCTGCTTCGACGCATACGCTATAATGATGCATTTCTACGATATTCAGAAGGTGTATATAGCTCTGCGTGACGGAAAGCCTCTCCCCGAGGCACCTATGTCTCCCCTGGCGGCATACGAGGGCGACTATAAGTACGCCGAAACTCCCATGCTGGCCGCAGATGAGAAGTACTTCAGGGAAGGTGCCTTTGCCACCGAGCTTCAGTATACAAATATCGCGGGCGTGAGCAATAAAGCGTTCCGTACGGATAAAAAATACGGTAATCAGTTCTATACCCTCGCCATGCGCGGAGCGGGCATGAATATTGATATCGACCGAGCAGTATCCGATGCAATAGATAAGTTCGCTGAGGAAAACCAGATCCCCGCACATACCCTCTACCTTCTCGGCCTAAAATGTAGGCAGGGCGAGGTCTGCGAGACCAATGACGTCATGATAATGGACGCCGTAGCCCGCAGAGGCTCAGCAGTGCAGAAAAAGTGCGGCGGCACTATGGTAAACTCCGTGCCGATAAGATTCACCTTCGATAACGATATCACCTTTATGGATGCGGCAAAGCAGGTCTATCGCCAGCAGCTGTCTTCGTACAGACACTCAAACCGTGCCGGCAGCGCTCTGCTCCGGGATATTGACGTTCTCTATAAGCATCCCAAGATGACCACCTATATAAGCACCTCGCTGTCCTATCAGCCCTTCTTCAACCTTGACCCCTCCGTGCCCGTAACCTTCAGGAGAGTGCACAGCGGAGCAGTGGCGGCACAGATAGAGATAAGCGTAATGCCTTATAATTCAAACGGCGACCTGTGCTTCAATTTCGCATATCAGCCCCACGTGTTCACGGAAAAGGACCTCCGCGATACCGTGGATTTCATACTGAGATTTCTTGAAGCGGGTATCGCCGATCCCGAAAAGAAAATAGGCACAATAATTGAGGAGTTGAAATAAGCCGGAATTCCGGACGAAGCATCATGGGTTTATTAAGCTATTGGAAAGCGTTCCGGGAAGTCATGCCCTACCGCTTTTACAACGAAGAGAAACAGAACGGGGTCAAAGAAAAAAGATTCCGCGAGATAGTAGAATACGCAAGGGAACACAGCGAGTATTATAAAAAAACCATCCCCGCCGACTGGAAGAAAGCGGAGGATATCCCCTCCGTCACAAAGGCAGACCTTCTCGAAAACTTCAACGACGTCATGACCGATAAAAGAGTCACATGGGACTTCGTTCAGAAGCATATAGAAGAGAACCCCCACGACGGTACCATCCTCGGAGGACTGTATACGGTGTCCATGACCTCCGGCTCCACCGGCAGACCCACACTTATGGTCCAGGACGCGGACGCCACCGACAGAGACACCATCGCGTGTACCTTCAGATGCCTTAAATTCAAATTCCCCCTGGCACTTATTGCGGACGTGTCCGGCTACGGTACCGAGGCGGAGAGAGTAAGAAAGAATACACAGCATTCCGGACTCGTCTCCAAATGGGTCGCAAGCATAGACTCAAAGGATCCCCCGAAAAAGATAATCGAAACCCTGAATAAAGTAAAGCCCAAAACCATAGTAGGCTACACGAGCGTTGTCCGTATCGCGGCGGATGCCGCCATCGAGTTCGGCACCACCGCCAAACCGCAGAATATATTCTGCTCAGGCGAGGCCGTTACCGAAGCGGACAGAACGAAGATCAAGGCGGCGTTCCCCACGGCGAGAGTCATGGCGATGTACGGATGCACCGAGGGCGGCTCCATGGCGTACGAATGCGAGTGCGGACACCTCCATATAAACGAGGACCTGGTAAAACTTGAGCCCGTGGACGAGGATAATAACGTCCTCCCCTACGGCACACCGTCGGATAAGACCCTGCTCACCCACCTGTCCAATAAGGTACAGCCTCTCATCCGCTACGTCCTCGACGATAGGATAACCTTAAATAAGGGCTGCCCCTGCGGCATTTCCGACGCATGGGTGACCGTGGAGGGAAGATCGCACGATACCTTTATACTGAAGGGAGAAAACGGCGACGTCTCCGTCCCCCCGCTCAATTTTATAGTGGTCATGGACGAACTCTGTAACAGCGGACTGAAAGAATTCCGCGACTACCAGATAGTCATACATCCCGATAATAATCTTGAGTTCCGTTTGGATTTCTATCCCGAAACAAACAGGGAAGAGATCTTCGAATCCGTGAAAAACGATTTCCGCGAGTATTTCGGCTCACTGGGCATCAAAGACGTAAAAATGTATCTGTCCGATGAGCTGCCGCGTGCTACCACTGCCCACGGAAAGCATAAAAGAGTATATCAGACTGAAAATTAACAAAATCCCGGAGGATTTATGCGAAACAGACGATATCCGTATTATTCCGTGCCCGAGCCCCGAGACCTTCGCGAATTGGTGGATTTCTGCGCGGAGAACTACGGAAAAAAGACCGCTTTCTGGTATAAGACCGGTGACGGGGACGAAATCGCGGAAAAGAGCTTTGAACAGTTGAAAAGTGACGCGGACGCACTCGGAACCTACCTGTACAGCATCGGCAAAAAGGAAGCACATATAGCGATTCTCGGTGAGAACAGCTACGAGTGGATAGTATCATATTTCGCCATAGTCAACGGAGGGAACGTAGTCGTTCCCATAGATAAGGAACTTCAGTCCGATACGATCTGCCGTCTGCTGGATAAAGCGGACTGCACCGATGTTATCTGCTCCGAGGGCTACGCCGCGAAGGTTGCGGAATGCGGTAAAAACGTCATCTCCATGTCAGACGTCTCAGGTCTTGTCGAAAAGGGCAGAAGCCTGCTCAACAGCGGAGACGATTCCTACGTAAAGTACGACGTGGATGCGGACGCCATGTGCGCCATAGTGTTTACTTCCGGTACCACCTCCGATCCCAAGGGCGTGGTGCTCACCCATTTCAATCTCATGCGTGACGCCATAGTCTCCTCGCAGAACCTTCTCGTTCCCGAGGGCGCCATGACTATTTTGCCACTCTACCATACCTTCGGTTTCATGGCAGGTGTTATATGCCAGATGCTCAAGGGCTATCCCGTGTATATCAACCATAGCCTGAAAAGGCTCATGAGCGATATTAAGTTCGCTGCCCCCAGACATATAGCGATAGTGCCCATGCTCATAAAGGTCATGTATACGAAGATCTGGGACGGCATAGAAAAGGCGGGCAAAACGAGGCAGGTCAAGCGTTGGATAAGGATCAGCAACTTTTTGCTCCTCTTCGGCATAGACTTCCGCAGAAAGTGGTTCTCGCAGGTGCTCGATGCCTTAGGCGGCAACCTTGAAATGATTATTTCCGGCGGCTCCCATATCGACGAGAAGTACATAAAGGGTTTCCGCGACCTGGGTATCACCGTCACCAACGGCTACGGTATCACCGAGTGCTCTCCCATAGTGTCCACCATGCGTAATAAGCACTATAATCCCGACAGCGTGGGAGCGGTACAGCCCGGCATAGAGATCCGGATCGTTGACGGAGAGATACAGCTCCGCGGCGATACAATCTTCACACAGTACTATAACGACCCCGAAGCCACCGAAGCGTCATTTGACGGCGAGTGGTTCAGGACCGGCGACCTGGGCGAGCTCGACTCCGACGGCCTCCTCCATATAACGGGCAGACTTAAAAACCTCATAGTCCTTTCCAACGGCAAGAACGTAGCGCCCGAGGAACTGGAAGCAAAGGTGATCGATTTCCCCGGTGTCAGGGAAATAGTGGTCTACGGCAGGGACGATAAGATCGTCGCCGAGATATTCCCGGACGAAGAGGTCGAAAACGCGGAGGTGTCCGTGCGCGAGGGAATACAAGAGCTGAATAAACAGCTTCCCGCCTTCAAGCAGATACAGGTGGTCAAATTCCGCGATACGGAATTCCCCAAGACCGCGACACAGAAGATAAAAAGAAAATACTCAAAGGTCTAAGACCGGAAAAGAGAATAATATGTTAGAGAAAATCACCGAGATCATAAGAGAGTATACGGCAAATAAAGAGCTTACGCTCACCGAGGATACCATGATCCTTACCGATATCGGCATCAACTCCTTCGACCTTGTGCAGATAGTGTGTATCGTCGAGGAGACTTTCGGCGTGTCCGTGCCCGATTCCGATATTGAAAAATTCAAGACTGTGGGAGACCTCATTAACTATATCGAAGCACAGCAGTAATATGCCATTTACCCTGCCGACGTCCGTCCGAGGCAGGGTGTTGTTTTCTGAAAGGAGAATGATATGAAGAGCAGAGCAATGAAGGTGACTTGCCTCCTGACCGCGGCGATAATGCTGACGGTATCCGTCACCGCGGCGGCTGTGACCCTCCCGGGCCAGACCTCATGCACCGAGGAAATTCTGTATCCCGGCGTCACCGCGACCGAATACTACCTCGCAGAGGGGTACGAATACAGCACCAACGGTCCCCAGTTCCTGCGCGTTATCGAATTTGACCCGAAGCAGGAGGACCTCGCCTTCGACGTCGTCATGGCGGGCCCCGTCGGCTCAAAAAAGACCGTCTCCGATATGGTGGACGACTTCAACCGCGATAATACGGAGGGTAAGACCGTCATAGCCGCCGTAAACGGCGACTTGTGGATGATGGCGCAGTACAATTCAAGAGTTGAGGGCTCCGGCACCGTCTTCAACGGATATAGCGATGCCGTAGTCAAACAGGAGCTCTGCGTGCCCCGCGGCTCCGATATCTGCGACGGCGAGATAATCTGCTCGCAGAATACGCAGGAGGAGACCCCCTACGAGGAAATGTTCCAGTCCTTCGGTATAACGTCGGACGGCGAGCCGCTGATAGGAAACCTCCGCGTAAAATTAAAGCTCACGGATACCACTCTCGGCTCAAAATCTTATACCACACTGGCCCTCAACCGCCTGCCCTCAATGAACGCAGTGGTGGTCTATTCCGATAAGGGACCCATATCCAACTATTGCCTCGACGACGCATACGAGGTCGTAATAGATTGCGGCTACGATTATAAGCTCACGGCGGGAAGCACGATAACGGGAACGGTGACGGCTATCAGCGAGCCGAATACCGAAAGACCCACAATGAGGGAAAACCGGCTGATCCTGACCGCCCGCGGCGAAAACGCCATAAGTAAAATAAGCGGATACAGAGTAGGCGATGAAATAAAGCTTGAAACGACGCTGACCGACCTGTACGGCAATACCGAAAAATGGCAGACCGTCACCGAGGCTGTCGGCGGCCACTACGTGGCGCTCCGCGACGGCGTCAACGTCAGCCCCACCGGAATGTACCGGTATGACCCCATGACCCTCATCGGCTTCAAGCCCGACGGCAACGTCGTGATCATTGTCAACGACGGCCGTCAGGACTGGTACAGTTCAGGCATCGTCAGAGACCGGTACGCCGACCTCTGCCTCGATCTGGGACTTGATTCCGTGTTCCTGCTTGACGGCGGCGGCTCCACCACCCTGGTCGAGCTGACACAGCAGGGCTACGCGCTGAAAAACCGTCCCAGCGATAACGCGACTATATTCTTCCCGGGCACCGAGCGCCCCTGCATCAACGCCGTCATTATCTCCGCAGTATCGCAGACTTCGCAGTATACCGTAACTTGGAAAAACGGAGAAGACGTGATATATTCCGAATCCCTTGAAGAGGGAAGCACGGCAGAGTACGACGAGGCGACCTACGGCATCCCCGCAAAGCCGGACGACGACAGCTATACCTATACCTTCTGCGGCTGGGACCCCGTACCCGGCGAGGTGACCGCCGACGCAGTCTATACGGCGCAGTTCACGCAGGAGCTGAAATATATCACGGGTGACGCCGACGGCGACGGAAAGGTCAACGCCAAGGACGTGAATATCCTGAAGCAGATAGTTCTGGGCACCCTTGATAAGCTCCCCGCCGCCGATATCGACGGAGACGGTAAGATAACGGTCAGCGACGTGGCGCTCCTGAAAGCAGCCATCCTCAGCTAAAAGAAAAAAATCCGAAGCACTCAAAGTGCTTCGGATTTTTTATTACCTGTATTCTTTTTCCAGTATCCAGCTTAAAAACTTTTCATAATCGGCGGCACCGTTCGCAGCGGAATGGGCGATCTCAACGACCTCCGCGGGCTCGGGATTCATCCTCACACCGTTGACCTCGAGGAACGCAAGCATTATATACATGCCCGCGCCAGTGTTCTCAATGGCGAAAGGACGTTCATATATAATGGAAAATCCCAGATACGCCGCGACCTCCTCGCGGGACCGATACTTGCCGGAGTTGTACGCCTCGTCAAGGATGCGGTCCATGACTTCGTCGTTTTTGACGGAAAAATCTCCGCCGGGCGTCTGCAGCGACATTCTGTGGAGCAGGGTAAGCTTAGCTTTTGTAAAAGTGATCATTTTGCCAGCTCCTCCAATACTTTGCGGTATTTTCTCAGTACTCTGGTGGATGCGATACCGATCTTTTCCTCATCGGTAATGATGAACTCACCGTCATTTTCAATGTCGGTGAGACGGTATTTCGGCTTGTTGTTTTTGAAGATAACAACGGTGCCGGCATTGTCAACGATCCTTGCGACTCTTGAAAAATTCTGGTTTGCCTCGGAGATCGAAACGATCTGATTGGTATTAATGTTCATTTTTTATGTCTCCACCTTTCTTTGCATTTGTGCCTTTTGCCGCCCATTGGCGGCAAAAGGCACAAATGGGCTTTGAAAACAGCAGATATTCAATTCAGAGTATGCATTGTTTTCAAACACACCTCCACACTTTGATTATACCATATTTTAGGACAAAGTCAACCTAAAATTTCCATTTTTCGATCCGTGTTGACATTTCGCCGGTATTTTAGTATCATATAGAAAAGGAAGGCTTTATTATGACGGATATACAAAAGAGACTTTTTGCTTTAAGCGACAGAGAATACGCCGAGTTCCAGGCGAAACTTACTCCCACGGTCCCCCGTGAAAAATTCATAGGTGTCCGTGTGCCCGACGTGCGCAAGCTCGCAAAGGAATATATTAAAGAGCCGGAGCATGCAGATTTTATGAAAACGCTCCCCCACGAATACTATGACGAAAATATGCTCCACGGACTTCTTGTCTCGGCAGTAAAGGACTACGATACCTGTATCGCCGAGACCGAGCGTTTTCTCCCGTATGTCGATAACTGGGCGGTCTGTGATATAATGTCCCCCGCCTGCTTTAAGAAGAATAAGGATAAGCTGATAGAGAAGATCCGCGAGTGGACGAAAAGCGATAAGACCTATACGGTGCGTTTCGGTATGGAAATGCTCATGTCCCATTTCCTCGACGATGATTTCAAACCGGAATATCTGGATATTCCCGCCGCAGTCGTGAGCGAGGAGTATTACGTCAATATGATGACGGCGTGGTTTTTTGCCACCGCTCTCGCAAAGCAGTGGGAAAATACCATTCCGTATATCGAGGAAAAAAAGCTCGCTCCGTGGACCCATAACAAAACCGTGCAGAAAGCCTGCGAGAGTTACCGTATCACCCCGGAGCAAAAGGAATACTTAAGAAGTCTGAAGATAAAATAGGAGAGACACTTGAAAAAGAAACTGATCACTGTGACGGCCATATTTGTAACGGCGATAGCGGTCTACTCCGTTCTTATGTTTTCGTTGTCCGGAAACAGAGACATCACGGTACCGCAGATATTTCTGACCGATATGTTCATGATACTTCTTTTCACCGGCATGGTAATGGCGTTCTGCCTTCGGGCCTCTCTCTCCCGCTCCCTTTATTCTTACAGAAACATTGCTTTGATCGGCGGCATGATCTACTGTGTAATACAGCTCACCGTGCTTCTCATCTATTTCATTTCCTCCTTTTCACATAAGGAAAACCTCACGTCCCGCGGAGTTTTTCAATATCTCGTCGGCTTCCCCCGCGATTTCTCGTTTTTTGCCGTGCCGGTCCTTACGGCGCTCTGCCTGCTCATCTGTATAAGCAATATATCGCTGATAGTACATGAAGGCTTCAGAGTGAAAAATCTTCTCGGCTTCATCCTCGGCGGATTCTATATCGGCGCTACTGCCGTGCTGTACGTTCTCTTCGACGTTATTGACGCAAAGCTCCCCGATACCGAGACGGGCACCATACTGAATACCTTCATCCCCCTGTGCCTGCTCCTCATCCTCTGCTATTTCGAGTGTATCCTGGCGGGATTCGCCATAATGTCGGCTGTGTCCTTCAGACACGTCCCCGAATATAATAAAGACTATATAATAATATTGGGCTGCTCCATCAGCAAAAAGGGAGGTCTTCTGCCGCTGCTGAAGGGCAGGACCAACAGAGCGGTACGATTCGCGTGGGATCAGGAGATCGCTACGGGAAAGCATTGCCATTACGTACCCTCCGGCGGAAAAGGACCGGACGAGGTCATGAGTGAGGGCTCTGCCATAGAGCTCTACCTTCTTTCTCACGGCGCGGAGCCCGATGAGGTCTTTCCCGAGCGTGAATCGACGAATACGGAGGAAAATCTTGCATTTTCCAAAAAGGTGATAGACGGACTGAAGCCGGGAGCTAAGGTCGCCTTCGCCACCACCAATTATCACGTTTTTCGGTCGGGGCTGCTCGCCCGCGACGCAGGGCTCGATGCCGAAGGCATAGGCAGTACGACCAAATGGTACTTCTGGCCTAACGGATTTGTACGCGAGTTTTTTGCTATATTGAAAATGCATCTGAAAGTGCATATCGCAGTGACCGTTTTCTGTGCCGCTGCCTGCGGCACTCTGGCGATGACCGCCCACTTTTGCAATTTGCTGTGAAAAATTATTCAAAACTATTGACAAACTGAAATTTGTGTGATATTCTTAGGTAAACCGTTGAGGAAGAGTGAGTAAGTCTTATCACTGCTTTTCAAAGAGAGCCGCGTATGGTGAGATCGCGGCAGAGCATTAGGATCGAATGGACTTCTGAGGGCGAACAGAAACGGGGCAGCGTGCCGCGGAGTATGTGAGACGGAGTGTTCCGCCGTAAAAGGGAACGGCATATGTCAGTATGCGCAGAGAGGGCGGTTTTTTTCCGTCAAGCAGGGTGGCACCGCAGGATTTGTTTCCTGTCCCGGCAAAGTCGGGACAGGATTTTTGTTTTTTTGATATTTTTTTAATTCTGAAAGGATATAAAACCATGAAAAGAATCATTTGCATCGTACTCGCAGTTCTATTCTGTGTAAGCCTCGCCGCCTGCGGCGAGAAGCCCGTCGACGAGAACGGTACCGTATATAAGATCGGTATCTGCAATTTTGTCGATGATGCATCATTAAACCAGATCATCGAAAATATCGAGAACCAGCTCGATAAGATCGAAAAGGACGCCGATGTTACTTTTGACGTCACCGTAGAGAACTGTAATATGGATTCGTCCCTCCTTCAGCAGATAATCGACGAGTTCAAGGCTGACGAGGTAGACCTGATGGTCGGCGTCGCCACCCCCGTCGCAATGGCAATGCAGGCAGCCACCACCGACATTCCCGTGGTATTCGCCGCAGTATCCGACCCCGTCGGCGCAGGCATCGTCGACAGCATGGAAGCCCCCGGTGCAAACGTTACAGGTACCTCAGACGCGCTTGATACCAACAATATCTTCAACCTCGTTACTACCCTGAACCCCGATATCAAAAAAGTCGGTCTTCTCTACGACATAGCGCAGGACGCCTCCACTCAGGCGATAACCGACGCGAAAGCATACCTCAACGATAAGGGTATCGAGATCGTGGAAGCAAACGGCGCTACGATCGAGGAAATAACCCTCGCCGCAAACCAGCTGGTGGAAGAGGGCGTCGAAGCGGTATTCACACCCTCCGATAACTCCATCATGGCGGCAGAGCTCTCCATTTACGAGATATTCGCCGAGGCGAAGATCCCCCATTTCGCAGGTGCCGATTCCTTCGCTCTCAACGGCGCGTTCCTCGGCTACGGCGTAGACTACGCGAACCTCGGCGTCGAGACCGCGGATATGATAAAGGAGATCCTTGTTGACGGTAAAGACCCCGCAGTTCTTGCGGTAAAGACCTTCGACAACGGTACCGCTACCATCAATACCGATATCTGCGAGGCACTTGAACTCGATTACGATGAGCTCGCAAAGCTCTTCGCGCCTCTCTGCACGAAGGTGCAGAGCCTTGTGACCGCAGAAGATTTCGAATGATTCCCGGAGTAGATTTTGGAAAATAAAAGTAAAGTAAAACGAATCCTCGGCAGGCTGTCACCGATCATCATCCTGGTCGCCGTAATGACAGTCCTGCACCTGAGCATATTCGGCGGCAGACCCATCTTAACTTGGACCCGTGACCTCGGCGCCATTGAAGTGGGACTTATAAACTCCCTCGTTGTGCTCGCCCTGTTCCTGAGCTATACAATGCTCAACGTCTGCGATCTGTCCACGGACGGCTGCTATACCCTCGGCGTTGCCGTAGGAGGCGTTGTAGCGGCAGCGGGACACCCATACCTTGCAATTGTAGCCGCCATGCTCGCAGGCGCTCTCTCAGGCTTTGTCGTGGCATTCCTGCAGACTAAAATGGGCATCAACAGCCTTCTTGCGGGTATAATCGTAAATACGGGGCTGTTCAGCGTAAATATCGTCATTATGGGCAAGTCCACCATCAACGTGTTCAAATCCGCGACGCTGTTCCGTATCCTCACCGATGCTTTGGGCAGCTCACCCGTTGCTGAGTATGCCTCACTCATTATAGGCGGTATCGCCGTCATCGTTATAGTCACGTTTTTGTCGTTCTTCCTGAGGACGCGCCTCGGACTTGCGATCCATGCAACGGGCGATAATCCCGATATGGTGAAATCATCCTCCGTCAGCCCCGTAATGACGACCATAGTTGGCCTCATGATCTCCGGCTCCTTCACGGCTCTGTCCGGCTGCCTGTTCATACAGTACACGAAGTCCGCGGATATAAACGTGGGCACGGGTATGGTCACCATGGCACTGGCATCCCTGCTTATAGGCGGCGTGTTCGTAAGCGAAGGCTCCATCGCCGTACGCGCTCTGGGCGCGGTCCTCGGCACCGTCATCTTCCGTATGATCTATGCAATAGCTCTGGCGCTGAAGATAGACACGAACCTTCTGAAACTGGTCTATTCGCTTATCGTGGTGGCGGCAATATCCACACCCTATCTCAGAAAGCAGTACCCGCAGCTGAAGCGCAGGCTCACTTATAAGAAAGAGGGGAGGGGCGAAAATGCTTAAGATAAAAGACGTATCCGTGACCTTCAACCCCGGAACCCCCGACGAAAAGACTGCGCTGAGTAAGCTTTCCCTCGACGTCGCGCCCGGAGATTTCATAACTATCATCGGCGCCAACGGTGCCGGCAAGTCCACCATGTTCAATGCTATTTCGGGCGATTTCCAGACCGATGAGGGCTCCATAGTCCTTGACGGTGAGGACATCACCTTTATGCCCTCTCATAAGCGCTCGAAGAAAATAGGCCGCCTTTTTCAGGACCCCATGAGAGGCTCCGCGCCGGGCATGAGCATAGAGGAAAACCTGGCTCTTGCCGCAGGTCACGGCGGCTGGCTCTCCGCCATATCCAAGGCAGATAAAAAAATCTTCCGTGAGAAGCTTTCACAGCTCGGTATGGGACTCGAGGACAGAATGACCCACCCGGTGGGGCTTCTTTCCGGAGGACAGAGACAGGCGCTCACCCTCATGATGGCTACCATCAACCCGCCGAAACTGCTGCTTCTCGATGAGCATACGGCGGCGCTGGATCCGGGAACCGCGGAAAAGGTACTTAGCCTCACAACGAAAATAGTGAAGGAAGAAAGCCTCACCTGCCTGATGATCACCCATAATATGGAATCTGCCCTCGAGCTCGGCACGAGGACAGTCATGATGGCGGACGGCAGGATAATCTACGACGTCTCCGGCGAGGAGAGAAAGAACGTCACCGTTCCCGATCTTCTCGCAAAATTCAGAGAAGCCTCCGGCAAAAACCTCGATAACGACAGAATGCTTCTGACCTGAATCGTTATGCCGCTCGAAAGGGCGGCACGATCGCAAAGAAAGGACCGGTCAAAAATGGAAAAGAAATATCCCATAACGGGCGCCGATAATAAAACGCCGTCCATCCCCTATTATTTTTCGTGGGTGAACAGCTCCAACGAGGGCTCAAACGAAAAGCAGACCCTCGTTAACCTTGACTTCTTCGGGTACCTGAAGAAGAAGTACGGTATGCAGATAGAGATCTATGCGTGGGACGCCGGAAACTTTGACGGCGCCTCCGGCGGCTACGGCGACCTTTCCTCCGATAAATTCAAGTCCCAGTATCCCAACGGCTATAAGCCGGTGGTGGACAGAGCGAAAGAGCTCGGTATCCGTATGGGACTGTGGGGCTCGCCCGACGGCTTCGGCGACGACCCCGAAACGGAAAAAGAAAGATTTGAATTCTACGTGCACCTGTGCCGCGACTATAACTTTGCGGCGTTTAAAATGGATGGGGTGTGCGGCTTTTTGCGTCCGGAAAAAGCTCATAAATTTGCAGAAATGCTCGAGGAATGCCGCAAATATAGCCCGGACCTCATCATCCTGAATCACAGACTGGAAATGTATGAGGCACAGAAGTATATAACCACCTTCCTCTGGAACGGCGAGGAGACCTATACGGACGTCTTTTCGAGAAACCACGTCACCGCGCCCCATAACAGAGCGTATCTGTTCCGCCGCGGCCACGTCTTCGACGAAAACGGAAATCTCACCCGCCTTGCGGAGGATCACGGCGTGTGCCTTTCCTCCTGCCTCGATTTCTTCGAGGACGAGCTCATATATCAGGGCTTCGGAAGGTGCCTCATAACCGCCCCCGAGACCTACGGAAACCCGTGGCTCTTAAAGGATTCCGAGCTTCCCAAGCTTGCCCGTGTCTATAACCTCCACAGAAGATACAGAGATATCCTCGTGGACGGTACGCTCCTCCCGGAAAGCTACGGTGCCTGCGCCATAGCCAGAGGCTCCGAAACCCACCGATTTATCTGTACCGGCAACGATTCGTGGGAAACGAAAAAAGTAAAAATAAAGCTCGGTGAGGAAATCGGACTTTCACCCGTTGACCGCGTGAAGGTTGTCCTCCGCCACCCCTTCGACTTATCCGTGGGCGAGTATTCTTACGGCGACACGGTCGAGATCGAAATGCTTCCTTTCCGGGCGTATCTCATTGAGATATCCGATAACTGCGGCCCCGTATTGAACGGTGCCAAATACGAGGTCATCCGTGAGGACGAGGAGGGAAATCCTCTGGAGATAGCACTTATCTCAGGCAGGGTCAATGATGAAAGCGTCAAGGTCACCGCGCGCAGTGAAGAAAAAGCCCCCGTATTCCTCGGTACCCTTGAAGACACGGAGGACCCCGCAGAAAACGGAGAAAGGATATACGAAACCGCAGTTTTTGCCATTGATAACGACTCTCTCGAACTGCAATGCCTGAAGCGCTCCGGAAAAACGGAGATCCCCGAGGTGCAGGCAGCGCGTAACGAATTCTTCAACCAGGAGACCTACGTAAAGCGCGGCTGCGATAACGCGGCAATGTTTGACGGCGACCCCGATACCTTCTTCGACGGCCAGTCGAGAAGCTTCTGGGGCTGGAGCCTCCGTTGGTATGGCGGATGCCTGAGAATAGATCTGGGTGAGGTCGTGGATGCGGACTGTATCGAATTCGTCTCGTTCAAAGGCAATGAAGCGGTCGAGGAGGTGCCGGAGCAGATAGTCCCCGAATCCTTTGATTATTCCGAGGACCTTGAAAATTGGAAGGAATCCGGTAAGGTGGAATTTGTCGGCGAAGAAAACTACCGTGAGCGCATCGTCAAAATGCGTGAGCATATTTCGTTCGACCTTGACGGAAAAAAGACATGTCACAGATACGTGATAGGCGATAAAATACGATATCTCCGTATGGCAGAGCCCATGAGCCGCATATATTCCGTAAAGCTCTATAAAAACG
>JAZLKW010000054.1:0-15140 GCA_045597805.1 Candidatus Avispirillum sp. | reverse complement strand
AGTTCCGGCGTGTACTCCACCCTCAGAGGGGTCACAAAAGGCACCGCAGGTGCCTTTTTACATTATAAAAAGCACTGCTTTCGCAGTGCTTTTTTTGGTGATTCGGAGGGAATCGAAAGGGCGGTCGCATCGCGTAGCGGCGACAAAAACGCTCCGGTGGAGCGTTTTTAGCCCGTTGGTCTGCGCTACACTCCGGTCTGCACCGGAGACAGGAGCGAGAGGAGCCGGAACCAGTTCCGGCGTGTACTCCACCCTCAGAGGGGTCACAAAAGGCACCGCAGGTGCCTTTTTACATTATAAAAAGCACTGCTTTCGCAGTGCTTTTTTTGGTGATTCGGAGGGAATCGAAAGCAGTACTTCGCCTAAATACGACTGTAAATAAGGTGTGCTTGCGAAGCACCCTCAAAGGCACAAGTGCCTTTGCCGACGTATCGGTTCACGACGGGCAAAAACAGTCCGGTGGGTAGAAAAAGGACATCGCTTTGCGATGTGCTTTTTCCTTTTTTCAATCTGTAATTCCGAGGATCTTCCGGCGCAGGAGTGCGCTGTCTACCAGATTATACTTGCCGTCGCCGTTCAGATCGTCGAAAATGTCTCTTCCGTCCTCGACTTCGATTATTCCGAGTATTATCCGTCTGAGCAGGGCGGAATCTATGGTGTTCAGTTTGCCGTCGCGGTTTATGTCTCCTATGAGCTTATACCCGCAGACGAAGCATACGCTGTCCTTATAGTCATGTCCCGCCGGATTAAGCAAATACTCACCGAGTGGCTCTCCGCACACAGAGCATTCGGAGCGTGCGGTGCCGCGTGCGGTACAGGTGGGTTTCGTTATTATTACCTCCGCCGCGGTATGTCCGAGAGCGGGGATATATATCTTTTCCGTTTTGCCGCAAAGTGTGCAGACCGATACGTCATAGCCGTGCCGCAGGCAGTCAGCCGCGACAAAGGATTTTTCCCATTGGTGGGCACAGCCCTCTCCCAGAAAGGTTATCAGGGCTCCGCTCAGCGCTTCATTTTCGTCCTCGGTCACAATTTCTCCGAAATTTTCCGGAGTGGAAGCGTATATTATATCCGAGAGAGCCGAGCATCCTGAGAACGCCGCCTCATATATTGATGTAACAGACGCGCTCAGCTTTACCGTCCTCAGATTTTCGCAGTCATAGAACAGACCGTCTCCCACGTAAGAGAGGCTTTCTCCCATGCTGACGTAAGCAAGTGACGTGCACTCGCTGAAAATGAAGCCGTCCGCCACATCTGCTTTATCGGGGATCACGACCTCCTCCAGATACTCGCAGCCGCTGAATGCCCCCATATCTATCATTTCAAGAGACGCGCCCAGGGTGAGAGACCTCATTTCGCAGGCCACGAAAGCAGAGCTTCCGATGATTTTCACGCTGTCCGCCATTATCACCGTTTCCGCAGGGCAGAAAGCGAATGAATTGGTGCCTATATATTCCACGCCGTCCGAAACGACGACTTTTTTTACTGTTCCGTAATAGGGATACCACGGGGTGTTTACCGTTTTTTTGCCACCCATTTCATAATCGTCCATGGCGCCGGAACCGTGTACGAGGAGTGTTCCGTCCGTTTTGTCAAGAGTCCACAGCACACCCTCCCCGCAGGTGCCGCTGAGAAATTCGTGAGCGGGTGCGATCGCTCCGCAGCGCAGGCATTTTTCACCGTCATAAATGTGCCCGGCAGAGTCTCCCTGCACCTGCAGGACGTCGCCGCATATGACGCAGGTATATACTTTCACGCCGTTTTCCGTACAGTCAGCGGGAACGATACTGAGCTCTCTCACGTGGTCGCACACTCTGTCGTTGAATAATATCTCCGCGCCGGTGAGACTTTCATTGTTTTCTTCCACCGTTATCCTGTTCCATCTGGACTCGCATCCGTTGTAATTTACACGGCAAAGACGCGGGCACAGGTCGAAGGCACCGTCCTCTACCTTCAGGAGAGAGGCGGGCAGCGTGACCTCTTCAAGTGCCGGGCACTCGAAGAAGGCGCCCATGCCTATCCGTCTGACGGAGGAGCCGACTGCCACGCTTTTAAGCCGCTTGCAGCAGCTGAAGACCATATCGTCTATTTCCTTGACGGAATCGGGTATCTCGAGGGATTTAAGATTTCTGCAGTAAGCGAACGCGCCGTTCGTTATTATCTTAAGTGAGCTTCCGAGAGTCAGCGAGGTCATTTCACATTCGACGAATGCGGCCTCACCGATACGGGAGACGTCGTTGCCGATAATGACCGTCTTGGCGGCGCTCCAGTAGAAGGCATAGCTTCCGATCCCCGTCACGCCGTCCTCTATTATGACTGTGTCGTATAGATTTTCATACCCGAACCAGGGACTGGTGTTTCCGCCTATGTAATGCTCTTCATAGCCCTCGTAGTCGAACATATCACCTGTTCCGGTAATGGTCAGCGTTTTTGCGCCGCTGTCAAGTCTCCACGACAGATTTTCGCCGCAGCTGCCCTCCGCGGCGTACGCAGCGCCCGCGCCAAAAGTACCTGCGGCGGAAAGGAGCAGGGTCGCGCATATAGCCAGCGATAGTATTTTAATGACGGTCCTTTTCATATTTTGTCTCCCGGCTGTTTAATACGGGAACAGTATACTCTTTTTTTCGCGGTATGTCAATAATAGCGGGACGTTATAATTTTCCTCACCGGCTTGAAAAATCCGTCCTTATATGGTATAATCGCCGTGAGATATACGCGGCGGCGAGCGCCGCATGATAATTTTCACTCTGAGGTCGGATATGGCAAAAACAAAATGGAAAGGCGCGGCTCTTCTGGCACCGGTCCCTCCTGTTATGGTGACCGTGGGCAGCGAAGAGAAATCAAACATTTTCACCGTTGCGTGGACGGGGCTCATAAACACTCAGCCGCCGAAGACCTATATATCGGTGCGCCCCTCGCGCTACTCCTACGATTTCATAAAAGAGACCGGGGAGTTCGTCATAAATCTGACCCCCGCCTCCCTTATCCGTGCCGCGGACTGGTGCGGCATCCACACGGGCAGGAAGGCAAATAAATGGGAGAGGATGCACCTGACCCCGGAGGATGCGTCGGAGGTATCCGTCCCGCTTATTTCCGAGTGTCCCATGGCGCTGGAATGCAGGGTATTTGACGAGATAGAGCTGGGGACTCACAATATGTTTCTCGCAGACATCGTCGCCGTAGACGTGGACGAGGTACTCATCGACGGGGACGGGAAGCTGTGCATTGAGCGTGCAGGACTTGCCGCCTTTGCCCACGGAGAATATTTCGCCCTCGGAAAAAGTCTCGGAAAATTCGGCTTCTCCGTTAAGAAAAAGAAAAAACACCCCTCCCCGCAAAGTGTCAAACGTGTTGACAAACGCGGCGGCAGGATGTAAAATATTAAATGTTGAAATATTATTGAAAAGAGGTATAGATATGTACTGTCCCAATTGTGGAAAAGAGCTCCCCGAAGGCACCGCCTTCTGTTCCGAATGCGGCGCTCCTCAGGCAGCAAAAGCGCCCGAAACGGGAACCGTTTCCGGCACCTATGAAATGAACGCCGGTGTCAGATCCTCCGGTCCCGTTTTCACCGGATTCGACGTTCTGAAAAAGACTTTTTCATCCACGCTGTTCCTCGTTATGTGCATTCTCGTGTCCGCTGTGGCGGTATGCAGTCTCGCACAGGGGGAGATAAACCTTTATGCCATCCTCGGCACCATAGCCGGCTGGATTATTTACGCCAACGCGAAATCCTCAGAGGCACCCTTGAAGCAGGGCGGTTATAAATTCGCCGCCGTCACCACCCGCATCATGTATGTGGTGAACTGGGTGGTCATGGGCATCCTCGGCGTATGTGCCGTCATCGCAGGATTCGCTCTCACCGCTCTCGACAACGCGGAATATCTCGCCGATACTTTCCTGAAATATATCGCTGACGTCTCTCCGGACGCAGTTGAAGAAATACAGGACGCAGTCACGGAATTCAGTCCCGGCCTCGACGTTCCCGAATCCGGCAGAATGTTTCTCCTGGGTATCGCCGTCGGTGTAGCAGTTCTCCTGCTCCTCGTCGCAGTAGCGATCCTCATCATCAACCTCGGCTACATAAGGCCGATCGACAAATACACCCACGCCCTGTCCGAAGGCTTTGTCACAGGCACGGTCAATGTGTATAACGGAAAAGTCGCGAAGGTCTTCCTCGGCTTCGGAATTTTCTTCGCCATCATCGGTGCGGGTCCCGTATTATCCAGCATCAGCGATAATGCCGTTGCCGCTGTCGGCGGTGCCGCAGGTATCGCATTCAATTTCCTCGCGTACGCGCTTATCAAAGGCGCGGCACCCAAAGACTGATCTCTTTTCAGAAAGGCTTTATAAATGAAGCAGAAAAGCAAGTTTACCACGTTTATCGCCGTACTCTGCCTTCTCCTTGCTTCGGCGGGAGCGGCGCTTTTGTACCTTTGCGGTAAAAACCATTTTGACGCAGGGCTCGGTTATTTCAATCCCGGCTCCGGCATCGTCACCGCGCTGTACGGCGTTCTCGCACTCGGTATCATAGCAGGCATTCTTATATGGTTAGAAAGCAAGCCCAATGCCTCTGCCGTGAGGGCTCTTCCATCTTCCATCTGCACTCCCGCCTTTTCCGTTCTTTGCGGGGCGGCTGTGCTGTATTTCACCGTAACGGATCTCCTTTACGTGACAGCCACTGCTGCCGACGAATACATTATCGTCACATATATCTCCTGGGTGCTTGCCATCCCCTGTGCGGCGTGGCTGCTCCTTTCCGCAGGCGATTCAGGCGCAGGCCGTGAGCCCCGGGTATTACAGTGCTTTCTCGGCTTCTTCCCCCCTCTGTATTTCGCGTCTCTCGTGCTGGTCGATTATTTTGACCGTACGGTCGCCGTGAACAGCCCCGTGAAGGTCATTTTCCAGATCACGTTCATCTCATTCATGCTGATGTTTACCGCCGAAGCGGGACTGTCTCTGGGACGCGGAACGATCTTCCCCCGCTACCAGTTCATCCTTTGCTGTGCGGCAGTCTTCGGCGGCACACTGGGCATCGGCGGACTTATCCTTTACGCCGTGAGCTGTCCTTTTCCCGTTTCCCTTAAGACCTCCGTGCTCTGCATCGCCGGCACAGTATACGCCTTAGGCAGGCTCTTCGCCGCCGCGTCGCAGGAGACCGTACCGCGCAGTGCTCTGCCCGCGAAAAGGGTCGAGGAAGTAAAAGAGCCCGAGGAAAAAGCAGAAGAATGATCTCCCTTTCCGTCAGCGGCCTTTCCTTTGGGATAGGCATCAAAGAAATACTATGTGACATCACCTTTTCCATTGAGGACGGAGACAGGCTGGGCGTGGTCGGCGTAAACGGCAGCGGCAAGACCACCCTGCTCCGCCTCATTGTGGGAGACATCTCCCCGGACGCGGGTGAAATATATATTGCCAAAGATAAGTGTGTCGGCATACTGCACCAGAATGAGGCCTTCGACGACGATCTCATCGAAGGAGAGACCGTTCTCAGCCGTATGTACGGCACTTTTCCGCTATTGGTAAGTGACGAGAAACGGCTCTTTGAAATTGAAGCCGAAATGAAGCGGGAGGGTGCGGACACGACACGCCTTTCCGCGGAATACGACAGGATAAACACCCGGTATATAAACGGCGGAGGGCTCCACTACAAGTCCCGGTGCCGAAGCATCCTCACCCGTCTGGGTTTCCCCGAGAGCACACATACACAGACGGTCGCTTCCCTTTCGGGGGGGCAGAAAACCAGACTGTCTCTTGCGAGACTTCTTTTCCGGGAGCCCGACATACTTATCCTCGACGAGCCCACCAACCACCTTGACATGGAGACCATGATGTGGCTTGAGGACGTGCTCGCCTCCTACAAAAAGACTCTTATCGTGGTGAGCCACGACAGATATTTCCTCGATAAAATAACCAACAAGACCCTTGACGTGGAGCATCATAAGGCGACGCTCTACAAGTGCTCCTACACGGAATACGTAAAGCAGAAAAACGACCGCCGCAAAGCCGAGGAGAAGAAATATATGCTCCAGCAAAAGGAGATAGCGCGGCTTGAGGCGTTTATAGAACAGCAGAAGCGCTGGAACAGAGAGAAGAACATCATAGCGGCGGAGAGCCGTGAAAAGGCGATAGCCCGAATGGAAAAGGTGGAGCGTCCCGAGGACGCGCCGAGATCCATCCGCTTCTCCTTTGACGAGGGAATGGAGTCCGGGAACGATGTTCTCTCGGTCAAGAATCTCGCCATGGGCTTCGGTCCGAAAACCCTCTTCTCGGGGCTTTCGTTTGAGGTGAAAAAGCGGGAGCATCTTTTCGTCGCCGGCGCAAACGGCTGCGGAAAATCGACGCTCCTTAAGGTCCTCCTGGGGAAGTATCTCCCGAGGGAGGGAAAATACACCTACGGCTACAACGTAAACATCGGCTACTACGACCAGGAAAACCAGAACCTCGACGACGAAAAGACCGTGCTGGACGAGCTGTGGGACGCATACCCCGCCATAACGCAGACACAGCTGAGGTCCACTCTCGCGGCATTCTTGTTCCGCGGGGACGACATAGAGAAAAAAGTCAGGGTGCTTTCCGGCGGCGAGCGCGCAAGATTGACGCTTGCAAAGCTAATACTCTCGAAAATGAATCTTCTCATCCTCGACGAGCCCACCAACCATCTTGACATACCCTCGAGAGAGGCTCTGGAGGAGGCTCTCTCGGGATACGACGGCACCATCATCGCCGTGAGCCACGACAGATATTTCATGAAAAAGCTCGCCACGAGAGTGCTCGATCTTTCCGGCCCCGTCCGCGACTGGAAGGGCGGATACGAGGAATACGCCGCCCACATGGAGGACGAGCGAAAAGCCGAAGGCTCGAAAGAAAAGGTCTCCTCCTCAAAGGAGCAGTATCTCGCGAAAAAGGCGGAGGACGCATCCCGCCGCCGCGAGCAGAACAGACAGAGAAAAATAAAAGAAGAGATAGCCTCCCTTGAAACGGAGCTTGAAAAAATAAACGACGAGCTCTTCGGCGATGCCGCCACCGATTACGTGCGGGCGGCGGAGCTGGAGGAAAAGCGTGTCGCCGCGGAGGAGCGGCTGATGGAGCTTTACGAAGAGGAAGAGGCTTTCAAAAACGAAGATTAATACCCGGAGGTATTTTATGGAATTCATAACACCCGAGAAAGAACACGGCATCGTCCACCGCTATGAGGTGAACACCATTTTCAAGTACAACGGCTGGCCCTCCGTCTGCCGAGATGAGAGAGGCGTTCTCTACGCAGTAGCATCATCCATGAGAATGTCCCACGTGGACCCCACGGGAAAGACATGCATGTGGATGAGCTTCGATGAGGGAAAAAGCTGGACCCCCTCCATGGTGGTCAACGACACCTATTTCGACGACAGAGACGCGGGCATCATCTCCCTCGGAGGCGGCAAAATGGTGCTGACCTGGTTCTCGCTGTGCTACCCCGATTTCTGCGAGCCCATACAGTCCTACGACTGGTTCGGCGTTCCCGAAAAGGCCATCTCCAAGGGATATGGCGAAATGTGGAAGACGCTTCCCGAGGACGTGAGAAAGGCGGGACACGGCGCTTTCGTCCGCACCTCCGACGACTACGGAATGACCTGGAGCGCTCCCATCCGCGTTCCCCTCACCGCGCCTCACGGCCCCTCCCTTTGCCGAGACGGAAGCCTTGTTTACATGGGCAAGGAAATGAATGAGGATTACGTTGCCCCCGCAAATATCGTGCTTTATACAAGCCGCGACGCGGGACACACGTGGGAATACACCGGTACCGTTCCCGTGCCGGATGACATATCCGTTAAAAAGATGCACGAGCCCCACGTGATAGAGCTTGACGACGGCAGACTTCTCGGCACCATCCGCGTGCATGAGAGAGACGTTTACCCCTACAATACCGTTTATTTCACCTTCTCCGACGACAAAGGAAAGACCTGGTCCATGCCGAAATGCATGGAGGTGGACGGACTTCCGCCCCATCTTCTGCGCCACTCCTCCGGCGCCATCATCTGCTCCTACGCCTGCCGTACGGACGGAAAGCGCGCAGAACGTGCCGCCGTCAGCTACGACAACGGCGAAACGTGGACGGAGGATTACTGCATAGACGACAGGATCGACAGACAGACGGACATGGGGTATCCCGCGTCCGTGGAGCTTTCCGACGGCTCCATACTTACGGTTTATTATCAGTGCGCACCCGGTGACTGGTACACCAGCATCATGTGGACGAAATGGAGGCTCAATAAATAATGGCGGCAAAATTTGATATTTCTCTTTCAAGCTGGACGCTGGGCCACAACACCCACGTCACCGTAGTGCTCCCCGAGCGGGACAGAAAGAAAGAGCCCTGCAAAAATCTTTATCTTCTGCACGGGCTGGGCGACAACGACACCATCTGGTCACGGCGCACCTCCATCGAGAGATATGCCGACAGATACGGCATCGCCGTCATCATGCCCGACGGAGACCGCAGCTTCTACACCGACATGAAATACGGTGAAAAATACTACACCTACTTAACGGGTGAGCTTCCCGTGAGAATGAAGGAATTTTTCGATCTTTCCGACAAGCGCGAGGACAACTTTATTTCCGGAAACTCCATGGGCGGCTACGGCTCGCTGAAAGCGGCTCTGCGCGCACGCGGTCAGTACGCGGCGGTTGCGGGACTTTCCCCCTGCTGTGACGTTAAGATAAAAAGGTTTGAGGACGTGATGATCCCCGTTTTCGGCGAGGATTTCAACGTTCCCGCGGAGGACGATCTGTTCGCTCTTGCCGAGGGGCTGAAAGATGAAGCGGAAAAGCCCAGAGTATTTATCGCCATCGGACTGAGCGATTTTCTCTACGAGGAGAATCAGAGATTCCGCAAAACGCTCACCGACAGCGGTTTCGATTTCACCTACAAGGAAGCTCCCGGCGACCACTGCTGGGATTTCTGGGATGAGTACATCCCGCAGGCGATTGAGTGGATGCTGAAATAAGAAAAAACCGCCGAAAGGCGGTTTTTCCAGTTTTAAGTTTTAAGAGTTAAGTTTTAAGAGGGCGGCGCGGCCGCAGGATAGCCCTCCCTTAATAAAGGAAGGGCTTACTGAGGTGCTCGTCTCGCTGACAGTGATGGGGGGTACCATCAAATCGTTTGTAGAGATTGCCACCCCGGTCGCCGTAACCGGATACGGTTGCGTGCGAACGGACTGCAATGACACACTCGGGGCTGCGCCCCTCGGTGTGCGGCGGCGCGGCCGACCCTGCGGTCTCCTTGAACCATCGCTTCAAAAAATTAACCTGCGGTTAAGATATTGTTGCCTGACGTTATCTTTACATCTTTTCACGGTTTGATATAATGGTATTGGGATAAGACGTCAGCCCACAATATCAAAAAAGGAGCCGGTTTTATGAAGATCACGATCGGAGCAAATATCAAACGGTTAAGACAGAAAAAAGGCATCACGCAGGAAGACCTTGCGTGCGCCATGAATGTGAGCTGTACTGCGGTCAGCAAATGGGAAAGAGGTGAAACATATCCCGACATTACATTACTGACACCTCTTGCTTATTATTTCGGCATCACTCTTGACGAGCTGATGGAATATGACGAAAACATAATCAAAGCAAGAATTGACGAAATCATACGTGAGTACAGCTATTGCAGAGACTGGGAAAAAGCTCATGAAATCATTGAAAACGGTTACAGAGAATTTCCGAACGATTATGCGATAATGTTCCACTATATGTATGAGATTGCCGGTGGAAGTGCGGACAATGACCCGGAAATATTAATGAAAAACCGAAACGAATTGCTGAATATCAGCGATAAGCTTCTTGCCGGATGCACCGATATTGACTACCGTCTCGGTGCGTGGGATATCCGTGCGAAGCTTCTGCGTGCGGAGGGAAAAACAGAGGAAGCCGTCAGAATATACAGGGAGTATTTCCCCAACTGGTATTGCTCCGGAGAGCAAAAAGAAGAACAGCTTTTCAGTAAAGACACGGATGAATTTTACTACTGTGTACGGAAAAATCTCTTCGAATTATCAGGATTTGCGGCTGACAAGCTGGGCAAAAAGCTTTTCTTTGATAAGTCTCTGTCCCTTGACGAAAAGGCAGAAATGGCATTAAATTACGCAAACGGGCTGGATGCGCTGTACGACAGTACAAAAGAAGAATTCTTCCTTGTGGAAGCGGAATCCTTTATGGGACGCATGGCGAATGACCTGTGCTTCAGAGGCGGAACGGTCGCCCAGATCGTCCGGGTGACGGACAGACGGCTTTCGCTGACGAAAAAACTGTCGGAAATAATGAAACCGCATACTCCGCTTTACGATGCTGTCTTTGAAAACATACCCGAGGAGGGCGAGACCTATTTTGAATGGACCGTCAACGTTATCCTGAATTACAAGTATGGCAGAAAAGCAGAGCTGCTTGAAAATGAAGAATATCTGGCGGTGTTAAAGAAATATTTGTGATGAAGCTTGAAGGCTAATTGTAGTTTGTAGAGGCAAGCAAATCCGTAGGGGCGACCATCGGTCGCCCGCAACACGGAGGGACGGAACGTCCCGAACGTATCATTGCGAGGGAGGGCATCGCCCGACCGTCGCAATCTCTGCTAATGCTCTGATGGCACCTATATTAGATGGACTAAACCGTTCATAGAGATTGCCACGCCAGTGTGCGCACTGGCTCGCAATGACACCTTTGGAGCGTTCCGCTCCTGCGGTGTGCGGCGGCTTCGCCGCCTCTTTGCACTTGCGACTTGCGACTTGCGACTTGGCACTTGAAACACTAATTTAAACAACACAAAACCGGGGTGCAAGCCCCGGTTTTTCTATTTCTTTTTCGCGAGGGTGGATACTGCGGTGGTGAGGGCAGATGCAAAGGTATCGATCTCCTCTTTCGTATTGAGATACGAGAGGCTCACCCTGACCGAGGAATCCGCTTCATTTTCGGGCAGTCCGAACGCGGTGAGGGCGCGGCTGACACCGTGGCTTCTTGCGGAGCAGGCGGAGCCGGCACTTATACATATACCGTTCTGCGACATGAAATTAAGAAGCGTTTCGCTTCTGACGCCGGGGACGGTGATATTGATTATATTGGGGATCCTTGCGGCGGGCTCGTTTATCCTTGCAAGAGATGCGGTCTTTTCTTCAAAATATGCTTTCAGCTCTCCGACCGCGGCGTGGTTTTCTGCAAGTGCCAAAAGTCCTTCCTTTGCAGCCGCTCCGAAGGCGGCGATGGCGGGCACGTTCTCCGTTCCGCTGCGGAATCCCATTTCCTGCCCGCCGCCCACTATATGGGGCACGAGCCTTTTCGCCTTTATGACGTCGGCGGTGACGTACAGCGCTCCCGCACCCTTGGGGGAATGGATCTTATGGGCGCTGACCGCCACGGAATCGACGCCGAGGCTTTTGGGGGTGAATTTTACTTTCAGATACCCCTGCACCGCGTCACAATGGATAAAGGCTTTGGGGGACTTTTCGCGTATGATATGGGATGCCGCCTTTATATCGTAGAGCGCACCGGTCTCATTATTGACCAGCATCATGGCGGCGAGAATGACCGTATTATCGGCGTTCTTCTCTATAAAATCAAGGTCGAGCTTGCCGCCCGCGGTGGGTATGCGGAGGACCTGAAAGCCCTCTTTTTCAAGCTCTTTTACGGCATTTTCCACGGAGGCGTGCTCGCCGTCGGTGATGAAAACTTTTCCGCCGTGCCTTTCCTTTGCGCGGACGGAGCCGAAGATGGCCAGGTTGTTCGCTTCACTGCCGCCGGAGGTGAATATTATCTCGCCGTCCGCCGCGCGGCGGATACCGAGGGTCTCTCCCACGTTCTTTCTCGCTTCGTCAAGAAGCCGCCTTGCCTCCATACCCGCCGTGTGGACGGAACCGGGATTGCCGAAGGATGTACAGAGAGCCTCTCTCATTTTTATGAGAGAGGCATCTGAGGGTTTTGTAGTTGCGCTGTTGTCGAAATAGATCATATTATTTGAATGCGAAATTGGTGACCACCTTATCGAGAGCGTCCAGATGGCTCTCGTAATACTCCGGAGTGGAGGTATAGGTGATATAGTAGATATAATTCTGACGGATGGCGGCTACTACGATATAGTCGTAGACCTGACCGTTTAGCGTGCCGGAAAAGGTATACTTCTTGCCGTCGGCACCGCCCAGCTTCGCATCCTCTTCGGTGGGTTCCGCGACGTCGGTATATACACCGCCGAATTCTTCCATAAAGCCCTTGAACCAATCGTCAACGTTCTCATCGCCGTAGTTCATGCCGTAGGCGGTGGCGGAAATGCTGGTAGCGTCGCCGGAGGAATAATACGCCGCTGTATAGAGAGAGGAGCTGTCAACGCGCCAGTCCTCGGGGACATACATGATATAGTCCGCCGCTTCTCCGGAGGCCTTCTTCATGCCGGAGGGGATCTCGGGGTCCTTTTTCGCGCAGCCCGCGGAAAGAGAAAGAACTGTCAGAACGGCAAGGATCGCCGCCGTGATTCTTACTGATTTTTTCATATTATCTCCGATCAGTTATAGAGGGGATATTTTTCGCAGATCTTCGTGACCTCTGCGCGGATATAGTCCGCGGAGCCCTCGAAGTCGGCAGCTGTGAGGGAAATGAGGTGAGCCAGAGTCTTCATGTCGTTTTCGTCAAGGCCTCTGGTGGTAACGGCGGGAGTGCCCACACGGATGCCGCTGGTGACAGAGGGCTTTTCGGGATCGCCGGGGATGGCGTTCTTGTTTACGGTGATATAGACCTTATCGAGTCTTTCCTCAAGCTCTTTTCCGGTGATGCTCTTGGAGCGGAGGTCCACAAGCATAAGATGGTTGTCAGTACCGCCGGAAACGAGGTCGAAGCCCTCGGCAAGCAATCCGTCGGCGAGTGCCTTCGCGTTTTTCACGATGTTCTGCTGATAGGTCTTGAATTCGGGCTTCAGCGCTTCGCCGAAGCAGACAGCCTTTGCGGCAATGATGTGCTCCAGAGGGCCGCCCTGCATACCGGGGAAGATCGCCTTATTGATCGCTTTCTTATACTCCTCACGGCAGAGGATGAGGCCGCCGCGGGGTCCTCTCAGGGTCTTATGGGTGGTGGTTGTCACCACGTCGGCATAGGGCACCGGGGAGGGATGGAGACCTGCGGCAACGAGACCCGCGATGTGTGCCATATCGACCATGAGCATGGCGCCTACACTTTTTGCAATTGCCGAAATTCTCTCGAAATCAATTATTCTGGGATACGCGGAGGCGCCTGCCACGATGAGCTTCGGGCGATTTTCCTTTGCCAGGCGCTCCATTTCGTCGTAGTCGATAAAGCCGTTTTCGTCCACTCCGTAGGGCACGAAATTATAGTTCATGCCGGAGAAGTTTACGGGGCTTCCGTGGGTGAGGTGTCCGCCGTGGGCGAGGTTCATGCCCATTACGGTATCACCGTGCTCAAGGAGCGCCAGATACACCGCCGTGTTCGCCTGCGCGCCGGAATGGGGCTGTACATTGGCATGGTCCGCGCCGAAAAGCTTGCAGGCACGGTCAATTGCGATCTGTTCGACCACGTCCACGCACTCGCAGCCGCCGTAATATCTGTGAGCGGGATATCCCTCGGCGTATTTATTGGTAAGAGGGGTACCCATGGCCATCATGACAGCCTCGGACACCACGTTCTCACTGGCGATGAGCTCGAGGCCTCTTTTTTCTCTCTTAAATTCAGCTTCAACTGCCTGTCCTATCTCGGGATCGGCGCTTTTCAGAAATTCGATTACAGAATCAACCATTTTTTCATCTCCGTTTCAAACATAATACATAATTATTATACATTATTTTCCTCGTGAAATCAATGGCTTTACTAAACTTTATTATCAATAATCATATTGTAAATCGGCGGGAAACGTGATAAAATGGGATATAAGAACATAATGGGGAAATTTGTTATGAAAAACATGGTATTCAAGAGAAAACTGCCCATACCCATGGAAATCAAGGAGCAGTATCCGCTCTCCGCGGAGTGCGCCGCCGTAAAAGAGGCGCGTGACCGTGATATCTCCGACGTAATACTGGGAAAAAGTTCAAAGAAGCTTCTCGTCGTAGGTCCCTGCTCCGCCGACCGCGAGGACGCCGTGCTTGACTACTGCACGCGGCTGGCGAACCTGCAGGAAAAGGTTTCGGACAAGCTCATACTGGTGCCGAGGGTATACACCAATAAGCCCCGCACCTCCGGCTCCGGATACAAGGGCATGGTGCATCAGCCCGACCCGGAAAAAGCTTACGATATGCTTGAGGGCATTGTCGCGACGCGGCGGCTCCACCTCTCCGTGCTGTCGGAGACGGGGCTCTCCACGGCGGACGAAATGCTCTATCCCGAGAATTTCCGCTACATTTCAGATCTGGTATCCTACGAGGCGATCGGTGCCAGAAGTGTTGAGGACCAGGAGCACCGTCTCGTATCAAGCGGCATCGACGTGCCCGTGGGCATGAAAAATCCCACCTCCGGCGATATTTCCGTCATGCTCAATTCTATCTACGCGGCGCTTCACCCTCACACCTTCATTTACAGAGGCTGGGAGGTATCCACCTCCGGAAATCCTCTCGCCCACGCCATACTGCGCGGATTTGTGAACCGCCACGGCGAGGCGCAGCCCAACTACCATTTCGACGATCTCATTCAATTATTTGAGGCGTATTCAGAGCGTGGATTTGACAACATGGCGCTGATAATCGACACCAACCACGCCAATTCCAACAAGAAATACTCGGAGCAGCCCCGCATCTGCCGCGAGGTGCTCCACTCCTGCCGCCACAGCAGAGAGATCGACTCCATCGTCCGGGGCTTCATGATAGAGTCGTACATCGAAGGCGGTTCGCAGGCGATAGGCGGCGGCGTTTACGGAAAGTCCATCACCGACCCGTGTCTGGGATGGGAAGAGACCGAAAAGCTCATACTTGAGCTGGCGGAATTGATTTGATAACAAATTGTAGTTTAGCGAGCAGTTCGCCAATGGTGTGGTTGGCGGCGAAGCCGCCATTTTGCCTTCCCTTACGATTTACAGCGAACTTAGGCAAAGGCTCTGCCTTTGCTGGCGCACCACAATATTTCTTGGATTTTGCTTACCTATATGTGGTGCGTGGGAAGGTGGCAAAAGCCGGAAT
>JAZLKW010000053.1:0-17686 GCA_045597805.1 Candidatus Avispirillum sp. | reverse complement strand
AAAAAATACGCCGATATGCGGGGCGCCGCCCCGCGCCCTGCGGCTTTTTGAAAAAAGCCGGCAAAAACTTTTGCGAAGAGAACTGCTCGACAAACTATAATTTAAAGCATACAAGAAACGGGGCGTTTTGCGCCCCGTTTTCTGTCTTCTCTGTTTTATTTTACAAGCACTCTGATAACGCCGTCGATAGAGGCGATATCCGCGACCTGCGAGTCCGTTACCTTGCAGGCACAGTCGAGAAGCGCACACGCATAGTCGCCCTTGGAGCGGCTCGCCATGTTCTCAATGTTGATCCCGTCGACGGAAATAACGGAAGTGATCTTCGTCAGCATCTCGGGCTGATTCTTATGAAGCACCACAAGTCTCGCCTCACCGCTTCTGGGCATTGACACTGCGGGATAGTTTACGCTGTTCACGATATTACCGTCTTCCAGATAGTCGATGAGCTCGTGTGCCGCCATAACAGCACAGTTGTCCTCGGACTCCTCGGTGGAAGCACCCAGATGGGGGATCGTGATGATGCCGGGCTGATTTACCGTTGCCTCGGTGGGGAAATCGGTGACGTACTTCGCGACCTTGCCGCTTTCGATCGCCGCTTTCATGGCATCTGCATCGACCAGATCCGCGCGGGAGAGGTTGATTATCCTTACGCCGTCCTTCATCATTGCGAGAGTGTCGGCATTGATCATGTTCTTGGTCTGGGGCGTTGCGGGAACGTGCAGGGTGATATAATCTGCAGTCTTATATATTTCCTCGTAGTTCTCTGCACCCTTAACTCCGCGGCTCAGTTTCCATGCCGCATTGACTGTCATATAGGGATCACAGCCGATGACCTTCATGCCCAGCTCTCTTGCAACGTTCGCCACAAGACCGCCGATAGCACCAAGACCGATAACGCCGAGGGTTTTGCCCTTTATCTCACAGCCCGCGAACTTGCTCTTGCCCTTCTCAACAGACTTCGCGACATCCTCGGTGAGGGTGTTCGCCCACTGTATACCGTCCACGATATCACGGGAAGCGAGAAGCAGAGAGGCAACTGCCAGCTCTTTTACGCCGTTGGCGTTGGCGCCGGGGGTATTGAATACCACGATGCCCTGCTCTGCGCACTTATCAAGGGGAATATTATTTACGCCCGCGCCGGCTCTGGCTATTGCCTCGAGCTCTTTGCCGAATTCCATATCGTGCATGGCGGCGCTTCTTACCATAATGGCATTTTCGCCGACAACGTTTTCGCCGACCTCATATCCTGCGCCGAATTCATCGGTGCCGCAGGCGGCGATTTTATTAAGCAGTTTTATTTTCATTTTTTAGGATTATCCTTTGCAAATTTCTTCATAAACTCAACGAGAGCCTCAACGCCTTCGTAGGGCATTGCGTTGTAGATGGAAGCTCTCATACCGCCCACGGAACGGTGGCCCTTAAGATTCTTCAGACCGTTTGCCGCAGCCTCGGACGCGAACTTCTTATCGAGATCGGCATCGCCGGTGACAAAGGTAACGTTCATCATGGAACGGCATTCGGGAACAACGGGTGCGATATAGTAATCCTGGCTGTCGAGATAATCGTAAAGGAGCTTCGCTTTCTTCTCGTTCATCTCTTTCATCTTCTCAAGGCCGCCGATGGACTCGATCCACTCGTAAACAAGCTTTGCGATATAGATGGAATAGCAGGGAGGAGTGTTATACATAGAGCCGTTATCCGCCATGAGCTTCCAGTCGAGCATAGCGGGGGTCTTGGGGTCAGCATATCCGAGAAGGTCCTCACGGACGATGACCACGGTGACGCCTGCGGGAGCCATGTTCTTCTGCGCGCCTGCGTAGATAACGCCGAACTTCGATACGTCAACGGGCTCGGAGATGATGCAGGAGGACATATCGGCAACCAGCGGGATATCGCCGGTATCGGGAATATAATTATACTTTGTTCCGTAGATAGTGTTGTTGAAGCAGACGTGAACGTAGTCCGCGTCGGGGCGGAACGTTTCACGGGTAGTTACGGGAATGCGGCTGAAATTATCGTCCTTGGAGGATGCCACAGCCACGGCGTCGCCGTACTTCAGGGCTTCCTTATAAGCCTTAGTGGAGAACTGACCGGAGAGGATATAGTCCGCCTTACCGGTCTTCATGAGGTTCAGGGGCACACATGCGAACTGGGTGGAAGCACCGCCCTGCATAAAGAGCACCTTATAGTTATCGGGTATGTTCATCAGAGCACGGAGACCCTTTTCGGCAGCCTCGATGATTTCCTCGTAGGCAGGAGATCGATGGCTCATCTCCATTACTGACATGCCGGAATCACCGTAACACACCAATTCAGCTGCTGCCTTTTCAAGCACGGGCAGGGGCAGCATGGAAGGACCTGCGGAGAAATTGTACACTCTGTTCATGACAAAACCTTTCATCTGTTGTTAAATTTATGGGAATAATTATACACTTATATACTTATCAAGTCAAGATACATATTTGTAATATATCCGCCGATTAGCGGCAAAAACTTTGTATATTATTTCAGAAAACAAGCGTATCCACACGGTCTATCGCCTCAATGAGGTGTTTTCGATAGCACTCGTACTCAGCGCGTCCGAGCTCCGATTCCAGTCCATGGCGCTTTATGGAGCGGCGCAGGAGGCGAGTGTAGCCAATGACCTTCGCCTTTGTCAGCACCTCGTCCACTCTCGTATCGTCATCGGTATCAAGGTACTTTCTGAGGGTCTTATCGAGGAACACTCTGCCGGTCTCCACCGGGATACCGAGAAAAGTGAGGCAGGTGTCCGGATCTATTTCGGAAAAGCCCGAGAAAGCGTTGAACATGGATGCAATCTCAAACACGGGATGGCCCTGGCACAGGGTATCCATGTCGATAAGCAGGGTCTCGCCGTTCTGTATCATCACGTTTCTGATGTGATAATCGCCGTGGAGCATGTGCGCATCCTCGGGGACTTCCTTAATAAGCCTGCGAAGCTTCTCAAACTTTTCGGCGGGGAGATACTGTTCCAGATACTCCGACCAGCCCAGAGCGACCTCTTTCATGGAGGGCAATTCACCGGGAGTGAGAAGCGTCTCATGTATCTTCTTCATCAGCTCCGCGAATACCCCGACGCACTCGTCAAGTCTTTCAGGCTCTGCTTTCAGTATCTTTGACAGCGATCTTGCAGACAGAAGCTCGAACACAGAGCCATAGCTGTCGCCCACTTTCACCACATCGTAAGGGATCGCGGTGGGGATACCCATGACGAAGGCTTTGCGTGCGAGCTCACGCTCGCGGTGAATATCGGGAAGCGCGTCCGCGTTTCTGTACACCTTTATTATGGTATCGGGGTCAAGACGGTAAACCACACCGTTTGAGCCCTCGCCGATCACCTCACAGCCCTCAACGGACAGGCGGCGGTAGGCCTTTTCAACCGTCATCATTTCCGTAAAACCGGTCATGTCGAATATCTCGTACACTTCGGACGAAACGTTCTCTATTTTCAGCTCCGGGTGGTTCTTTCTGAGTCTGAGTATCACGCGCAGACCCGCACTGGATATGTACTCAAGCTTTTCCGCGTCCACCGTAATTAATACATTCTGTACCGTTGACAGCGCGGAAAGAAGTTCAGCCTCTGTCTCCGCGGCATTTGAAGAATCAAGTCTCCCGGAAAGATATACCGTCATTTCATTTCCCGCAGTTTTCGTTTCGATATAGCTCATACTGACCTCACGTTTCATATGTAATGATTTATTTTACCACATCCCCCGCTTTTTTTCAAGAAGGAACATGATGGTTTTTCGCTGCTTTCAAATTATAGTTTGTCGAGGAGTCGCAAGTCGCAAGTCGCAAGTGGCTGGTGGTTAGCGATAGCCTCCCTTAGCCCCGAGGGGACAAAGGGAGGGGGACCGCGACAGCGGTGGAGGAATCAGAAGCCTTAGATTTCAGCGCAAAAGAATCCCTCCGTCACTCGCTGCGCTCGTGCCACCTCCCTTTGATTCCTGCGGAATCTAAGGGAGGCAGCGGGGCGGCTCTGCCGTCCCTATCACTATCAGCGGGACGAACAGTTTAATAACTTGCGACTTGCGACTTGGCACTTGAGACTACAAACTCCAATTTGCCCGCTATTGCCATTTAATAATAATTCCCTTGGGGTAGTTGCTTTTCCCCCCCGAAAGGTGTATAATTACTTGATACGAAAACCCGAAAGGCGGAACATCATGGTTAAACTTATCGAAAACGGAGTATTCTATAAAAACGGCGCGTTCACCGCAGACGGTGACGCCGGGGCGGGTCGCCGCGGCACTATCGCCTATTCCGTGCTCTCTTCCCACAACACCTCGGGAGACGAGAAAAATCTGAAAATCAAATTCGACGCGCTGGCGTCCCACGATATCACCTACGTGGGCATCCTTATGACTGCCCGTGCGGGCGGTCTCGAAGAACTGCCCCTGCCCTACGTGCTGACTAACTGTCACAACAGTCTCTGCGCCGTGGGCGGTACCATCAATGAGGACGACCACATGTTCGGTCTCTCTGCCGCGAAAAAATACGGCGCTATCTACGTGCCCGCACACATGGCTGTCATCCACTCCTTCATGCGTGAGATGATGTCGGGCTGCGGCAAAATGATACTCGGCTCCGACAGCCACACCAGATACGGTGCTCTGGGTACCATGGCCATCGGCGAGGGCGGTCCCGAACTGGTAAAGCAGATACTGGGAAGGACCTACGACGTGGCACTCCCCGAGGTCATCGCCGTCCGTCTCACCGGGAAACCCTGTCCGGGAGTCGGTCCCCAGGACGTGGCTCTCGCGATTATCGGCGCTACCTTCAAAAAGAAATTCGTAAAAAACAAGGTGCTTGAGTTCATAGGCGACGGTGTCGCGAATCTGCCCATCGAATTCAGAAACGGCATCGATGTCATGACCACGGAGACCACCTGTCTTTCCTCTGTATGGACCACCGACGAGGAAACGAAGAGATATTTCACCGTTCACGGCAGGCCCGAGGCATACAAAGAGCTGAAGCCCGCAGAGGGCGCATACTACGACGGCGCGGTGGAGATCGACCTTTCCACCGTGGAGCCCATGATAGCGCTTCCCTTCCATCCCTCCAACACCTACACCGTCCGCGAGCTGAACACGGATGCCGCCGACATTCTCCGCGAGGCGGAGAAAAAGGGTGAGGAGCAGCTGGGGCTTGCTCCCGGAACGCTCCGTCTGACCGACAAGGTGGATCCCGCTACCGGGCGCGTAAGAGTAGATCAGGGCGTTATCGCCGGCTGTGCCGGCGGTATATACGACAACCTCTGCGCCGCCGCTGATATTCTCCGCGGCAGGTCCGTGGGTGCAGACCGTTTCGCCCTTTCCGTTTACCCCTCCAGCCAGCCCGCTTTCGTACGTCTCATTGAGACCGGCGTTGCGGCAGACCTTATGAAGGCAGGCGCCACCATGCGCACCGCTTTCTGCGGTCCCTGCTTCGGTGCGGGCGACGTTCCCGCGAACGGCGGCCTCCCCATCCGCCACTCCACCAGAAACTTCCCCAACCGCGAGGGCTCCAAGCCCGGCGAGGGTCAGTTCGCGTCCGTGGCACTGATGGATGCCCGTTCCATCGCCGCGACTGCGGCAAACGGCGGTCTGCTCACGTCAGCGGACGAGCTTGACGTTAAATACACTACCCCCGACTATAAATTCGATAAAACCGTTTACGAGAACCGCGTATGGTTCGGCTACGGCAAGGCAGACAAGTCTGCCGAGCTGACCTTCGGTCCCAATATAAAGGATTGGCCCCGCATGAAGGCGCTTCCCGACAACCTCATCATGGGTGTTGCCTCCGTCATCGACGACGACGTGACCACTACCGACGAACTTATTCCCTCCGGTGAGTCCTCATCCTACCGTTCCAATCCGTTCAGGCTTTCAAGGCTTACTCTCTCCCGCCGCGATCCAGCTTACGTAGGCAGGGCAGACCAGATTTATGCAATTGCCGAAAAAGCGAGCGGTGAGGAGCCGGAAACTGCAATTTCGGCAGATGTAGAAAATAATGAGAAGGCTGCTGTCGCATCATATGAAAAAGCCTTCGGCGCCCTTTCGGGCACGTCCGGCATCGGCAGTCTCGTCTGCGCGGTGCGTCCCGGAGACGGCTCCGCCCGCGAGCAGGCGGCATCCTGCCAGAGAGTTCTGGGCGGCGTTGCCAACATCGCCCGCGAGTACGCTACCAAGCGCTACCGCTCCAACCTTATCAACTGGGGTATGCTTCCCCTGACCTGCGGTGAAATGACCATCGGAAAGAACGCCGGCACGGCGGACGACTCCATCGTCTGCGGCGAGTGGGTGATTCTTCCCGGCATCCGCGCCGCCGTCGCATCCGGCGCCGAAGAGGTAAAAGGCTTCCTCTGCCACGCTGACGGCACGGTCACCCCTCACACATTCGGTCTCGGAAAGCTTACCGACGACGAAAGAAAAATAATCCTCGCAGGTTCCCTCACGGGACGCGCTCTCGAGGAAAAGAACGGGAAATAACATGCCAAAATACCTGACTGTTCGCGGCGTACGCCAGAACAACCTCAAGAATATAGACGTCCGGATACCCCGTGACAAATTAGTCGTTTTCACGGGGCTTTCCGGCAGCGGAAAATCCTCTCTCGCCTTTGACACCATCTACGCGGAGGGTCACAGGAGATTCGTGGAGAGCCTTTCCTCCTATGCCAGAATGTTTCTCGGTCAGCTGGACAAGCCGGATATTGACTCCGTCGAGGGCCTTTCTCCCGCCATATCCATCGACCAGAAGACCACCTCCAAAAACCCCCGTTCCACCGTGGGAACGGTAACGGAGATATACGACTACCTCCGTCTGCTCTATGCGAGAGTAGGCGTGCCGCACTGCCCCGTATGCGGCAAGGAGATACGCCAGCAGACCACCGACCAGATACTTGACAGGATAATGGAGCTGCCTGCGGGCGAGCGCTTTATGGTGCTGTCTCCCGTGGTGCGCGGCAAAAAGGGCAGACACGAGAAGATTTTCGACGATGCGAAAAAGAGCGGCTACACCAGAGTCCGCTGTGACGGCATAATATACGACCTCTCCGAGGACTTCGAGCTTGAAAAGAATCAGAAGCACACCGTGGAGATCGTAGTCGATCGTCTCGTGATGAAAGAGGATCTCCGATCCCGCCTTTCCGACTCCGTGGAGGCGGCCATCCGCGAGAGCGGCGGCATCGTCTCCATCGTGACCGTTCCCCGTGACGGAGAGGAAGAAAAGGAGTACCGCTTCTCCACAAGCTACGCCTGCGAAGAGCACGGCGTCAGCCTCGGTGAGCTGGAGCCCCGGATGTTCTCCTTCAACAACCCCTTCGGTGCGTGCCGCCATTGCTCGGGACTGGGCGTCATGCGGCGCATTTCCATAGACAAGATCATGCCCGACAGAAGCCTTTCCCTTATCGAGGGCGGCATGCAGGTCAACGGCTTCAAGTCTCTGGGGCCCGACACTTGGATGGGTCCGCTGATCGTTGCCGTTGGCAAAAAATACGGTTTTGACCTTAATACCCCGCTCTGCGATTATTCCGACGACGCCATGAAAGCTCTCCTCGAGGGCACCGGTGACGAGGTCTATGAGATCTCACGTGGTTTCGGCGGCTATTTCCGCCGTCAGCGTGTGAAATACGACGGCATAATAAAAATGGTAACCTCCCGCATGGAGAGCGATACAGGCTCCCGCGAGGGCGAATACTACGACCAGTTCTTAGAGGAGCTGGAATGTCCCGAATGCCACGGAAGCAGGCTGAACGCGGAGGCGCTCGCCGTGACCGTGGGCGGGCTCAATATAAGCGAGTTCTGCTCCATGTCTGTAAAGCGGGCGTTGGATTTCACCAATTCATTGAAATTCTCCGATATGGAGACGCAGATAGCCCGCGAGATCATCAAGGAACTGAAAGCGCGGCTCGGATTCCTCGTGGCGGTTGGCCTCGACTACCTCTCCCTCTCCCGTAAAAGCGGTACTCTTTCCGGCGGCGAAGCGCAGAGAATAAGGCTTGCCACGCAGATAGGCTCGTCGCTGGCGGGCGTGCTGTATATTCTGGACGAGCCCAGCATCGGTCTCCATCAACGTGACAACGGCAAGCTGATCGAAACTCTGAAAAAGCTCCGTGATTTGGGCAACAGCGTCATCGTGGTGGAGCACGACGAGGAAACCATGCTCTCCGCCGACTATATCGTGGACATAGGTCCCGGCGCAGGTATTCACGGCGGCACGGTGGTCGCCGCGGGGACGCCGAAGCAGATAATGGCGGACAAAACTTCCATCACCGGCGCGTACCTCTCCGGAAGAAAACAGATAAAGGTTCCCGAGTCCCGCCGCCCCGGGAACGGCAAGTTCCTCACAGTTGTGGGAGCACGGGAAAACAACCTTAAAGATTTTGACGTATCCTTTCCTCTCGGATGCTTCGTCTGCGTGACGGGCGTCTCCGGGAGCGGCAAATCCTCCCTTGTGAACTCCATCCTGTACCAGTCTCTCGCCGCAACTCTTAACCATGCGGTAACTTGGCCCGGAAAGCACAAAAAAATACTGGGCACGGAGCACCTGGACAAGATAATCGATATTGACCAGAGCCCCATCGGACGCACTCCCCGTTCCAATCCCGCCACCTATACGGGATTGTTCACCGACATCCGTGAGCTCTTCGCAAAAACTCCCGCCGCAAACCTCAGAGGATACACGGCAGGCAGGTTCTCCTTTAACGTGCGTGGAGGCAGGTGCGAGGCGTGCCAGGGCGACGGCGTAAAAAAGATAGAAATGCACTTTTTACCCGACGTGTACGTCACCTGCGACGTGTGCCACGGTAAGCGGTACAACAGAGAGACCCTTGAGGTGAAATACAAGGGCAAGACCATCTCCGACGTGTTGGAAATGACCGCCGAGGAAGGCGCGCAGTTCTTCGCAGACCTTCCGAAAATCAGAAACCGCCTCGTGACCCTCTGCGACGTAGGACTGGGATACGTGAAGATAGGCCAGTCCTCCACCACCCTCTCCGGCGGTGAAGCGCAGAGAGTGAAGCTGGCGACGGAGCTTTCCCGCCGCGGTACGGGCAAGACAATATACGTTCTCGACGAGCCCACCACGGGTCTCCACTCCGCGGACGTGGAAAAGCTCATAGAGGTACTCCAGAGGCTGGTCGACGCCGGCAACACCGTAGTGGTGATAGAGCACAACCTTGACATAATAAAGACCGCCGACTATATAATCGACCTGGGTCCCGAGGGTGGGGACGGCGGCGGCACGGTGGTCGTCTGCGGCACCCCCGAGGAGGTCGCCAAGTGCGAAAAGTCCTACACGGGCGCGTACCTGAGGCCAAAATTGAAGCAGCCTTGACAGAGGCTTCCCCATCTGCTATAATTTAGAAAAAATGTACGAGGTAAAGCTATGAAAAAGATAATCTGTCTCGCACTTGCAGTGCTCATGACCGCTTTGGCCTTCGCAGGCTGCGCAAAAAAAGCCGAAATGCAGGCTCTCGACCCCGTTAAGGTGACCGCCGTGACCACCGCAAAGGGTCCCGCCGAGGACAAGGACGCAATCGTTGCCGCATATAACGCCGCAACTGCCGGAAACGTTGTCAGAGGCGACAAATATAAGGTGGGTACTCCTATTGTTTTCGTCACCACCGACGGTGCCGTTGAGGTCTTCGACCAGGGCGAGGGTAAGTACGTGGTACATTCCACCATGTTCGACTACGCGTTCGAGATCGAATCCGCGGAGCTCGGAGAGTTCTTCAAGGCTGAGTAAGGTTTGTAAGAAAAGGAAAAAGAGGGCGAAGCCCTCTTTTTTGTTTTTCCCGACACTTGTATCAAAGAGACAGGCGCGGCAAAGGTATATATTCTTTTATTTGTATTTGTATTAGCATCCGTCCGCATGCGACCGCATACATTGGCATACTTTTGCTTTTTCTGCAGCGGAGCCGCATGATTGCCTCCCTTAGATTCCGCAGGAATCAAAGGGAGGTGGCACGAGCGCAGCGAGTGACGGAGGGATTCTTTGGTGCTGAAATCAAAGGCTTCTGATCCCTCCACCGGCAGAGCCGGTCCCACTCCCTTTGTCCCTTCGGGACTAAGGGAGGCTATCAGGCAGTGCGCCGCCTCTTAAAACCCAACTCTTAAAACTTAAAACTGAAAAAGCACCCCGAGGGGGTGCTTTTTCTAATCAGATACGAGGCCGTATTCGCGCAGGCGTCGGCGGAGGGTTTCCTCAGTTTTATTTCCCATGCGGCAGAGGGGCAGGCGCATTTCCGGGGTGCAGAAACCCATGGCATGGAGGGCTGTCTTCACGGGAATGGGGTTTATCTCCGAGAACAGTACCGCTATCATGGGCATGAGCTTCAGCTGAAGTTCCGATGCTTCCCGGAAATTTCCCTCCTCGCAGAGGCGGCAGAGCTCTGCCGCCTCTGCGGGCATTATATTTGAAAGCACGGAGACGACGCCTTTCCCGCCCAAAGCGTAAGTCGGCGAGATCAGCTCATCGTTACCGCTCCAGACGGCGAATCGGTTTCTGTACTTCGCCGTTATTCTTCCGATCGTCCCCATATTGCCTGACGCTTCCTTTACCCCGCAGAAATTGGGTATCTCACAGAGGAGGGAGTACGCCGTCTCCGATATGTTCAGCCCCGTTCGGGATGGGACGTTATATGCTATGAGCGGGAGCCTGACCGCCTCGCCCACGGTTTTATAGTGCATATATACGCCCATATCAGTTGCCTTATTATAGTAGGGTGTGACGCAGAGCACTGCGGATGCGCCGTCCTGCTCTGCCTCCCGCGCGAACCTTGCGGCAAATTCCGTGGACGGCGAGCCGCACCCGGCGATAACGGGGACTCTGTCCCGGGCGGCTTTCACCGTATATGCTATTACCTCCCTTTTTTCATTGCTGCACAGGGTGGGCGCTTCGCCCGTGGTACCGCAGGCGACAAGTGCCGCGACGCCGTTATCTATCTGGAAATCTATAAGTCTTTTAAGTGCCGGATAATCTACCGCTCCGCCCCGGAAAGGCGTTATCAGTGCAGTAGCACATCCGTGAAAAGGTATGTTCATGCAAAGCTTCCTTTCTTTTTCGCTCGTTACAGTATATTCGCCGAAAGAAAAAGCCGACAATTATTGCAACTCGGCGGCAATGTGATATAATAAAGGAAAAAGAAAGGAGTTTTCAAATGAAAGCTTATGAAATAATGACCGATATCATCGGCGCGGGCTTTATTGCCGCCCGCGGAGAAAACACTGTTGACAATATTAAGATCGGTGACGAAAACCGCGAAATCAAAAAGATCGCGACCTGTCTGACCATTACTCCCGACCTCATCCGCAAGATGGCGGAGTGGGGAGCCGAGCTGGTCATCACCCACGAGCCTACGTTTTACAGTCACGTTGACGAGTTCCGCTCCAATCCCCTCTCGGAGCAGAAAAAGGCGGCACTTCTCGATGCGGGCTTCACCGTATACCGCTACCACGACTCCATGCACGACAGGGATGATGACGAGGTCAACCTTTCCATGATAGAAAAGATGGGTTGGGATGGCGAATTCGACGGCGATCAGCACATCGTTCTCTCAAAGCCTCAGACCGCGAAGGAGCTTGCCGACACCATTTCCGAAAAGCTGAACATAAAGCACCCGCGCATCATCGGCGCTCCCGATTTCAAGGGCACGAAACTGAAGCTTGCGACGGGTCAGCGCGGCAGCTGGTGCTACGAGCAATTCTTATCATCAGACGACGAGATCTGTATTTCCGGTGAGCTTTGCGAGTGGGCGGACGGCGAGCCCGTACGTGATGCGGCGCAGTTCGGCTGGAAAAAAGCCATAGTGCTCCTCGGTCACGCGGGGAGCGAAAAGTTCGCCATGGAAACACTCGCCGAGCACATCGACGGCAAGTACGACGGTGCAGCTGCTGAATATTTCGACTGCGGGGAGATTTACAGCTACTAAGTTATTGCCGCTTTCTTTGAAAAGAAAGCGGCGCAAAGAAGCTTACCACAAATAACAAAAAGGACTGCGGAGTTCGGATGCAGAATGGCAGAAGCGCTCCCGAAGCTGTATTTCATACTGCGAGCGGGGCGCTTCGGTCATAGAAAAAAGCTTGGATTGCTCCAAGCTTTTTTCGTTCTGCGCCGAAGAACGCAGTCCGATCTACTCTTTATTCGTTAGGTGTTATGTACTTCCAGTAACTCTTGATATAGTCCGCTCCCGACCAGATGGTCATAATTGAAGTAACGGCCATAGTGATGTAGGAGAGGATGTGCCATTCGCAGAAGGGCTTGAACCACGAGAAAAGCACGGGCTCCAGCAAGACGGTGCATATGCACACGATCTGCGTTACGGTCTTGATTTTTCCCAGCATACTTGCCGCGATGACCACGCCGTCCGAGCCGCAGGCGAGAAGGCGCACCGACGTTACCGCCAGCTCGCGGAACATGATTATCATGGATACCCATATGAACACGGGACGGATATCCTCGAAGCGGTATAGTATAGACAGCAGTGCGCCGAACACCATGAATTTATCGGCGAGTGGGTCCATGAACTTACCGAAATTGGTAACGAGATTGTTTTTTCTCGCTATTTTGCCGTCGAGCATATCGGTTATGGACGTGAGTATGAATATGACGGCAGCGGTCACTCTCAGCCACGTTTCCTTACTTTCGGGAAAGATGGGAGCGATCATCAGTACCATGAACACGGGCACGAGGAAAATCCTCATGACCGTTAATTTATTGGGCAAATTCATATTTTCTCCTCTTTAAAGAATGCGGAGCGCGCCGCCTGCGCGCACGCTCAGGATATAGCACTTGCCTGCACCGAACACTTTTTCGATGTATTCCTTATATTCGGCTGTCAGCTCGTGGGGGACGAACGCCTGGATGGTACCTGCGAATCCGCCGCCGTGGACGCGCCATGCGGCGCTCTTGCCGTAGAGGAATTTCTCAGTCAGGCACAGAGCGAGAGAAAGTCCCTGCTCACGGACGTTCTTGGTGGTATAAACGTTCTGGAGATAACGGTAGCTGGAGGCTCCCGATTCGAGTACGCCCTTAAAGAAGCCGTCCAGATCGCCCGCCCGGAGGGCCTTACACTGCGCGTCCACTCTCTCGTTTTCGGCTACGAAATGGAATGCGCGCAGCAGTGCGCGGTCGCCGAGAGACTCACGGATGAGAGGTGCTTTTTCATAAAGCTCTTCCGGGTCCGTCTCGCGGAGCACGCTCTTGCCGAGAAACGCCGCCACAGCCTTCATCTCAGCCGGAACGGAAGCGTAATCCTCGTTGAGGTCGGCATGGTTACCGCCCGTATCGACTATACAGAGGTCGTAGCCCGCTTCGGTGAGGTCAAAGTCCATCTTCTCTATGACGGGATCAGCGGGATCCTTGAAGTCTATGGTTATGAAGCCGCCAACGGCACAGGCGGTCTGGTCCATAAGTCCGCAGGGCTTGCCGAAGAACTCGTTCTCGGCGAACTGGGACATCTTGGCTATTTCCACGTTGGAGACCTTGCCGTCGTTATAGAGGTAGTTCAGGATATTTCCTATCATGACCTCAAAAGCGGCGGAGGAGGAAAGTCCGGAGCCCTTGAACACGTTGGAGGTGGTATATGCCTTGAAGCCGCCCACCTTATAGCCGCGGTCAAGAAACGCTCTTTCCATGCCGGCGATTATGGCGGCAGAGGTAAAGAACTTCTTTTCGTCGGGGCATTCAGCCTCTTCCGGTGCCACCACGTCAGCGTCGAAGCCCTCGCTCTTAACGGTGGCCACTCCGTCATCGGTCTTTGCGGCGATGGCGATGATATCAAGGTCTATGGCAGCGGCGATGACGCGCCCTCTGTTATGGTCCGTATGGTTGCCTGAGATCTCGCTTCTGCCGCCTACGGACAGCGCCATGGAATCCATCTCGCCGAAGAGGGAGACAAAGCTGTCACACGCAGCCGCCAGTCTCTCCCGCTTTTCGGGAAGCTTTGCTTCCGACACAGCGCAGAGGGAGGTGAGGGTCTTATCGGCGTTTCCTTTGAGAATGCTTGATTTTAGTTCGTTAGTCAACATAGGTCGCTCCTAAAAACTTATACTTTCCGCACTTATACACTTTCTCGTTTCCGTATCCACGGTGAACAGGGCGCCTCCCGCGGAGACGTTTCCCTGTGCGGGCTCGAAGAACACGGGTGTGCGTACGGTAAATTTATGAATGATGCACTCGGTTTTAACTCCGAGCACGCCGTTTTCGCTTCCGGTCATGCCGATATCGGTGATATAACCCGTGCCGCCGGGGAGCACCTTTGCGTCCGCCGTTCTCACGTGGGTATGGGTACCGAACACCGCGCTGACCCTGCCGTCAAGGTATCTGGCGAGGCACAGTTTTTCGCTGGTCGCCTCGGCATGGATATCGACCACCGATATATCATATTTTCCCCTGTTCTTTTCGAGAATATGCTCCGCGCATTTGAACGGGGAATCGAGAGGCTCCATGAAGGTGGTGCCCAGAAGGTTTATCACCAGCACTCTCACGCCTGCCGCCTCAATAATGCAGTGCCCGTATCCGGGCACGTCCGAGGGGTAGTTCGCAGGGTGCAGAACGTTTTCGTTCTCGTCCAGAAACGCGCCGATATTATACTGCTTGAAGGTATGGTTTCCGCCGGTTATCACATCGGCGCCCGCGTCGGAGATGATCCTCGCGGTATCAGGGGTGATACCGTTGTTTTTCGCTGAATTTTCGCCGTTAACTATACAGAAATCGGCGCCGAAGCGCTCTTTCATCCGGCGGAGCCTCCCTCCGGAGAGATAATCGCACCCGGCAGTTCCAACGACATCGCCCACGGCAAGTATCCTGAAATTCGACATATTTTTCCTTAATCGCTAAATTGCCTTCCCTGGGGGGAAGGCATAGCTTTTTTATTCTGCTTTTTCTCTTTTTCTCTTGTTATACTCGGAGGAGGGATTCACTATCTCTCTCCAGTCGATATCGCCGCGGTCAAGAGCGCACACGAGCACCTCCGCGGTGGCTATATTTGTGGCGACGGGGATATTCTGCGTGTCGCACATACGGAGAAGCGATTCCTCCTCATAGCCCTCTCTGGCGTTGGGGTCGGAATTGCGGAAGAAAAGCACCAGGTCTATCTCGTTATAGGAAACGCGGGAGCATATCTGCTGAACTCCGCCGTGGGTGCCGGGGAGCAACTTCTCTATCTTCAGTCCGGTAGCATCCTCGATATACTTGCCGGTGATGCTGGTGGAGCAGATATTGTGCTTTGACAGAATGCCGCAGTAGGCGATGCAAAACTGTGTCATCAATTCTTTTTTGGGATCATCCGCGATTATAGCTATTTCCATGTCCGGCGCTTCCTTTCTTCGTTATTGTTTTCTCTGTTACGAGAACAGAATCTTTTTCTTTTTGCGTATCCATTTCATGCCCGAGAAAAGGGGCAAGTTTTCGCCCTGAAGCCTTGCCGCTATATTTTCAAAGGCGGCTTTCACCTCGGGTGAATAGGAATATTCGGGACGGTCGCCCTTGAGCTCCAGCTCGTAGTCGTAGGGGACGACTCCTATAAGTGACGCCCTCGCGCCGTCGATTATCTCGAGCATACCGGCGCGTTCTTTCTTTTTGCCCTTCAATATGTTATCCGTATCAAAGGAATTTATCAGAAGCTTTACATCCGCATCGGACGCAGCTTCTATACGCTCCGCCGTGCTTGCCGCCGCTCTCACCGAGACGGGGCTGTGGCCGGAGACCACGATGACCGTATCCGAAATGGCGAACACGGCATTTGCCGCCGCGTTCACGCCCGCGCCCGTATCAAGTACGGCAAAATCGGCGTCGATCCCATCAATAGCTTCCGTTATGGCTTCACAGAGTCTCTCGGCATCGGGACATTCCGATTTTCCCCCCGTAGGTGCGGAGAGAAGATAGAGGGCGTCCTTCTGCAGTTCTATTACAGCATCCGACGCGCTCACGTCGCCCGAAATGAGGTCGGCGACGGTATACAGTATCTCGTCCTCGACACCGCTCATTATATCAAGGCAGGCATTCCCGAAATCCAGGTCGCAGATAAGGACCCGATTCCCTTCGTCCGCCAGCGCGCGTGCCAAACCCAGCGATACTGTGGACTTTCCTATACCTCCCTTAGAGGACGCGACTGATATTATTTTATTAGTCATATTCCCTCCGGTGGCAGGGTTTGCGCTTATTAAAACCATTATATCATCCCGCGGCTTTATAAGTCAACGGGAATACGGTATTTTTTTGCTATTTTTTCAATAAAAAACCGCTACCGGCTCTTCCGGCTCCGATGCTTTCTCCACCGTCTCGGCATACAGCACGGGGCCTTTGCCGCCGTATGCCTTATGGTTCGATATTTTTATCTTTCCCGTGACGGTCGCCCAGTCGTAGTTTTCGAAGTCATCGCTTCTTCCCCATTTACAGACCATTGGACTGTACTGGATGTCCTCGACGCAGCAGGTCATGACGTGGCGTCCCACGAACATAGTACCCGTGCCAAGCGCCTTATCATTGCATACGAGTGCCTTGAACTTAACAGTTTTACCCTCGTAGTCCGCCATGTTCTCGCACAGGTCGCGGTAGAAGAGCGCGTAGTCGCGGTCCGCGATCTCGATTATGTCCGCATCCTTGTCGAAGGGCAGCGGATCCTCCACGTCATCGTATGCGATCTCGCCCGTGGTCTTCTCGTAAATTATGGTGACGGAGCGGGATATGCCTCTCACCACCCTGTGGAAGTCCATAGGATCCATCACGTCCGTTATTCGGTTGAATACTATCATGTCGGCGGACTGGATCTTGTCCACCACGAGGCTGCGCATGTTGGCGTTGTACGCGAGGAACGTGGAGGCATCGAAGAACAGTATCTGCTGACCTATTATCCAGTTTTCCGGCGCGGCGTTATAGAGATCGGACAGCTGCCACATACCGTTATATTCAACCATTATCTTTGTGGCGTTATGCTTTTTCTGCAGGATGATGAACTTTTCGGGGGTCATCTCCTCTTTGTCCTCTATGAGTTCATAGAAGACGTCCTGCGATGCGAACAGGGTGGGGTCAAGCTCTGCCTCGCCCTCCTCGAAGGATATGACGAGAACACGGTCTCCCTCGCAGAATTTCTTATCCTGCAGTGTCTCCTGTATGAAGGTGGTCTTTCCGGATTCGAGAAAGCCCGTTACCAGATATACGGGTGTATCTTCCATTTTTATGCCCATGCCTTTCTTTGCATCTGTGCCGGTTCTTCGAATTTGCCGCCCATTGGCGGGGGAGGCACAAATGGGGTTTGAAAACAGCAGACTTTCAATTCGGAGTACGCTTTATTTTCAAACCTCGCTCAAAATTACTTAAACAGTTCTTCCAGCTTTTCTTCCTTTATGCCGGAGCCTATGACGCACAGTCTGCCCGTGGTTTCGGCAGAACCCTCACGGACGTCGGACTCGCCGGGGGTATAGTCGAAGTGATACCAGCAGCCCTCGCCCGCGACGATACCCTTGGCGCGGAGCACCATGCCGTACTCGCTTTCATTTTCGATGGCGGCAAGGCACGCTTTCAGCTCGTCGGCGGTGTATCTGTGGGAGGTCTCCTTGCCCCAGCTCAGGAACACCTCATCGGCGTGATGATGGTGATGATGGTCGAGGGAGGAGCACTCGGGATCGTCACACTCGTCGTGATCGTCATGGTCGGGGGGGTGATGAGGGTGACGGTGGGGATG
>JAZLKW010000052.1:0-22163 GCA_045597805.1 Candidatus Avispirillum sp. | reverse complement strand
AGAGCTATTATTATCCTCCATGGCCAGTTCATCATCGGCATCATATTCATCTATAAGGCGTATTTTTCCTATTGGATAATCAGCATCATACAATTGTCTGAAAACTTCTAATACGTCATCAGCGATATACTTGTTTACGATTATTTCGCCTTCATGCGTATTTCCCTCCAGATCCTTATGAAGTAAATGCAAGTACCGCAAGTCATCTCTTGAAACGGTACAATCTTCCTTGAAGGATTTGCCATATATCCTTGAAAAGAGCTCATCTGAAATCTCTTCACAATAAAACATATCTTCCACTTTTGCAGTCTCCGCCACGGACTGTTCTGATGAATCCGTCATCTGATTGTTTTTGGTTTCTCTCTTACATGATGTCAAAGTCAGAAAACCGCAGAAAATCATGCACAATATCACAGTTCTAATTATTCTTTTATGCATATCAATAATCTCCTGATTCCTAACACTTGCCAAAATCAGAACATCCCATCGGTAATATTCAGATTCACAAATTCACCGACTCGTATTCCGGTGGAATATAGAAAATCTATCCATTCTTAATATGAAAATAAAATCAATAATGACAAATGCGCCAGTGATGGTTAGTGTTATAAGCTCATCCATAATGGAAATAAGCTCTGCGGGATCGAACGATTCGCCGTCGGTCCCGGGAAAAAGACCGGTTGTTGCAGCCTTGATGATGTTCAGAATGCTGCCCTGCAGCGAAACGGAGCCGTTCGCAGGTTCATCAGTCGAAGAGGATAGAGGAATACTCTTGTCCACCTATTCCTCCGACCACTTGTCTCGCCAGGTAGCTTTTATCTCTTCCATATCACTTGGGCGAAGAAGATAGATTGTAGCAGCTATCTCACATGCCATAATCACTATATCAAGAATCAGTGTAGCTGGTTTCACCGTCTGCTGGAGCATAGCACCAGTGCTTTGAACCGGTAACATTGAGCTAACCATGTTGTGCATGAAGTGGTATGTCATAGATAATGCGATGGAGCCGGTTCTCAGATAAAAAGCAGCGAATAGCGCGCCGATAATCATGGCCTGGAATGACTGATACAGAGCAATTCCGAAAATCTCACCTGCTCCAATATTAGACATATGAACTGCACCGAAAATGAAAGACGTAATAATTACAGCCAGGATGATTCTCTTGCCAGTCGGTTTGTTTTTCATGAGAATCGACATTGGAATCGCTCTGAAGGTGGTCTCTTCATATACTCCTGCACATAATGAAATAAGGAAAGTTGACACGCTTGGCGGCACCATGTTACCTATGCCGCCGTAATCAAAGAATGAAATCGCAATTATACAAATGACATCTACTGCAAAAGCTACTAGTGCTATTCGCGAGGCCTCTCTTGCTCCTGCACCGGTAACTGAAAGGACCCCCTTGAAAGGCACCTTTCTCGGCCAAAGGCGATATAACAGCAAGACAACAATAGTCATCATGATAACACATATTAAGAGAGCCTTGCGCCCATCAACATTTAAGAGCCCCCCAATAATGGGGCCTACTATTGATCCCAGCTTAGGAAGTCCCCGATATAAAAGGAAAATCATGATGATCGCTCCAATGTATGGACGGGCAATAATCAGTCTCTTTTTGCATGTATCCATTTTTGATATCCTCTAATCGTTCTTTGAAATCTGATATAGTGTTATTAGCTTGTCAGAAGGCTTTCGACTACTGCAGTGGAATAATCGATCTTTTCTTCCATTAATGCTTTTTTGTTTTTCTTCTCATGAGGCAAATCATGACAATGAGAACAATTACGACAAAAGCAGAAATCATTGCAATCACTATGCCCTGATTCATACTGCCGGACGGTGCAATTCCTGAACAGCACCGTATGCGGACAGATTGCCGTCCGGTTCAAACGGTGTGAGCGGCTTGTTCTCGTCAAGCACCTCGTGCGTTTCCGGATTCACGCCTTTTCTCATGGTGTTGCTGTTCTTCGCCATCAGCCAATTAACGTCATTGAGCAGTTTCTGACCGTCTCGGAACGCGGCTTCCTGCATGGAAACGCAGTAATCAGTCACATATTTGGCGGCTTCTTTTTCGGACTTGTCCCCGTTTTCGAAGGCAATCTTCAAAACCTCCGCCATACCTTCCGCCATCTTTCCTTCCGCCGCTTTCCAATACCCCTGAATGGGACGGCCGTAGGTCTCAGCATCAGTCACGCAGCACAAGGTATTCAGGCCTTTGAAAAGGTATTACGCGTAATGCTCCGTGTCGAAATCACCGAATTTCGAATAAGGCTGGTTCGTGCCATAAGCGGAACTGACAGCCGTGCTGCAGTTGGAAACGGGTACAAAGACACCGTATGCAGCGGGACCGGAGCTCTCCCACGTCACAACAGCCATATCCGCAGGAAGGTCAGGGTAGGTCTGCACGACGTGTCCGCTCAATGCGGTATCCGTGCCGATCACGCGCATATCGGTCCGTCCCGTATCGTCCGGCGAGTACTCGGTATCTTCGAAACGGTTGCGCATAAGAGAAAACACATCCGTAACCGAAACCTTTTTGTCGGCGTAGAAGGTAAGAGGATACACAGCTTCCGATTCATAGTCACCATAAGCGATGGTGCCATGAGCCGGTGGCCGTTCCATGTGCGCATATGGGAATAATCGAAAAACGGCATGGAGTAGGTCGCCATGATATTGAGCTCACCGGTCTGCCCATAAACTGCGAAGCCGTTTTCCTGCGCCGGAGATTCCGGTTCGGACGACACAATAGACTCCTCATACTCAGAAAGGGAAACAACCCCGATTTTTCGGGATTACACCAATTCTTCAAAAAAGATCCTTACGGGACGTCAGCAGTTAAGGGCGCTTTTTTATTGCCTCATTTTATTGAGAACAGCATATCTCCGTACGTGGGGTAAGGCCAGTAGTCCGCGGCGGTTATGTATTCCAGAGCGTCGCCGTCGGCGCGCAGGTCGTTCATGGCGGAGATCACCTCTGTGCGGTAGTAGTCCGCGAGAGCCTTTTTATCGGTGATCTTTTCCGCACCTGCCACGGCACGGTCAAGCTTCTCGATGTTGGCGTAGAAAGAATCTGTCAGGAAGCACAGGTGGGAAAGAAGCTTCTTCTCCGAGGGATCGAAGCCCAGCTTTGCCTTGGCAGACGCCGTTCTCGCCAGCTCTTTGGCGTACGCGCTGACCGCGGGGTAAATATCGTGACGTGCCATGTCGGACATGGTCAACGCTTCGATATTTACGGTTTTTACGTAGTTCTCGAGGTTTATCTCGTATCTCGCCCGCATTTCGGTCTCGGAGAAGACCTTGTGCTTTTCGAAAAGGTCCACGTTCTTTCGGTCAAGGAGGTGGGAAAGTGCCTCGGGAGTAGTGGGGTAGTTGGAAAGCCCGCGTCGTGCCGCTTCCTCTATCCACCTGCCGTCGTATCCGTTGCTGTTGAAGAGGATGCGCTTGTGGGCGATAACGGTTTCCTTTATGAGATCGTGGAGAGCGTCCTCAAAGCTGTCGGCAGCCTCAAGAGTGTCAGCGAAAACGGAGAGCGTTTCCGCGACGGCGGTGTTCAGCGTGGTGTTGGGACTGGCGATGGACTGGGATGACCCCGCCATTCTGAATTCGAATTTGTTGCCGGTAAAGGCAAAGGGAGAAGTGCGGTTTCGGTCCGTGTTGTCCTTGGGGATCTTGGGCAGGACGTGCACACCTATCTTCATCTGCTCTTTTTCCTTGGAGTCGTATGGACGGTCGTTCTCGATAGCTTCCAGAAGCTCAAGGAGATCGTCGCCTATGAACATGGAGACCACGGCAGGCGGTGCCTCGCCCGCGCCCAGACGGTGGTCATTCCCGGCGCTTGTGGTCGAGATGCGCAGAAGATCCTGATAATCGTCCACAGCCTTGATGACGGCGCAGAGGAACAGGAGGAACTGTGCATTTTCATAGGGGGTCTCACCGGGCTCGAGAAGGTTTACGCCCGTATCGGTGGAAATGGACCAGTTATTGTGCTTGCCGCTTCCGTTGACGCCCTCGAAGGGCTTCTCGTGTAAGAGGCAGACGATGCCGTGACGGTCAGCTGTCTTCTTCATCATCTCCATCATCAGCTGGTTGTGGTCAACGGCTATGTTGGCGGTGGTGAAAACGGGAGCCAGCTCGTGCTGGGAGGGCGCCGCCTCGTTGTGCTCGGTCTTTGCGTAAACGCCCAGACGCCACAGAGTGTCGTCAAGGTCTGCCATATACTCGGAAACGGCGGGCTTGAGACTGCCGAAATAGTGGTCGTCAAGCTCCTGACCCTTGGGAGGCTTCGCTCCGAAAAGGGTGCGGCCGGTGTATATAAGGTCTTTTCTCGCGTCGTACATTTCCTTTGAAATAAGGAAATATTCCTGCTCGGCGCCCACAGTCGCTTTTACTGCCGTGACATCCTCGTTGCCGAAAAGATGGAGTATCCTTACCGCCTCGCGGGAGAGTGCCTCCATGGAACGGAGCAGGGGGGTCTTCTGGTCGAGAGCCTCTCCGCCGAATGAGCAGAACGCGGTGGGAATGCACAGACAGCCCTCTTTGATGAACGCGTAGGAGGTGGGGTCCCACGCGGTATAGCCTCTCGCCTCAAAGGTGGCGCGCAGGCCTCCGGAGGGGAAGGAGGAAGCGTCGGGCTCGCCGCGCACCAGCTCTTTCCCGGAAAATTCCATGATGACGCCGCCCCTGAAATCGGGGAAGATAAAGCTGTCGTGCTTCTCGGCGGTGATGCCCGTCAGCGGCTGGAACCAATGGGTATAATGGGTGGCGCCGTTTTCGATCGCCCATTCCTTCATGGCGTCGGCGACTACGTTTGCCACCTCGATGCTCATGCGCTTGCCGCGGTCGAGGGTCTTTTTCATGGCCTCGTAAGTTTCGGCGGGGAGACGCTCACGCATCACACGGTCGCTGAAAACGAGACTTGCGAAAAGTTCGGGTACGTTTTTCATAAGACAGCCTTTCTTTTTATATCCCATATCTTATCGTGAAGATCTTTTCTTGTAGATTAATTTGTTTATCTCGGCGCCCACAAGGAGGATGTTCATGCAGGTGTAAAGCCACAGCATGAGCAGAAGAGCGGCGGCGAGACTGCCGTAGATGTAATATCCGGTGGGGAAATACGCAAGGTACAGAGAGTAGAAATATGAGAACAGCACCCAGCCCAGAGCGGAAAACGCCGCCCCCGGAAGCTGTGCGGCAAAGCCGCGGGGAAGACCCTCGGAGAGGTCGGTATAATGCTCGCGGGCAAGCCGTTTTCCTTTCTTCGAGACCGTGTTGAAGAGGAACGCGAAGAAGAAGGTCAGCACCACGGCGAAAACGATTTTCGAGCAGTCGGAAACGATCCTGAAAAGCAGGGTGAGAACGGGGACGCTGTCACCCACGGCGTTCTTTATGGTGTCTGCGAACATCAGAAGAACGATGATGGCGAATATCAGCAGGATGAAAATGACGGTGTAAATGAGGGAACGGATAACGTCCATGATGAAGCTTTCCGTATATCTCAAACCGTATATCTCGCCGATGCCGCGGTTGATTGAGCTGACGCCCCGGGAGGAGGTCCACAGGGTGGTCACAACGGTGGCGGAGATCAGGGGGATGTTGCCTTTACCGACCACCTCGCCTATGACGGTCTTCAGAAGATCGCCCAGGTTTCCGGAGATGCGGCTCTCCACGAGCCCCACCAGCCAGTCAACGTCGACGAAATATTTCGCCAGTCCCATAATGAGGATAAGGAAAGGCACGGAGGACATGATTATGAAATAGGATGCCTGCGCCGCAAAAACGGTCACATGGTCGCGCCCTATATCACCGAAAAAGCCGGAGATAAGTCCGCCCGCTTTTTTCAGGGAAAAAACGTGCGACTTTTTCATAAATACTCCCCCATTCTGATATTTGGCATATTGTACCACATTATTCGTCACTTGTCAAATTGACTTAGAAAAGATTATATGCTATACTTTAGAAAATAAACGCAGAACCGTATCAGAGGTAGAAAAATGTTTTATATAGGCTGTCATCTTTCCGTTTCCGAGGGTTACGAGGCAATGGGAAAGACTGCGCTTTCGATAGGCGCGAACACGTTTCAGTATTTCACGAGAAATCCCCGGGGCCGCGGCTTCCGCCGTCCCGAGAAAGAGGACGTAGCGGCACTGGTCGCGCTCATCCGGGAAAACTCCTTTGCGCCGCCTCTCGCCCATGCGCCCTATACCTTCAATCCCGCATCGGCTGACGAGCGGATATGGACTTATTCCCGCGATTCCATGCGGGAGGATATAGAGGTGCTGGAGGATATCCCCGGAGCGCTCTATAATTTCCACCCCGGCTGTCACGTCGGTATCGGAACCGAGGCGGGCATCGCGAATACCGCAAGGCTTCTCTGCGAGGTCATCACCTCCGGGCAAGGCACCACGGTGCTCATCGAGACCATGGCGGGCAAGGGCTCCGAGATAGGGAAGACCTTTGAGGAGGTAAAAGCAATCATCGACGCCGTGGACGAGGACAAAAGAGCCCATGTGGGCGTGTGCCTCGATACCTGCCATGTGTCCGACGGCGGTTATGACATAGGGGGCGAGACGGAGGCGACCTTTGACCTTTTCGACGAGGTCATAGGACTTTCACGCCTGCGCGCCATCCACCTGAACGACTCCAAAAATCCTCTCGGCGCCGCCAAGGATCGCCATGAGAAAATAGGCGAGGGATTCCTCGGGCTCGAAGCCTTTTCGAAGATCATCAACGAGCCGCGCCTCGCCGATCTGCCGTTTTATCTGGAGACTCCCAACGAGCTTGACGGATATGCGAGAGAGATTGCTCTGCTGAAATCAATGAGGAAATAGTATTAATAAATCAGCGCTCCCCGCCATGCGGGGAGCTTTCTTTTTGTGAAAAGCCCGTAAAAATCACATAAAAATGTGAAAATTCACACTTTTTATGTGAAAAACGTTGACAGAGGGGAATCTGATTGTTATAATTACAATATGTAATCTGTGAAAGGAGCCGCGTATGTTCAGAGACAGAAGACGGTGGATAAGCGAAAAGCTTCGCGAGGTGCCGGTCATCACACTTGAAGAATTGAAAAATCAGTTCCCCGACGTATCGGAGATGACGCTGCGCCGCGATATCGAGTATCTTGAAGAGCGCGGCGAAGCCATAAAGGTCCGCGGGGGTGCCAGAAGCACCAGAAGCGTGACCGCCAGGACGGACGACCCGTACCAGTCCCGCATGAACGAGAATATCCGCTCGAAGATACTTATCGCAAAGGCGGCGGCCGGGATGCTGGAGGTGGGAAGGTCCATCTTCCTCGATTCCGGCTCAACGGTGCAGCAGACCGTTCCGTTCATCCCCAACGAGAGGTTCACCTTTACCACCACGGGTCCCCACACGGCGCTTGAGCTGTGCCGCATCGGAAAGCCCATAGTCAATCTGGTGGGCGGCAGACTTGACAGCGATTATCAGGCTGTCACCGGTATGCAGGCTATGAGGTTCCTCGCCGATATCAACATAGACATCGCAGTTCTGTGCCCCTCCGGCTTTTCCGCCGAAAGCGGCTTTACGGGAGGCAACTACAACGAGTGCGAGCTGAAACGCACGGTGGCAAAAAAGGCAAGGACGGTGATAATGCTCCTTGACGTGTCAAAGCTTGACCGGAGCCTGCCCTACACGTTCTGCGCTCTTTCGGATGTCGATTATCTCATCTGCGACGCGCCCCTTCCCGAAAGGATCAGGGAGGAAGCCGAGGCGGCAGGTGTGAAAATAATTATTGCTGAATAAAAAATATATATACGAAAGGAATGATTGGTTTGGCAAACATTGTAATTATGCCCCGTCAGGGTCAGAGCGTTGAGTCCTGTATCATCACAACGTGGCATAAGAAAGTAGGCGACGCTGTCGCTGAGGGAGACGTGATATTCTCCTATGAGACCGACAAGTCCGCATTTGACGAAAAGGCTCTCGTATCCGGTACCGTGCTCCATCTTTTCGCCGCAGAGGGCGACGTCGTTCCCTGCCTCGAGCCCGTGTGCATCATCGGCAACGCCGGTGAGGACATAAGCTCCATGATAGGAGGCGGTGCGGCAGATGCTCCCGCTGCAGAAGAGAAAAAGGAAGAGGTAAAGGCCGAGACTAAGGTCGAGGCAGTTGCGGTCGAGGTCGTGGCAGGAGAGAGAATAAAGATCTCCCCCAGAGCAAAGAAGCTCGCGCTGACCACAGGTGTCGATATGACCGAGGTCAAGGCGTCCGGCCCCAACGGAAGGATCATCGAGCGTGATATCAACGCCGCTCTCGACGCAGGCAAGGTAGCTACCGTTGCCGCAGTTGAGGACTTCCTCGCAGGCAAGGTCACCGAAAAGGCGGCAGAGGAAAAGGTTTGCGAGGCGGCTGCCTCCCCCGCAGCAGTTGAGCCCGAGTACACCGAGATCCCCATGTCCGGCGTCCGCAAGGCTATCGCCCGCAATATGTGCGCATCCCTTTCCGAAATGGCACAGCTCACCCTCAATACCTCCTTCGACGCGACCGACGTCATGGCGTTCCGCGCAAAGCTGAAGGAAAAGGGAGAGGCTCTGGGTCTCGGCAAGATCACTCTCAACGATATCGTGTTCTACGCAGTATCAAGAGTGCTTCCCAAGTTCCCCGATATCAATGCAACTCTTACCGATAACACTCTCCGTCAGTATAAGCATGCGAACATCGGTCTCGCAGTCGATACTGAGAGAGGACTTCTCGTTCCCACCATTTTCGCGGCAGACACCCTTTCCCTCGCAGACATCTCCGCTGCCAACAAGGCAGCAGCCGCAAAGGCACGTGAGGGAAGCCTCGCTCCCAACGAAATGAAGGACGGCAGCTTCACCATCACCAACCTGGGCTCCATGGGTATCGAGAGCTTCACTCCCGTTATCAATCCTCCTCAGGTGGCGATCCTGGGCGTTTGCGCCATCACCAACAGAGTAAAGGCAGACGGCAGCGTATATCCCGCTATGGGTCTGTCCCTCACCTTCGACCACAGAGCAGTTGACGGCGCTCCCGCCGCTAAATTCCTGAAAGAGGTCGCTGCCTCTCTCGAGAATTTCAGCCTGCTCCTTGCGAAATGAGGTAAATCATGGCATCATTTGATCTGATAATCCTCGGCGGCGGCCCCGCCGGATACAACGCGGCAGAGCATGCGGCACACGGCGGCATGAAGGTCGCGCTTTACGAGGAAAGAGCGCTCGGCGGCGTATGCCTCAACGAGGGCTGTATCCCCACCAAAACTCTTCTCAATTCCGCGAAGATCTACGAATCCGCTCTGCACGGCGAGGCTTTCGGCGTGACCGTCGAGGGCGCGAAGCTTGACCATGCGAAGGTCGTAGACAGAAAAGACAAGGTCGTAAAGACTCTCGTTTCCGGCGTAGGCGCGAAAATGCGCGGCAATAAGGTAACGGTCATCACCGCTACCGGTAAGATCACCGGAAAGTCCGCCGAGGGCTTCACCGTTACCGACGGCAAGGAAGAGAACACCGCGAAAAAGCTCCTCATCTGCACCGGAAGCGAGGCGGCAGTACCGCCCATCCCCGGTCTTCGTGAGGCAGTAGCGGAGGGGCTGGCAGTAACCAACCGCGAGATCCTCGACATAAGGACCGTTCCGAAGGCGCTCTGCGTTATCGGCGGCGGCGTTATCGGCCTCGAAATGGCATCCTATTTTGCCGCTATCGGCACAAAGGTCACAGTAGTCGAAATGCTCGATAAGATCGCAGGTCCCACCGACCGCGAGATCTCCTCTGTCCTCCAGAAGAATCTGGAGAAGAAGGGTGTTATCTTCAAGCTGGGCGCAGGCGTTTCCAAGGTTTCCGGCAAGACCGGAGCCGGCATTGTGGAATATAAGATGGGTGACAAGACCGAAAAGGTCGAGTGCGACACCGTCCTCGTTTCCACCGGCAGACGCGCGAGAACCAAGGACATCGGTCTTGAAATTCTCGGCGTACAGCTGGAGCGCGGCGCTATCGTCACCACCGAGTGCGGCAGGACCTCCGTTCCCGGCGTGTGGGCGGCAGGCGACGTCAACGGCAAGAGCATGCTGGCGCACACCGCTTACCGTGAGGGCGAGGCGGCAGTCCGCGATATGCTCGGAATAAAGGACGCAGTCGATTACAGAGCGATCCCCGCGGCAATCTATACGAAGCCCGAGGTCGGAACTGTGGGTGAGACCCTCGAATCTGCAAAGAAGCTCGGCATCAACGCGTCCGAGCACACTCTCAGCCTCCGTTACAGCGGCAGATACGTCGCAGAGGTCGAGGGCGGCGACGGCATCGTCAAGATCATCGTTGACGATGACCACAAGGTCATCATCGGCGTGCACATGATCGGCTCCTACGCGTCCGAGATAATCTACGGCGCGGCAGCCATGATCGCGGAGAAGAAGAGAGTATCCGACGTGCAGAAGCTGGTATTCCCGCATCCCACGGTCTGCGAAGTAATCAGAGAAGACCTGTTCACTATTGAATAATTAATAAAGGAGATATAAAATTATGCCCAAGAGTCAATACATCAGCCCCGAGAAAGCTTTTGAGAAAGGCTTCCTCACCTTTGATCAGATCCCCCTCTGCCAGTACGATAAGACTCTGGCTCAGGAAAAGAAGCTCTACACAAAGGAAGATTTCCTCCGCATCTATCGCGATATGAGGATCATCCGTGAGTTCGAGACAATGCTCAATGAGATAAAGGTAAAATCCGTTTACAACGGCGTTGAGTACCATAACCCCGGCCCCGCTCACCTCTCCATCGGTCAGGAGGCTTCCGCTGTCGGTCAGGCATACTGCCTCGACATCAACGACTTCACTTTCGGCTCTCACAGAAGCCACGGTGAGATCCTCGCAAAGGGACTTTCCTCTATCAATAAGCTGGACGACGACGAGCTCTATGATATCATGAAAGAGTTCCTCGGCGGCAACATCCTCAAGGTAGTTGAGGAAAGACAGGACGCAGACAAGAAGGGCAACATCAAAGAGCTTGCCATCGACTTTTTGCTCTACGGCGCACTTTCCGAGATCTTCGCACGTACCACCGGCTTTAACCGTGGTCTCGGCGGCTCCATGCACGCATTCTTCATCCCCTTCGGTATCTTCCCGAACAACGCAATCGTCGGCGGTGCCGCACCTGTCGCACTGGGTGCTGCGCTTTATAAGAGAGCAAACCACAAGAAGGGCATCGTTATCGCCAACTCCGGCGACGGCGCGCTGGGCCGCGGCCCCGTTCTTGAGGCTATCAATATGTCCACTATGGACCAGATCACCAAGCTCTGGGGTATGGACGGCAAGTACGAGGACGGCGGTATGCCCATCCTCTTCAACGTATTCAACAACTTCTACGGCATGGGCGGCCAGACAAAGGGCGAGACCATGGGCTGGGACGTTGCAGCTCGCCTCGGCGCAGGCTTCAACCCCGATATGCTCCACGCAGAGAAGGTGAACGGCTACGATCCTCTCGCTGTCATCGACGCTACCACCAGAAAGAAGCAGCTCCTTACCGAGGGTAAGGGTCCCGCGCTTCTCGAGGTCGCAACCTACCGTGTATCCGGTCACTCCCCCTCCGACTCCTCTACCTACAGAACCGAGGAAGAGATTGAAGAGTGGAAGAACGCTTGCCCCATCGCGGCTTACCGCAAGAAGATGGTAAAGGGCAAGATCGCGACCGACGATGAGTTCGCAGCCATCGAAGAGGGTATCATCGCGAGAATGACCAAGATCTGCAAGCTCGCTACCGACCTTGAGATCTCCCCCAGAATGGACCTCGACAAGACCCCCGACATGATCTCCTCCATCATGTTCTCCAACACAAAGACTCCTTCCATGGATACCACCCGCGAGCCCGACGTGCTCCAGCCCAAGGGTTCCATGGAGAACACCAGAGTAAAGCAGCTCGCAGGACGTTCCCGCACCGCTTTTGATGCTGACGGCAAGCCCGTTCCGAAGATCAAGCAGTTCGGTATCCGTGACGGTCTGTTCGAAGCTATCTACGACAAGTTCTACGAGGATCCCACTCTCATCGCATACGGCGAGGACAACAGAGACTGGGGCGGTGCGTTCGCAGTTTACCGTGGTCTCACCGAGGCGATCCCCTACCACAGATTCTTCAACGCGCCCATCTCCGAGGCAGCGATCGTCGGTTCTTCCGTAGGTTACGCAATGGCAGGCGGCCGTGCTATCGTCGAGCTCATGTACGCTGACTTTATCGGCTGTGCAGGTGACGAGATATTCAACCAGCTGTCCAAGTGGCAGTCCATGTCCGCCGGCATCCTCAAGATGCCCGTAGTTGTCCGTGTATCCGTAGGCTCCAAGTACGGCGCACAGCACAGCCAGGACTGGACCGCGCTCTGCGCACATATCCCCGGACTTAAGGTTTGCTTCCCCGCAACTCCTTACGACGCAAAGGGCCTTATGGCAGAAGCTCTTAACGGTACCGACCCCGTTATCTTCTTCGAGAGCCAGAGGATCTACGACAAGGGTGAGGAGTTCCGCAAGGAAGGCGTTCCCGCAGAGAGCTATACCATCCCCTTCGGAGAGCCCGACGTGAAGGTCGAGGGTAAGGACGTTACCATCCTCACCATAGGCGCAGTTCTGTACCGCGCACTTGACGCCGCAAAGATCCTTGAGGAGAAGTACGGTATTTCCGCTGAGATCATCGATGCCCGCTCCATCGTTCCCTTCAACTATGAGAAGGTCATCGAGAGCGTAAAGAAGACCGGCAAGATCATCATCGTCGGCGACGCCTGCGACAGAGGAAGCGTCATGAGAGACATGGCATCCAACATCACCGAGATGGCATTCGATTATCTGGATGCACCGCCTGTTGTATTCGGTTCCCGCAACTGGATCACTCCCGCCTTCGAGTTCGAGAAGTACTTCTTCCCGCAGGCTGACGGTATCGTTGACGTTATCTCCCAGAAGCTCATGCCCATCGCAGACAGAGTTTCCACCATCAATGAGACCGAGCTTGAGCATCAGGCAAGAAGCAAGGCAGGTCTTTGATCGAAATTGAACGGTTTTAGTATAAAATCAGTTGAGACCGGGAATTTCAGAACGGATTATATGGTCTTCGGAAACGGAGACGAGCCGCTCCTGATAATTCCCGGGATCAGCCCGAAAAGCGTTCTTTCCTTTGCCGACGGAGTGGCGGAAGCCTATTCCGCCCTTTCGGAGAAATACAGGATATATCTCTTCGACAGAAGATATCCCATGCCGGAAGGCTATACTATCCGCATGATGGCGGACGATACCGCGGCGGCGATGGAAGCACTGGGACTGTCCGAAGCCTTTGTGCTGGGCACCTCACAGGGCGGCATGATCGCCATGGTGCTGGCGGCAAAGTACCCGCATCTCGTGAAAAAGCTGGTGGGAGCCTCTACCGGGGCGAGAGCGAATACCGATTCCGACAAGGTTTTCGAAGAATGGGTAAAGCTCTGCCGCGAGGGCGACGCCGAAAAGGTCGCCGTGAGCCTTGCCGAAAAGGTCTACACCGAAGAGATGCTGAAAGAATCCGGTGATGCCGCAGTTTCTCTGTATTCCGACGCAACGGCCGAAGACCTTGAGAGATTCCGCATCACGGCCCAGGCTTGTATCGGCTACGACATCACGGAGGAGGTTTTTTCCATCCGTTGTCCCATGCTGATAACGGGCGCCGACGACGACAAAGTCCTCATGGGGCGCGCCGCACGGGAGATCGCGGCGATCACGGGCTGTGAGCTTTTCATGTACGAAAGCGGCGGTCACGCCGTTTATGACGGCGATCCGCATTTTAAAGAAAGACTTCTTGAGTTTTTCGGAAGATAGAAAAAAACCGCAGGATTATTCCTGCGGTTTTTTAACTGATGAATTATCACACGATCATACCGAGACGCTGATGGAGCTCCTCGTCCGCGGCGGCGATGATCTCGGGGAGAGTCTCGCCTGCGGCGATGTGGGCGTACATCTTCATGGTGCACTTTGTGATCTCGTGGTCGGCATCGAGTCCCGTAAGGGAACAGAGCGCCTCGAGAGCGTCTTCTGCTCCGGTCTCCTTGACGTAGCAGTACAGAGCGGCGGCAGAGCCCGTGCAGATGTAAACGGGGAAGCTTCCTCCGGCGTATACCTGAAGTGCTGCGCCCGTCAGTCTGTCGGAATTGGCAAGCTTTCTCGGGATGTCGTTGCCTACTCTCCCACAGGTGTCGCCCAGCTCACGGTTTCCGAAACGGCGGATAAGGTCGGCGGCGTGATTCAGAAGAGGCTTCTGCGGTACGGTATACTTGGTTGCCAGAGCCTCAGCAGACTCAAGCATCGCTCCCTGCACCATAAGGCGCACGTTGGGGTCCGCGATGCTGTCGCAGATGTACTCGTGACCGAGGATCTTTCCGAAATACGCGCAGACCGCGTGGCCCATGTTGTGGATGAACAGCTTGCGTTCGATGTAGTAGTGGAAGGGTGAGAAGGGAACCATGTTTTTTATCTCCGGTACCTCGCCCTTGAAGGCGTCGCGGTCCACGGGAAGAACGCAGTATTCCTCAACGGCGATCTTTAAGGGATTTTCACCCTCTGCGGCGGGCTTCGGTACGGGTACCATTCTGCCCACGGAGGTCTCCACCAGACCGATATCGTTCATTTCCTCGGCGGTGAGAACGGGAGCGAGAAGCTCGTCTCTTATGTACTTGTCCGCGTCCATGAGGTTTTCGCAGATAAGAAGATTGAGAGGCTTCATGCCCTTTTCATGGCGCGCCTTTATACCTGCGGCGAGATTGGGGATAATGAATTTGATAGCCTTAGCTCCAACGCAGGTGGCGGCGATATCCGCCTCCATGAGAGCCTTGACTGCGGCCTCTTTGTCGTTTCCGTCAACGGCGCAGACGTTCTCGACCGTGATGATCTTTTCTTCCTTACCGCCCACGATGTGGAGAGGATAGCACCGGTCGGCGTTCATTCTTTCTACAACGGGTTTTGCCACGTCGATGAAGGTGACATTGAGACCCGCACCGGAGAAAAGAGCTCCGATAAATCCGCGGCCGATGTTGCCGGCGCCGAAAATTACAGCATTCATAGGTAAAAACCACCTTTTTTCAGTATAAATCAAGTATATCACCAATCTTTCTCCGGGTCAATGATTTGGAAACTTTTTGTTTGAAAATCGGGGATAGCTCCTACGTTGCGTTCCTTGCAAATATACAATTAAATTGTTGACAAAAAAGTTGCTTTGAGGTATAATGTAAGGTACGAATTTGTTGAATGGAGCAAGGCTGTGGCGAAACCTGTTATAATAACTTTTGCAAATCAGAAGGGCGGCGTGGGTAAAACTACTTCAGCCGTAAATATTGCCGCCTGCGCGGGCGCCATGGGATACAGAGTTCTCCTGTGCGACCTTGACCCGCAGGGCAACTCCACCAGCGGCGTGGGCGTGAATAAAAAGGGACTTCGCGGCTCTACATATTCCGCGCTTCTCGGACTTTGCGCGCCGGAGGCGGCGGTGGTGAAGACTCCATACAAGAATCTGTCCGTCATGCCCTCCACCATTGATCTGGCGGGCGCAGAAATTGAGCTTATTTCCGTCGAGCACAGAGAGTTTGCCATGAAATACGTGCTCGATGCCGTTAAGGACGATTTTGACCTTATTTTCATTGACTGTCCTCCCTCTCTCGGTATGCTTACCGTAAACGCGCTTTCCTGCTCCGACGGAGTGGTCATCCCCATGCAGTGCGAATACTATTCCCTGGAGGGACTGTCCCAGCTGATGATATCCATAAAGAAAGTAAAACAGCTGTATAACCCCTCTCTCACCATCACCGGTATCCTCATCACTATGTACAACGGACGGCTCAATCTTTCCGCGCAGGTGCTGGACGAGGTGAAAAAGTACTATTCCGACAAGCTGTTCCGTACACCCATAACCCGTAACGTCAAGCTTTCCGAGGCGCCCAGCTTCGGCGAGCCCATATATTACCACGACAAGTATTCCAAGGGCTCTCTCGCATATATTGAGGTAACGAAAGAGCTCATATCAAGAGTACTCTGAAAAGGAGAGACCTATGGCAAAAAAAGCATCGTTGGGACGCGGCCTCGATATGATATTTTCCGATAACACGCCGGAGATCCCCGCGGGAGGCGTCAGCACTCTGCGTATTTCGGACGTGGAGCCGAAGGCCGATCAGCCCAGACAGGTGTTCGACACCGAGGCGCTTACGGCGCTTGCCGAGTCCATCGCGCAGAACGGCGTGATCCAGCCCATACTCGTCCGTGAGACGGGCGGCGGGCTCTACCAGATCATCGCCGGCGAGAGAAGATGGCGTGCTTCGAAAATGGCGGGGCTCACCGAAATTCCGGCTATAATAATGGAAGCGGACGATCTGAAAACCGCGCAGATCGCGCTCATAGAAAACATACAGAGGGAAAACCTGAACCCCGTGGAAGAGGCGGAGGCGTACCGCACGCTGATGAACTCCTTCGACCTTACGCAGGAGGAGGTCGCCTCAAAGGTGGGCAAGTCCAGAAGTGCCGTGGCAAATTCCATGAGGCTTCTCGACCTTCCCGAGTCAGTGGCGAAGTACCTTCGCGAGGGCGTGCTCTCCGCAGGCCATTGCAGAGCGCTTCTCGGACTGAAACAGAGAGAGCTCATCGCTCCTCTCGCTGATCGTGTGGTGCTGAAAAACCTTTCCGTCCGTGAAACGGAAAAGGCAGTAAAGGACGCCAATAAAACGAAAAAAGAGGCAGTACCGATTCCCGATCTGACCGTCAATTACGTCACCGAGCTTGAAAGAAAAGTTACGGGCGAGTGCGGCAGATACGTGAAGATAAACACAAGAGGCAAAAGAAAGACCGTTACCGTGGAATATTCGGACGACGGCGACCTCGAAACACTCCTTTCCGCCATCTGCGGCAAGGATATTACGGAAGAATAATTTATAAGTCGAAATGACTTGAAGGAGATAGAAAATGCTTGATATCAAAGTAATCAGAGAAAATCCCGATGACGTGGTGGCACGTCTCGCCGCCAAGGGCAAGGATGCCGCAGAGGACGTAAAAAAGATCCTCGAGCTGGACGAACGCCGCCGTGCCATGATCGCCGAGAACGAGGCGAAAAAGGCAGAGCAGAACCGCCAGTCCAAGCTGATCCCTCAGCTGAAAAAAGAGGGCAAGGACACAACGGACGTGTTCGCCGCAATGAAAGAGCTCTCCGAAACCGTCAAGAAGAATGACGCGGAGCTTGCGGAAATTGAAGAAGAGTATAATACCCTCATGCTGGGTCTTCCCAACCTGCCCGACCCCGACCTGAAGCCCGGCGGCAAGGAAAACAATGAGCCCATCCGTTATTTCGGTGAGCCCCATAAATTCGATTTCGAGCCCAAGAATCACGTTGACCTTTGTACCGACCTCGGCCTTATCGACTACAAGCGCGGCGCAAAGCTCTCCGGCAACGGCTTCTGGATATACCGCGGCGTAGGTGCACGCCTCGAGTGGGCGCTGCTCAACTATTTCATTGACACTCACATCGCAGACGGCTACGAGCTGTGCCTCGTTCCCCATATGCTGGGCTACGAGTGCGGACTTACCGCAGGCCAGTTCCCCAAGTTCAAGGATGAAGTTTACTGGCTCGAAGCTGCGGAGGACGAGCGCCGCCGCTTCATGCTTCCTACTGCTGAGACCGCTCTCGTGTCTCTCCACCGTGACGAGATACTGACCGAGGCGGATCTTCCCCGCAAGTATATCTCCTACACCCCCTGCTTCAGACGTGAGGCAGGCTCTTACAGAGCGGACGAGAGAGGTATGGTAAGAGGACACCAGTTCAATAAGGTAGAGATGGTACAGTACACCCTGCCCGAGAAATCCGACGAGGCTTTCGAAGAGCTGGTAGGCAAGGCAGAGGCGCTGGTCAAGGGCCTCGGCTTCCATTTCCGTACCGTAAAGCTGGCTGCAGCGGACTGCTCCGCATCCATGGCAAGGACCTACGACATCGAGATCCATATCCCCTCCATGGACGGCTATAAGGAGGTCTCCTCCGTCTCCAACGCGAGAGATTATCAGGCTCGCCGCGGCTCCATCAGATTCCGCCGCGACGGTTCCAATAAGACTGAGTTCTGTCACACACTCAACGGTTCCGGCCTTGCGACCAGCCGTATTTTCCCTGCTCTCGTTGAGCAGAACCAGAACGCCGACGGCTCTATCAACGTGCCCGACGTGCTGAAGAAATATATCGGTGTTGACGTCATCAGAAAAGAAGACTGATGACATTACTCTATCAGAATCTGCCCGAGGGAAACCGCTTTGTCACGGCTACTACTGTGATATGGGCGGCGCTTATCGGACTGTTCATCGGATGCGTCCTGTCCATGTACTCAAAGCTTTACCTGGGCAGGATAGTCCGTGCACTTGCAAAAAAAGAAGCCGTGGGACGGGACCGCGCCGTTACCCTGAAAGACCTCGGTATCAGGCCGTCCGCCCTTTACCGCGCCGCTCTGCGTGAGGGCGCGTCTCTGGGAAAGCACGTTTTCATCAAAAACCCTGATGAATGTGCTCTCGCGGATAATTCCTCCCCGTTCGTGAAAAAGCTCAGAAAATTATTCACGGGAAAAGAAGAGCGGGACCGCAGGTATGACCTTGCCTCGGCGCTTCTTTACATTCCCGAAGAGCGGAAGCACGAGGCAGAGGTGAAATACGAGAACCGCGCCAACCCCTTTATCGTCGTCCCTCTAGCCGCCGTTCTTTTCGCGGCGCTGGCGGCGTTGGCGTATTTCGGTATGCCCTGGCTTCTCGATATGATAGACTCCATAATTACAACCTTCAGAACGATCTGAGAAAGGAAAACCTATGGCGGAAAACGGAGACGTAAGACCGAGAAAAATGAAATACCGTGTCACCGCAAAGTCAAACGTGATCATGATAATAGTCAGTGCGGTCATTTCCGTCGCGGTGATCCTGGGCGTTTTGTATCTGCTCGGTATCAGATACGTGCGCTATTCCTATAATGACGGCTTCTCCGTTAAGTTCGTCGGACTTACCGATTTTTCGGGTTATCCGAAAAAAGGAAAAATATCCTACTCCGGAAAGACGGAGGTCGAGGGACTTACCGGCACCGTCAATGCAGAGAACGGCACTATAGAGTACTCCGACGGGAGCGTTTACGAGGGCGAAATGAAAGACCTCGTAAAGCACGGCACGGGAAAACTGACCTATGGCGACGGCGACGTGTACGAGGGGGATTTCCAGGTCGACAAGCCCAACGGACACGGCGTCATGTACTATTCCGGCGGCGACCGCTACGAGGGCGGCTTCAAGAACGGAAAGAAAAGCGGCGAGGGTACCTTTACCTTTGCCGACGGCTCCGTATACAAAGGCTCTTTTGAGAATGACTGCAAGAGCGGAAAAGGAGTTTACACCTTTGCCGACGGGTCCGTATACGAGGGCGAATACAAGGACGACATGAAGTCGGGCAAGGGCAAGTACACCTACGCCGGCGGCGACGTCTACGAGGGCGAGTTCGCGGACGACGAAAGAAGCGGCGAGGGCATATATACTTTTGCCAACGGTGAGACTTACACCGGTGAGTTCAAGAACAATACCATGTGGGGCAAGGGTACCTATACCTGGCCCGGCGGAAGGAAATATACAGGCTATTTCGAGGACGGTGTCATCGTCCGCGTGGACGAGGGCTGACAACTATGGGCAAAGCTTTAAGATGCGGAAACTGCGGTGCCCCGCAGATCTCGCCGGAAGATAAATTCTGTCACAGATGCGGCGCCCGGCTGCGAAAAGAGAGATCGAAGACTGCGAACTTTTTTATCACGCTTCTCGCCTGCCTCGGCTTTTATGCCGTATATTTCGGTATAACATTGCTGGTGGAAACGGTACACGAGCTTCTCATCATGCGCGATATGCCGGGATTCCCGCGGGTGGACGAAGCGGAGCTGTATTCGAAGCTTTCGGAACGGTTCTGTGAGTTCAGTATACTGAGTGCTGTTATCGTGCTCCTCGTGTTTTTTATAATATTCGCGGCACGCAAAAAGAAAATAAGCGAAGAGGTAAGGCTCTATACCGTACCTCCCCTCAAACTCACGGGGCTGTTCGTTTTGGGCGTGACGGCGCAGTTCGTCGTGACGGTATTCCTCACGGTGCTATATGCGCTGCGCCCCGATCTTTACGATTATTCGGCAAGCGACCGGTTCGAGCTTCTGCTCCGGAACGCAAACCCCGTTGTAGAATTCATATATATAGCGGTGATCACACCTCTTCTGGAGGAAACGCTTTTCCGCGGCATCATCTTTACGAGACTGAAAAAGATCATGCCAACAGCTCCGGCGGTAATAATTTCCGCCGTGATCTTCGGTGCCGCCCACGGAAACGCGGAGCAGTTTGTATACGCTTCTCTTCTGGGGCTTCTTCTGGCGGCGGCGTTCAATAAGTTCGACTCTCTCTGGGCGTCCTTCATCATTCACGTGGCGTTCAACGCGTCAAGCTACTCACTTGAATATCTTCCAAACGATCCCGCCGTGTTCACGGCAGCGTTCTTCCTTGCTGCCGGCGTGTTCGCTGCGGTCTTCGCATATACTTTTCTCATGAAAAAACAACCCATCAAGGCAGGTAAAGATAATGAAGCTTTATAACTCCCTCACCCACGACAAAGAGGAATTCATCACAAACGAGCCCGGTAAGGTGTCCATGTACACCTGCGGCCCCACGGTGTATCATTTCGCACATATAGGCAACCTCCGCTCCTATATCATGGAGGACGTGCTTGAAAAATATCTGCGCTATATCGGCTACGATGTGAAGCGCGTAATGAACATCACCGACGTGGGACATCTCACGTCCGACGCCGACGAGGGCGAGGATAAGATGCTCAAGGGCGCGAAACGCGAGCACAAGACCGTTATGGAGATCGCGAAGTTCTATACCGACGCGTTCTTCGAGGACTGCAAAAAGCTTAATATCACGCGCCCCGACGTGGTGGAGCCCGCCACAGGCTGCATCGGCAATTTCATCAAGGTCATAAAGAGCCTCATCGAAAAGGGCTACGCTTACGAAGCAGGCGGAAATATTTATTTCGATACCTCTAAGCTCTCTCAGTACTACGTCTTCAACGACTTCCAGGAGGAAGACCTTCAGGACGGCGTGCGCGAGGGTGTCGAAAAGGATGATAACAAGAGAAATAAGGCTGACTTCGTGCTCTGGTTCACCAAGTCCAAGTTCGAGGATCAGGAGCTGAAATGGAACAGCCCGTGGGGTGTAGGCTATCCCGGCTGGCATATAGAGTGCTCCTGCATCTCCATGAAGCACTTAGGCGAGTATCTCGACCTCCATTGCGGCGGCATCGACAACGCGTTTCCCCACCATACCAACGAGATCGCGCAGAGCGAGGCGTATATCGGACATAAGTGGTGCAATTTCTGGTTCCACGTACATCACCTCAATACCACGAGCGGCAAGATGTCCAAGTCCAAGGGAGAATTTCTGACCGTTTCGCTCCTTGAGGAAAAGGGATATGACCCGCTTGTATACAGATTCTTCTGTATGCAGTCCCATTACAGAAAGTCTCTCGTCTTTTCCTACGAGAACCTTGACAACGCGGCGCAGGCTTATAACAAGCTGGTGGCAAAGATCGCGAGCCTCGATAAGAGCGGCGACGTTGACGCGGCGGCGTTCGAAAAGCTCAAGGCTATCTTCACCGAAGCCATGGACAATGACCTCAATACTTCTCTCGGCGTGACCGCGCTTTACGACGTGCTGAAGGCTGATACAAATGACGCGACGAAGCTTGCGCTGGTAGCTGATTTCGATAAGGTGCTCTCTCTGGGACTCATCGAAGCGGCTGAAAAGCAGCGCGAGGAGGCGGCGCTGAGCGCCAATCCCGAGCTCGTGGCGAAGATCGAGGAGATGATCGCTTCGCGTGCCCAGGCGAAGAAGGATAAGGATTACGCGAAGGCAGACGCTATCCGTGCAGAACTTCTCGACATGGGCGTCGTTCTTGAGGACACCAAAGAGGGAACGAAGTTTAAGATAATGTAAAAATGCGGGGGAACGCCGGCGTCCGGCGTCCCCCGTTTAATTATAGTTTGGCGAGCAGTTCGCCAATGGTGTGGTTGGCGGCGAAGCCGCCATTTTGCCTTCCCTTACGATTTACAGCGAACTTAGGCAAAGGCTCTGCCTTTGCTGGCGCACCACAATATTACTTGGATTTTGCTTACCTATA
>JAZLKW010000051.1:0-6803 GCA_045597805.1 Candidatus Avispirillum sp. | reverse complement strand
TGTCGCCGGGCAATATGAGGTTTACCCACCTACGGCAGGAACGACAAAGCTTTTGTCCGCTTTTTCTCGCCTAATAAGACACGAGAAAAAGCTTGGCAAAAAGAGTGCCGCAAACAAGGGCTGCGCGCCCTTGACCCCGCCCCCTTTTGGAAAAGGCGGGGGAAAACTTTCAAGAAGACAGCGACAAACTACAATTTGCTTCTCTTTCCCACTTCCGGGAAAGAAACCTTTATTTCATTATCCTTATATGCGATTCGATACCCTCAAAGGATTCGAAGATCATCCGGGCATCACGCTCGCATATCTCTCCGGTGATGAACTCCGCATACCCCGCGGGCGAACCGCAGAGCTTATCGGCGGTGCCGAAAGCAAGGGTAACGGCGTCAAGAGATTCGGGAACACTGTCGGTCTTTATCCTCAGATAATAGGAGAAGCGGTTTTCCTCAAAGGGAACGGTATAGCCCTCGGGAGCTTTTTCCCATACGCAGGCTTTTTCTTTGACCGCGAGCCCCGAAAGCACGGCGAGCACGTCGGAAACCATGGCTCCCGCCGTGGGCATACGCCCGGCGCCCCTGCCGTAGAACATAACGTCGCCGGTCACGGGCGAGGTCACTCGGATGGCGTTGTACACATCGTCAACGAATGACAGAGGATTATCAGAGGGCACGATGAAGGGAGAAACGAAAAGGGAAGCGCCCGCCGGAGAAAACTTCGCCGAAGCGATGAGCTTGACGGCTCCGCCGAAGCGCTGTGCCGCGTCCATGTCGGCGGGAGTGATATTTGAAACGGTCTCTCTGTAAACCTCGTCTTCGGATACAAGCTTTCCGGTGGCGACTGCCGCCAGTATCATGATTTTTCTCTGAGCGTCGTATCCGTCCACGTCCGCGGTAGGATCGCGCTCCGCGTATCCCAGCCTCTGCGCCTCCGCGAGAGCCTCAGGAAAGGTCGCGCCGTCCCGCTTCATCCGGGTAAGAATGAAATTGGTGGTGCCGTTGACGATGCCGTCGACAGCGGAAACGGTGTCACCCGCAAGGGAGGTCCTCATCCCGCGTATTTCGGGGATGCCGCCGCCCACGGACGCTTCGAACAGATAGGAAACGCCGGCGTCGCTCGCTGCTTTCGTCAGCTCCACGCCGCGCTTTGCCACCAGCTCCTTGTTGGAGGTGATGACGCTCTTTCCCGCCTCGATCATCTGCATGGAGAAAGTATAGGCAGGCTCAACTCCGCCCATTGCCTCGCAGACCACCGTCACCTCCGGGTCGCCGGCGATGACGCCGATATCGTGCACCACGCGCTCCCCGTAGGGAGAATCGGGAAATTCGCGCAGATCCAGTATGTATTTTACAAAAACGTCGTCGCCGAGATGATCCCGGATACGGCTTTTGTTCTGTTCAATGACCTCGGTGATACCGCCGCCTACGACGCCGAAACCGAGTATAGCAATGTATTTCACCTGTTTTTCAATTCCTCATCAATTATTCTCGCCGCCATGCGGACGTAATCCCCGCAGGGACGGCGGCGGTAGAAATCAGACGTTCTCGCTTCAGGTACGGGCTCGGAAGCTCCGGGAAGCCCGAGAAGCTCCCGGCAGATGATCGAGCCGTTTTCCTCCCGGAAGCGGGCGGCAAGAGACTGTATCAGAGAGTAGTGGGCGGCCTTTGCCTCACGGTCCTCCGGGTCGTAGCCTCCCCAAAGGAGTCCCGCCACCATGAAAGCGCCGGAGACGGCTCCGCAGACCTCCCGCAGTCTGCCCATTCCCCCTCCGAAGGAGGAGGAAAGGGCGGCGGCGGTCTTTTCGTCCATGCCCGTCAGGTCGGAAAACGCGAGAAGCACCGCCTGCGAGCAGTTGAAGCCGCGCTGAAAATATCCTGCGGCAAGCTCTTCGTGCTTTGTCATTTTACGTCTATCACGGACTCATCCCACTTGTCGGGAGCGGAGTATCCGAGGAAGTTTGTAACGGTTGCGGCGACGTCGGAAAGTCCGAAGGTGCCGCGGTCTTCCTTTACGGTGTATTTGTCAGTGTAGAAATTATCGTAGATTATAAAGGGAACGGGATTCAGGGTGTGGCTGGTCTTTGCCTTGAAAGCACCGGTCTTTGCAGCCTTGGGAAGTCCCGTTTTCTTGTCGGTCTCATACATCTCGTCCGCGTTGCCGTGGTCGGCGGTGATGAGAGCCACGCCCTCGAGCTCGTCAACGACAGCGAGGATGCGGGCGAGCTGCAGGTCAAGCGCCTCCATGGAGCAGATGGTAGCTTCGAGATTACCCGTGTGTCCGACCATGTCACCGTTGGGGAAGTTGACGCGCAGGCAGGGGTACTTGCCCGAGCGCAGAGCTTCTATGAGCTTGTCCGTGATCTCGGCGCACTTCATCCAGGGTCTCTGCTCGAAAGGAACCACGTCGGAGGGGACCTCAACGTAGGTCTCCAGTTCCTCGGAGAACTTGCCGGACTTGTTGCCGTTCCAGAAATAGGTCACGTGGCCGTACTTCTGCGTCTCGGAAATGGCGTACTGGGAGACGCCTGTGCCGGCGAGGTATTCGCCCATGGTGTCGGTGATCTCAGGCGGGGAAACGAGGTAACGCTTCGGGATGTGCAGGTCGCCGTCGTACTCGAGCATTCCGGCGAACTCGACCTTCGGTACTCTTACTCTGTCGAACTTGTCGAACTCGTCGCCTGCATCAAAGGTCTTGGAGATCTCAATGGAGCGGTCGCCGCGGAAGTTATAAAAGATCATGCTGTCGCCGTCTTCCACCGTGCCGACGGGCTCGCCGTCCTTAGCGATGACGAAGGGAGGCAGATCCTGGTCGATAGCCTTTGTCTCGGCACGGTAGGTCTCGATAGCCTCGGTCGCATTTGCGAACTGTCTGCCGTCGCCGAGCACGTGGGTGTGCCAGCCCTTTTCCACCATGGCCCAGTTAGCCTCGTAGCGGTCCATGGTGATGACCATTCTTCCGCCGCCGGAAGCGATCATAGCGTCAAAACCGTCGCCGTTAAGCCCCGCGAGGAATTCCTCAAAGGGGGTAACGTAGTCGAGAGCGGAGGTCTCACCCACGTCACGTCCGTCCAGCAGGATGTGAACGCGAACGCGCTTCACGCCGTCCTCCTTGGCGTGGGCGATGAGGGCTTTAAGATGGTCGATGTGGGAGTGCACGTTACCGTCGGAGAAAAGACCGAGGAAGTGCAGGGTGCTGTCGTTTTTAAGAACGTTTTCGATCTCAGCCTTCCACGCGTCGGAGGCGAAGAGCTTTCCGGTCTCGATGGAGTTGGAGACAAGCTTTGCGCCCTGGGCGAAGACCTGACCGGAGCCGAGAGCGTTGTGGCCGACCTCGGAGTTGCCCATGTCGTCGTCGGAGGGAAGGCCCACGGCGGTGCCGTGCGCTTTCAGCTTAACGGTGGGATATTTTGCCATCAGAGCGTCGAGAGTGGGAGTGTATGCGCGGGAAACGGCGTTGCCCTGGCTCTCGGCGGGAGCGATTCCCACACCGTCCATAACGATAGTCAGAACGGGACCCTTCACTCCGATGGGATTTTTAAGTTCATTCAGTTTCATTTCATTACCTCATATAAAATATAATTTCACATTAGTATAAACCACAAATATGAATATTTAATGAACAATTCCCATATTTCGATAAATAATAGTTTCAAGTGCCAAGTCGCAAGTCACTTGGCACTTGCGACTCCTCGCTAAACTATAATTCAGCGGCTAAACAAACCTGCTCTTTTTTTCTCTCAAATATTGATTTTCTCAATTCTTTATGTTAATATAAATTATCTATACCATACAGGAGAACAGCCATGAGAAAAATCATTGCTCTCATCGCGGCGATACTGATGCTCGTATCGGTCCTGCCGCTGTCCGCTCTCGCCACGTATAACGGCGAGGAAAACGTTTCGCTGTACCAGCGCTTCCGCCAGGAAAGAGCCCACGTGGGCGACGCCAACGATGACCGCTCGGTAGATGCCCGCGACGCGTATATGATCCGTTCATACGTGGCAGGCAGAGACGTCAAGCCCGCAGCTGTTGCGGATATTACCGCAGACGGTATCATCGGCTCAAAAGACGTTCTGTACCTGAAAGCCGCCTTTGTCGGACTCATATCCCTTTCCGATTACGAGGGCAGCACCAGCGTGTATAAGTTCGAGATCGCCGGCGTCGATATCTCCGAATTCACCATAGTCCTCCCCGAGGATACCACCTACGACGATAATATCTATTTCGCTTACGAGCTTCTCTGGAAGTATACCGAAAAGGCCACCGGCTTCCGTCTCCCCATGGTGTACGGCGGCGAGGTCTCCCACGGTATTTATTTCCATGACGTCCCCCGTGACTCCGAAATGGGCGAGCGCTTCGGCAAGGACGGCTACGCCTACGAGGTCAAGAACGGCAGCCTCCATATCTACGGCACACAGCGCGGCAATATGTACGCCGTGTACGAGATCCTCGAGGACTACCTGGGCTTCTTCTTCTGCGAGAACTATTATACCTATCAGTATAAGGTAAGATGTGCCTCTCTCCCCGAGGGCTTCTATCACGAGTATATCCCGCCCTTCTCCATGCGTTTCGTATACCACGGCTACTGGGGCTCCACCAAGATGTACTTCTACCTTGCCCGCGGACTGAACTCCACCAGCAATGCTTACGAAGTCAACTCCATGTATACCGGCGGCTACGAGGGCTCAACTCTTGTAAACTGCCATTCGTTCTGTAAATTCCAGGCAATGGGCGCAGGCGTCATGCCCGAGGAGGGTACCCTCAATCCCGACGGCACCGTCATGTCCCTCGCCGACAGATACTACGCGAAATACGCGGACGGCCTCGCCAACGGCGTTGACTACGGCAAGGTGTCCGTGAAGACCAAAATGGACGAGCACGGCCCCCAGCCCTGTGCCACCAGCGACGACGAGTACAATAACCTTTTCGAAGGTCTCCTCTGCTATATCGAGCTGGGCCATGCCCGCGAAAACTACGATTTCTTCGTTAAGGAGGGCCTGCAGTACATAGCCTTCTCCATCAACGACAACATGGACTACTGCACCTGCAAGTTCTGCACCGCGAAGGCAAACGGAACGGCTGTCAAACTGAACAAATCCATAGCGGCCACCGTTGAGGCGAACTATTCCGGTCAGTACGAGATCCTTGAGGACGGCAGATACCAGTTCCATAAGGAGACATATAACGGCGTGTACGTTGACCTTATGAACAGGGCAACGAGAGAGCTCCGGGAGATCTATCCCAAGGCAAGACTGTTTCAGATAATCTATACCCCCGGTGTTCCCGAGACCGTAAGGCCCGAGGACAATAACGTTTTCGAGTACTGCTCGCAGATCGGCGGCTGCTTCAGACACCACTACGGCGACACCGCGAACTGCCACGGCGATGATAACGCCTCCGACGCGGTGCATTCCGCATGGCGTGACGAGGAAGCTATCCCGCAGTGGATAGACCTCTGCCACGAAAACAACTGCGAGATCTATTACTGGGTATATCCCGAAAACTACGCATATCTCATGTACGATATGCCGTACTACTATAACATCTACTATAACATCCACTGGCTCTATGAGAGAGGAATAGACGGCGTCACCTACGAGGGCGGCAACTATACCGGCGCGGATAAGAACTTCGAGCTGACGAAATCTCTCGTCGCCTCGGAGCTGATCTATAATCCCTCCATGACCCTTGAAGAGTACGTCGAATATACGAAAAAGTACCTCAAGGTCCGCTACGGCCCGGGATATGAGCACGTGTTCAATTATCTTGAGCTGTGGGATGCGGCAGGCCAGGCTTCCGATTACTGCTGCGCATACTGGTACGGTCTGTTCGATTACTTCGATAAGAATTTCGTGATCGAGCACTACGAGGAAATGAGAAACGAGATGCTCAAAGCGGTCGAGATGGGCGACGACGAAACGAAATACAATTGCCAGCTGCTCTTCAACATGTGCGAGTTCCTGGGTCTCTCCGCAGTATACGATACCATGTATACCAACGGTACCGCCCAGCAGAGAGCAGAGTATGAGCGGAGATATACCGAATGGTTCAACTGGCTGACCGCGAACGGACAGACGGTAGTCACCTCCCCCGATAACGCGGCATCCTTCAAGTTCCCCACCGGCATCGACTTCTCCAAGTCCCCCTGCATGCAGATCTATAAGAGCGAATACCGTCTGGGCAAGCATAATTAAACCAAAAAGAGAGGCTGACGGAGCCCTCACATAGGGATTTTTTCACCGCTGACCGGCAAGAGATATTTATAAAAATATCAGGTACGGCGGGAATTTCCCGAATAACTAATGAAAAAATGACCGAAACGCAGGTTTCGGTCATTTTATTATTATCTTGCCTTTGTCCGTTTTGGACGTCTGCCGTACCTTTGTACGGCGACGCCGCTCCAAAACGAACAATCAGCGGCGCCTCTCTCCCTATGTGAGCGCTCCGTCAGCCTCTCTTTTTTAGCTTTGAGCGCAGAGCGAGGAATTAGGAATTAGGAATTAGGAATTAGGAGTGTGGAGTGAGGAGTTTTAAGTTTTAAGAGTTAAGTTTTAAGAGGCGGCGTGCGATAGCCTCCCTTAGTCCCAAAGGGACAAAGGGAGGGGGACCGCTTTAGCGGTGGGGGGATCAGAAGCCTTAGATTTCAGCGCAAAAGAATCCCTCCGTCACTCGCTGCGCTCGTGCCACCTCCCTTTGATTCCTGCGGAATCCAAGGGAGGCAATCAGGCGGCGGAGCCGCCTTACACGGAGGGACGGAACGTCCCGAACGTGTCATTGCAGTCCGTTCGCACGCAACCGTATCCGGTTACG
>JAZLKW010000050.1:0-6903 GCA_045597805.1 Candidatus Avispirillum sp. | reverse complement strand
AAGCTGACTAACAATAGTGAAAGAGAGGAGGCGCATGGCGCCTCCGCTCCTATTTATTCCCTTTGGTAAAGTTTCTTTGCTTCTTTCTTTTCAAAGAAAGAAGCGTATCCCCGTCACTCTATCGTCTCGACCGTTCTGTTGTAGTGGGATTTGAGGGCGGCGGTGGCGAGGGTGTGGGAGAGCTCGGTTTCTTCGGGAGTGAAGAGGCCGAAGGGAACGTCCATTCCCGCGTACTCCATCATGAAAGCGCCCATCTGCTGCTGGATGGCATCGACGAAGCCGAACTCGAAAATAGGTCCGGTGATGGTGGGGAGCATGGGCTTGTAGCCGATAATGATCCTGTTCCAGGACTGCTCCTTGCCCCAGCTTGATGTATAATAGAACGCATTTGCGTCATCGCTTGAGAATCTTGCTGAGCAATCCATGCCGTATATCTCGAAGAACCAGCGGTTGGTAGAGCCCGGGCACATTCTCTTGGTCTCGAGAGTCATGGGTATCTCGTCGCCGTCCTGATTGAGTGTCGTGCAGAACAGAGTGCAGTTGTCGAACGTGTCGCAGGGGACCATACCTCCCTTGCCGTCGGAGCGCTCTTTAACTATATTGGAGAAATGCGCTCTGACCGTCAGCGGCTTGAAGCCGAGACGGAAAGGAACGTGCTGTGTGTGGATGCCCAGGTCGCCCAGACAGCCGTACTCACCGTTGAATTTCACCATTCTCTTCCAGTTGATGGGCTTCTGAAGGTCCATATCGGAGCAATGATTGAAGCCGGCGTGGATCTCAAGCACCTTCCCGAATTTGCCTTCTTTATACCAGTTTATCATGGTCTGCATTGCGGGATAATAGGGGAACTCGCTGGAGCAGCGGACGAAAGCGCCGGGGGTCTCGCGGTAAGCTTTCATTATTGCCTCATTTGCCGCCTTGTCGATACCGAAAGGCTTTTCGCCCAGAAGCGCCTTGCCGCTCTTGATTATATCAACGTAGAACTGCTCGTGGAGATTGTGAGGAACGGCGCAGTAGATAGCGTCGATATCATCCTTATCAAGAAGCTCTTTATAATCAGCAACCGCATACTTGATATCGGGGAAATTCTTCTGAAACCACTCCATTTCCTTGGGGACGACGGAGCAGATGCCAACGATCTCGGGTCTCGGGATATCGTCCGTGAAATGGCACCAGCGTGCGGCGGCGGAAGCGAACTCTCTCGCCATAAGACCACAGCCTACAAGTCCGAATCTTACTGTTTTCATAACTGCACCTTCCTTAAAAAGCAACACTGCCTCATTTTGTATATACATATTTTATCTTTTTTTCCCCCGGTTGTCAATGAAATAGATAAAAAAACACGGAGCCGTGGCTCCGTGTTTTTATCATTTCGCAATTACTCGGCAATTCTGCGTCTCTTCGTTACGATGAGTGCGCCGCCGAGGATGGATACTGCTGCAGCGAGGACTATCCATACCATACCGTCGCCTGTGGTAACGGTATAGGTATAGGAGTCGGTCAGCTTCAGGCCCAGATCCTTGACATCTGCCTTGTCGTCGATGGCTTTCAGGACGATATCGAAATACTTATCGCCTGCCTTAAGAGCCTTGACTGCCGTGAAATCGTTGATTATCAGCGCTATGTGTCCTTCGCTTTCGGTCAGGGTGTAGGTGCCCTCTGCGAGGCCCTCGATGCCCTCGAACTGTGACTTTGCGGGATCGTAATCAAGCGCGAAGGTGAGCGCAGTAGAGGTGAGGTACTCTTCCTTTACGGATACGGGGATGTACCACTTGCCGTCCTTCTTCGTAACACCGTCAAGAGACAGCTCGCCGCCGCCCGTCTTATTCTCCGTAACAGTACCCGTACCGCCGCCGGAATGCTCCTCGGGAACGGCGATGTCGGTGAGGGACGCGAAGTTATAGATCTTGACGTTATCGAACATGGGCTGCACGTTCATAAGTCTGAACAGAAGCAGAGTACCGTTTTCCTTAACAGACTCGGAGGAGTAGTAGAAGTATCTCCAGCATACGTTGAAGATCATTCTGCCCCAAGGGCTGTCAGCGTTGTCAGCAGTGGTGGACAGGTCATCTATCCACAGACGGCAGGTGCAGGACTCGTTATCGAACTGGAACTTCCAGTTGTACCAGTTGCCCTTCTTCAGGTCGTAGTTGCAGGATGCAAGGACTTCATTTGCGTCGTTGGAATTGACGACCTTGAACATTTTGTCATTGAAGAAGTAACCGCACTGGAAAGCGTATACATTAGCACCGCCGAACCAGTTATACAGAGCGGATTCGTATTCGGGGGAGGATACCTCGGTACCCTCGTACTTGATATCGAACTCAATAGTATAGGAGGTGGGGAAGGTATACTGGATCGTTCCGCCGCCGTCACGGGTGTCGATATAGTTGGTTTCGTGGGAACTTACGTAGTCCAGAACGCCCTTATGGGTGCCGCCGATATCGGTAACGTGGCCGAAGTAGTCATCGGAGCCCCATACGGATCTGTCGCCGTCGGGATCGGTATCGTAGGTCAGAGAAGACAGCTGCTCGTACTTAAGGGGAGTATCCTTATAGAGGTCGCCTGCGAGATAATCGTAGAACACGCCGGGCTTATCTATATTCTTGGTGCTGAAGGAAGCGTCCAGCAGGCTTGCGCAGTTGTAGGTGGTATATCCCGCGGTCTGGGTAACGGTGGTAGCGGAAAGCGTTACCGCGTTGGAACCGGTAGCACTTCTCGCGCCGTCGCCGCCGACCTTGGAGTTTGCTTCACAGATACCGGAACCCCAGGACATGAAGCTGTCCCAGACGGGATCGGGGTTAGTACCGTCGTTGAGTACTGCAAGAGACATACCGAACTCACGTCCGATACCGCCGGAGAGGTTACCCTTGCCGCCGCGGCCGGTGGTGTATTTCGTATAGGTCAGAGCGGTGATCTGTGCGCCGGAAGCGGTACCGTCAACAGTGTCGCCGTTGAGGATATAAGTCCACGGGATACCTACCTCATAGGTGGTGATACCCTTGGAGGTATCGGTGGAATAGGAGGAACCTGCAGGAGCAACTACGCAGAGCGCGGTGCCCAGGGGGTTCTTGGAGAAGGAGGTCATACCCTTGTTATTGGTATTCTCCCATGCCTCGGAGAAGCCGCCTGCTATTTCAACGTAGCCGAACAGGAAGTCCGGGACCTGCTTGGAGCTCCAGGGACGCTCGTGGTCGGAAGAGACCCAGAAGTCTTCGCCCTCGGTAGCGGCATTCGCGCCCGCCTTATCTATTCTCGCCTGGATAGCGTCGCCGTTCCAGGTCTCGGTGGTACCGTTCTTCAGAGAATGGCCGTCGGGATCGTAAACCTTAACTCCTATGTAGAAATAGTCCTCGCACCAGCGAAGCCATACCTGATACTCGAAAGAGTTATAGTCGGTACGGTCACCCGTTCTCCAGTAAAGGAAACGGTTATAAGGAGTGGTGTCATCCTTGGTCGCGCAGTCGGTCGCCTCCACGGAGAACGACATGGAGCCCCACTCTGCAGTGGATATGAAGCCGTCTATGGTAGGACGCTTCGAAGGCTCAAAGTAAAGAGCATCGATGTAGTCGATGTCCTCTGCGGTAGCCGCAGCGCTTGCGGGGATCACGCTGAGAACAGCAGCCGCCAGCATTGCGATCACCAGAATAAGAGATAATGCTTTTTTCATGGTGTTTCCTCCATACATATTTATCTACTTTGATAATACATGCATTTTATGCATTTGTCAATAGTTTGCCAATATAAAATACAGATAATAGGCTCTTTGAGCAGCTTACGAGGGTGGTAATAATACCTGATGATAATACTGCCCGCATAATAATACCCCCCACAGCCGGGAGACAGATCCTGACTGCGGGGGGGCGAATCGGCGAAAAATAAAAGACAATACAAAGAGCCACGTCATGACCTTCTGAAAGAAATCAGAAGATTCCCTGTCATCACGGGACCGGTAATTCTTGTTTCTTTACTCTGCAATTCCTCCGCCGGTATTTGTCCGTTATTATAGAATACTGCTTTGCCGCTTTACAGCTGACAGCTGATTTTCGGACGCCTGTATCGTCCGATCATAAAGAATATTCATTTTTCTGTCTTTTTGCGAACCCCTTTGCTCCGTACATACCGAAAATATCGGTGCGGCTGAGAAGCTCAACGATCAGATATGAGCCTGCTATTCCGACGATTCCCTGCACAATGTTCCCCGAAACTCCGGCAAAGGCGGCGATAAATCCTTCACCGATAAAGACCGCCTCGTATATATAATAACCGGACACCATAAGGAACTCGGCTATTATTGCGCCGACAACGAATCCGATGCGGGGACACTTGCTTTTCTTTCCGGAGAAAACACGGGAGAACAGCGAAAGCATCAACGCCATCATTGCCTTAATGATCAGTGTTCCCGGGACATAAATCGGATACCCGGCAAAAAGGTCGGCAAGGGCGGAGCCGGTGCCGCCGGCAATTGTTCCGTATACGGGACCGAGCAGGAAACCGCTGAAAAGCACGGCACAGTCGCCGAGATTCATATATCCCTTCGTGGGAGACGGGATCCTCACCGCCATTGTCAGCACGCAGGTCAGCGCGATCAATACAGCAGTCGTTGTAATTTTCACCAATTGATTGTTGTTTTTCAAATCTTTTCTCCTCTGCAAATGAACTCCGGCATCCGAAAAACCGGATGCCGGACGGTTATCAATCAGCAAACATGGGGGTGGAAAGGTACCTGTCGCCGGTATCGGGAAGAAGCACAACGATGGTTTTGCCTTCGTTCTCCGGACGCTTGGCAAGCTCGATCGCAGCAAAAGCCGCGGCACCTGAGGATATCCCCACCAGAACACCTTCGCATTTGCCTATTTTCTTACCGACAGCAAAAGCATCTTCGTCGGAAACAGGTATGATCTCATCGTACACATCGGTATTAAGCACATCCGGAACGAATCCCGCGCCGATGCCCTGAAGCTTGTGCGGTCCGGGAACACCGGTGGACAGGACCGCGGAAGCAGCAGGTTCGACGGCTACGACTTTGATATTCGGATTTTGGGATTTCAAATATTCACCGACACCGGTGATGGTTCCGCCGGTGCCGACACCGGCTACAAAAATATCGACTTCTCCGTCGGTATCCTCATAAATCTCGGGGCCTGTATGCTCGCGGTGAGCTGTCGGGTTTGCAGGATTCACGAACTGACCGGGAATAAAGCTGTCCGGGATCTCCGCGGCAAGCTCATCTGCTTTTGCGATAGCGCCGTTCATGCCCTTTGCGCCCTCGGTAAGAACGATTTCCGCGCCAAATGCCTTGATAAGCTGGCGACGCTCCAAGGACATGGTTTCGGGCATCGTCAGAATAATACGGTAACCGCGCGCGGCAGCAACAGAGGCAAGACCGATACCGGTATTGCCGGATGTCGGTTCGATAATGACCGAGCCCTTCTTCAGCTTTCCGGATGCTTCCGCCTCATCGATCATCGCCTTGGCGATTCTGTCTTTTGCAGAACCCGCGGGATTGAAATATTCAAGTTTAGCAACGATTTTTGCCTTGAGGCCGAGTTCTTTTTCAATATGAGTGAGCTCCAAAAGAGGAGTTTTTCCGATAAGCTGATCGGCGGATGTATAAATATTAGACATAGCGGTTATTCCTTTCCGTATTTGTTTTACAATGAAACTGATTTTCGTTTCTGTCTTGGGCATACAACAAATCTGCCGCAATATCAACAGAATCGAACGAAACGGAAATCGCATCGCACAAGGCTTTCATAAAACACGACCCAATGTTTCAGCGCTTCCATTTCTTGAAATAGTATTATAACAGTTATTTCCTACTAGGTCAATAGGTTTTGTGGGAATTATTATATTCAATCACCTCGGGATCCTGACTCCCCGGGAATTACGGATCAAATACCGTAATTTGTTCCGGACTGTTCCTGTCTGTCCAGAATATCCTGCAGCGTAATACTGTCTAAGTATTCGTTTTCCGTTTTTTGCAAGCCTTCCCACACGAAAAGTGTTGCACACTCCGAACATCTCGGACACGTGTTGATATCCCGTTCGAGACAGCTGACCGGGGCTAAATTGCCTTCGGCGGCACGAATGATTTCCCCCACCGTGTAATCCTTCGGCAGCTTTGCAAGCTGATATCCGCCGGCAAATCCTCGTGAAGTGTTGAGCAGAGATGCCCGATTCAAGATCGGTATGATCTGCTCAAGATATTTTTTTGAAATATCTTGTCTGGCGGCAATATCTTTCAGCGAGATATTGCCTTCTCCTTGATGCTGTGCCAGGTCCACCATCATACGAAGTGCATATCTTCCTTTGGTTGAAATCATTTCTAACACCTGCTCTTTCAGTGTCCCATTATACCATAGGTTTTGTAGGTTTTCAAGTGACATCCGATAACGGTTTATTAAAAAACGCGGTCATTTCACACTGCGCTCTGTGTGTATACTGCTGAAATAATGACATATGGATCGAATGAACGGATAAGAAAGCGGAAAAAAGATACCGGGAAAAGCATTTCTGCTGATCCCGGTATCTCTTGTTGCCTCGCCGACACCCGTGCTCTTGAACTTATTTCTTCAGAGCGCCGGGCATTGCGTGACTTATTTATGTCGAATATTGCTTTATTCGGCAGTGCTGCGTCTCTTCGTTACGATAAGAGCACAGCCCAGGATGGATACTGCTGCCGCGAGAACTATCCAAACCATACCGTCGCCGGTGGTAACGGTGTAGGTGTAGGAGTCGATCAGCTTCAGTCCAAGGTCCTTGACCTCGGCCTTTGCATCGGTAGCGTCAAGCACTATATCGAAGTACTTATCGCCGACCTTCATGCCCTTGACCTGAGAGAAGTCCTTGATGGTGAGAACGACCTTGCCGTCCTGCTCGGTGATCTCGTAGGTGCCTTCG
>JAZLKW010000049.1:0-4626 GCA_045597805.1 Candidatus Avispirillum sp. | reverse complement strand
GTCTTGTGATGAATATGCTGTATTTTTGTCTGATACCGTTATTGAGGTGAGGCTTGTGCAGCCGTAAAATGCAAAATAGCCAATGCTCGTGACGGAATCGGGTATCGTCACTGAGGTGAGGCTTGTGCAATGGAAAAATGCCTCATCGCCAATGCTCGTGACGGAATCGGGTATCGTCACTGAGGTGAGGCTTGTGCATTCGCAAAATGCCCTACTGCCAATGCTCGTGACGGAATCCGGTATCGTCACTGAGGTGAGGCTTGTGCAATGGAAAAATGCCTCATCGCCAATGCTCGTGACGGAATCGGGTATCGTCACTGAGGTGAGGCTTTCGCAATAGGAAAATGCCTCATAGCCAATGCTCGTGACGGAATCCGGTATCGTCACTGAGGTGAGGCTGCTGCAACCGTAAAATGCATCATAGGCAATGCTCGTGACGGAATCCGGTATCGTCACTGAGGTGAGGCTTGTGCACTTTTTAAATGCCCTACTGCCAATGCTCGTGACACCGTCACCGATTATTACAGTTTTCATAGTATTGTAATACGGTCTCCACGGTGCGGTGGTAACATAATATGTTCCGTTATATGAACTGTCACTGTAATTCTTCATCGCGCCCGTGCCTGAAATGGTGAGGGTATATGTGGATGAATCATATTCCCATGTGAGATTTGTTCCGCAAGTGCCGGAAGTAGCTGCCGCCGCGCTGACGGACACGGGGAAAACGCATACGGCGGAGAGCAGTACGCTGACTGAAAGGAGCAGGGATATGAGTTCCTTTGAAAGTTTCACGGTGACACCTTCTTTTTCATATATTTTTACAGGTAGATTATACCACACATTTACCGAAAAAGGAAGAGCTTTTTTGCAGGCGGTTTCGGGGTGTGCTTTTTCGTAATATAAAAAAGACCGAAGAAGAGCTTCGGTCATTTTTCTTTCATATAAAAGGTCTGGCGCGGTCCCGTGTCGTTCATGAGGGTCGCCGGGTCCCTCAGCCGGAATAAATACAGAAAAGCGTCGTAAAGATCGCCCGTGCAGCCGCCCACGTGGCAGGAAATGAATACCATGACAAGCAGTCTGTCCCACGCGCCCGGAAGGATAAACATGAGGACGGCGGGAAGCAAAAACACGCAGAACGGCGCGAGCAGAGCGATGAGCGCCGTTTTTCTGTACACGTAAATATCGGGAACGCCGCAGAAGGCTATGGAGGATTTAATATCCAATCCGAAGGTGAGCTTCGCGCCCGTAAGTAATTTATACGCCGCGCCGTGCACCAGCTCGTGCAGGAACATATAGGCTATCAGCGCCACGCAGAAAACAAACGCGTGAAGCGCCGTCTTCATGGGGGCGGCAAACAGCTCCGCGGGCTCGGGTCTTATAAGTATGACGGACAGCGCCGCCATTACAAGCGTTATCAGCGAGGCAAAGGCGTTCAGCCGCCGTGCCGTTTTCTTCTCCGAGGCGTCTATTGAATATATTTCGGTATACCCTGCGGGAAGAGTTCTTTCAAAGGTCTTTCCTTCTTTTGTCATTTGCCCAGCTCTTTCGTTCTCTCGAACGCCGCTGTGACCGCCTCCGACACGGTGCCGCGGAATGCGCCGTTCTCAAGGGTGATCACGCCCTCGATGGTGCTTCCTCCGGGACTGCACACTGCATCTTTCAGCTCGCCGGGGTGCTTGCCCGTGCCAAGCACGGTGGCGCCCGAGCCGCTGACGGTCTTCGCCGCCAGCTTCAGGGCAAGCGCGCGGGGCAGTCCGCATTTCACGCCGCCGTCAGCAAGCGCTTCGATGAACAGATAGGTGAACGCGGGTCCGCAGCCTGAAACCGCCGATGCGGCGTCGATGAGCTTTTCGGGTATCTCCTCGATCTCGCCCGCCGCGGAAAACGCCTTTTCGAACTGTACCTTTTCACTCTCGGTGACCATGGAGCTGACACAGTAAACTATCATACCCTCTCCCACGCAGGCGGGGGTGTTTGGCATGATGCGGATGACCGGGATCTCGCAGTCGAAATATCCCTTGATGGTGCTGATATCGACACCTGCCGCCATGGAGATAATGGTATATCTGTCCTTCCTCTCGCGGAGGATAGGCACTATCTCCTCAAGGACTGCGGGGAGCACCTGGGGCTTCACGCCGAGAACGATATAACGGCAGTTCTCCGCTATCTCTCCGTTGGTGACCACAGCCGCGCCTGTCTCGGCGGCAATCCTCTCCGCGGTCTTCGCGGAACGGTCGGAGACCGTGATGTTCTTCTCGGTCCTTGCCACGGCGAGGGCAAGAGTACCGCCCATATTGCCGCATCCTATAAACCCGAATGAATACATATCTTTACCTCTATCTTATCTGTCCGTCGCCGCGGACTACATATTTATAGGTAGTCATTTCGCAAAGACCCATGGGGCCTCTGGCGTGCATCTTCTGTGTGGAGATGCCTATCTCACAGCCGAGACCGAAAACTCCCCCGTCGGTGAATCTGGTGGAGGCATTGACATATACCGCCGCACTGTCGACGGAGGCGGTGAAAAAGTCAGCCGTATCGGGGTTTTCCGTGACTATCGCTTCGCTGTGGCCCGTGGAGTGGGCGGCTATGTGGGAGACCGCCTCCACTGCTCCGTCTACCACTTTTACAGCCATTATATAATCGAGAAATTCAGTATCGAAATCCTTTTCTCCCGCGGGCTTTCCGGGGATGATCGCCGCCGACGCTTCGTCCAGCCGCAGTTCAACGGGTGTTTTCCCTGACAGCGCCCTTTCGGTGACAAGGCGGGAAGCGAGCTTCGGCAGAAACTCTGCCGCTGTTTTTTTATCAACAAGGCAGACCTCCGCCGCGTTGCACACGGAGGGGCGGCTGGTTTTAGCGTTGTCAACGATATCCAGCGCCATATCAAGATCGGCGTCGCCGTCCACGTATATATGGCATATGCCCGTACCCGTTTCAATACAGGGGACCTTCGCGTTCTCCACGCAGGCACGGATGAGTCCCGCGCCGCCGCGGGGGATGAGCAGATCGACCTTCCCTCTCGCGCACATGAGCTCGTTCGCACTCTCGCGGGTGGTATCCTCGATGAGATTCACTGCATCCTCGGGTAGACCCGTATCGCGCAGAGCATCGCGGAACGCTTCCGCTATGGCCATATTCGACTTTATCGCCTCCTTGCCGCCTCGGAGCACGCACACGTTGGAGCTTTTGAGAGACAGCGCCGCCGCGTCGGAGCAGACGTTGGGACGGCTCTCGAATATCATTGCCACCACGCCCATGGGCACAGACACCTTTGATATCTTCAGCCCGTTGGGACGTTCGGTTTCTTCTATTATTCTCCCGACGGGATCGGGAAGCGCCGCCACCTCCATGACGGCGTCCGCCATATTCTCTATCCTCTCTTTTGTGAGAGTCAGGCGGTCAAGCATCACGTCGGAGATCGCACCACGCGCCGCATCCACGTCCTCTTTATTTGCCGAGAGGATTTTTGCGGTATCGCGGCGGATATGTTCTGCCGCCGCCTTCAGTGCCGCGTTCTTTTCTTCTTCCGTCGCCGCTGACAGTCTTTTTTTTGCTTTTTGGGCACGGTCAAGTATTTCAGATGTCGGAATCATTATCTTTCCTTTCCGCAGAAGAGAGTTCCCACGCTCTCTCCGTCCACGATGGAATAGAGGGCTTCGGGGTGAGAACCGTCGGCAATGACCATATCGATACCGTTTTCCATGCAGAGCTTCGCGGCGTTGAGTTTTGTGTGCATGCCGCCCGTTCCCAGGGACGAGCCCGCGCCGCCGCCAAGCGCCATTATCTCATCGGTCATTTTTACGACCCGCGTGATGATCTTTGCTGACTTATCTTTTCTGGGATCCGCGTCATAAAGACCGTCTATATCGGAAAGCAGGATGAGCAGGTCTGCCCCGGCGTCCACAGACACGATGGCGGCAAGGGTATCGTTATCGCCTACGGAGATCTCCTCCGTGGAGACGGTATCGTTTTCATTGATTACGGGGAGAACGCCCATTTCAAGAAGCCTGTTTATGGTGTTGCGGAAATTGCGGTTTCTCGCCTCGTCTCTCAGATCGCTTCCCGTGAGGAGTATCTGCGCCACGGTGTGGCCGTATTCGGAAAACTGTCTGTCGTAAACGTACATGAGCTCACACTGGCCGACTGCCGCCGCCGCCTGCTTTGTGGGCATATCGGAGGGGCGCTCTCTGAGCGACAGCTTGCCCACGCCCATGCCTATGGCGCCGGAGCTTACCAGTATCATCTCGTTCCCGGCGTTTTTAAGATCGGACATCACTCGGCAGAGCTTTTCCACGTGGCGGATATTCATGTTTCCGTTGGCATACGTCAGTGTGGACGTACCTACTTTTACGGCTATTCTCATTGCATTTCCTCACTTTTCTGTATGCTTTCATTATATAATAATCTCATTGCACTGTCAATAACCTGATAAATTAGAGTTTAGCGAGCAGTTCTCTTCGCAAAAGTTTTTGCCGGCTTTTATCAAAAAGCCGCAGGGCGCGGGGCGGCGCCCCGCATATCGGCGTTTCTTTTCATAGCTTTTCTTGATGATGAACTTTGGCAAAGGCGAAGCCTTTGCTGGCACAGAACAAGCAGACTTCCGCTTTTGATGTTCTATATGTT
>JAZLKW010000048.1:0-31088 GCA_045597805.1 Candidatus Avispirillum sp. | reverse complement strand
CCCTCCCGGGCGTTTCCATAGTGCAATAGGATGTTTGGGTGCAGCTCCACGCGGGTCTGAACCGGTGCTTCGGCAAAGGCACTTGTGCCTTTGCGGCTGCCCCGCAAGCAGATATGCGGTTTGGGTGAACTTCGGCGGGGTAGTGCTTCCGAATCCCGTTAAATTCCGTCGCCAAAAAGAAGAGGACATCCAAAGGATGTCCTCTTCTTTTTGGCAGCGGAATAGGGATTCGAACCCCAACATACAGAGTCAGAGTCTGCTGTGCTACCGTTACACAATTCCGCTATGCTCCGATTCGCTCGGTGTAGGAATTATTATAACAACACGCCATTCCTTTGTCAATAGTTTTTTTGAAAAAACAGAAAAATATTCGTCAATTCATGAGAACGAGCTTGCCGAGAAGCACGCAGCGGGCGTTTTCATACTCGTAAGAGCAGGTGGAAAGGGTGATGATCTTATCCTCCGGTCCCACCTCTACGGAGGAATCAAAGAACGATTTTTCCTTTGCCCACCCGATGAGCTCCGCGAATCTCTTGTCGCTCATATCCGTTCTGTATGAGAACTCCGAGGTGCTTGTGAGCACTCCGGCAAAAAGCTCTATTTCATAGTCTCCGCCGGGCGTGAAATAATACATCACGGGGTGGCTCTCATAGTAGCTTTGGCTTTTATATTTCTCGAAGCAGCCGAAAATAGAGCCGTCCTTCATGTAATGGCCGTAAACGATATAGTTTCTTTCTGCCATGGGAACGGTGTTTCTGAAATCGGCGAATATGGTACCGGTCACCAGGTGCGAGCCATCCAGCGCGCGGCGCAGATAGTAGTCGTTGTCGTCCGACTGTGCCACGGGGTAGCTTATGGGCGTACCGGGGCAGTATATCCAGCCGACCACGTCGGGGCAGTAAGCGCAGAGCCCATCAAAATCTACGCCGAAGGGAGTATCGCCGTCCCCGCCGTTCTCCTCTTTCGCGGTGGTATCTGACAGAGCGGTGTCCTCTTTTCCGGCTTCGGTCGTAAGCTTGTCCGTCACGGCTTCTGTCTCCGGTATCACAATGAAATCTTCTCTGATACCGTCGTAAAAATCGTCCGCCTCCTTATATCCCAGATACGCCGAAAGGAGCTTGTACCCGGAGACGAGTATCGCGGCGGAGAACACTATTATCAGTATTATTCTGACAGCTTTTTTCATTCTACCTTATATCCACCGTCGGTGACGGAAACGGTGCTTTCGTAAAACTTTTTCAGGGCGCGGTAAAGGAACTCCGTGTCATAGGCTCCCGCCGTCTCGACGGCGGAATGCATGGCAAGCTGCGCGGTACCTATATCGACTGTGTTCAGCGAGACCTTAGTGTTCGCGATGTTCCCGAGAGTTGAGCCTCCCGCCATATCTGCGCGGTTGGCGTAATTCTGGACGGGCACGCCCGCATTTTCGCAGATTAGTCGGAATATCCCCGCGGATACCGCGTCGGAGGTGTATCTGCAGTTCGCGTTATACTTTATCACCACGCCGCCGTTCATATGAACGGCGCAGTTCTTGTCGGAAAGCTCGGGATGGTTGGGGTGTTCCGCGTGCGCGTTGTCGCATGAAACGAGAAAGCTTTCCGGAAGCGCTCGGCACAGTTCTGTATCCAGCGCTCGACATATCCTTCCGAGAGTATCTGAAAGGAAAGTCGAGGCGGCACCCTGCTTCGTTTCACTGCCCACCTCTTCGTTGTCGAAAAGGCAGTATACGGGCACTGTATCCGAAGCATCCGCGCCGCAGAACGCGGTGAGAGCGGCAAACGCGCACTGGAGATCGTCGAGACGGGGAGCGGTGATAAATCCGTTCCATTCTTTCCCCTCTTCGGGCACGTACAGCCAGAGGTCCGCGGTGCAGATTTTCTCCGCGGGCACTCCGGCGGCTCTCGCTATGATGTCCTTGAACGAGGCGCCCGCGCCGCCGAACAGAGGAAGCATATCCACCGCGGCGTTGTAGGCGGTACCATCGTTTGCCTTGCGGTTCATATGTATGGCTACGTTGGGTATAAGAGCACAGGGCTCTTTCGTATCGACCAGGCGGACGTCCAGCCCGTTCCCGGTCCGGACGGTTATCCTGCCCGCGGCGGCAAGAGGTCTGTCGAGCCATGGCGCGCAGAGCATACCGCCGTATTTCTCGGTGGAAAGACGGGTATAGTATTCTCCCGCTATCTCCGGATTTTCCTTGATCTTGAAGGCAGGGCTGTCGCCGTGAGACGCCGTTATCATAAAACGGTCAGCTCCCTTTTCCGGGATCCTGAACGCGATCAGAGAAGATCCGTTCCGGGTGACGAAATAGCCCTTTCCCGGGGTGAGAATCCAGTCCTCTTTTTCGGAAAGCTTCATAAAACCTCTCTCCGAAAGAACGCATGCCGCAGTATCTGCGGCATGGTAAGCGGTTGGACTCTTCTTTATGAAATCGAATAATCTTCTGTTCATATCAGCTGCACTTCAGCGTTTCGGGCATATCCTTTTCCACGTCCGCGCGGGTAAGCTTCATGTATTTTCCGTATATGGGGTTGTCAAGGCTTACGGTGAATACTACATGATTCTTTGCCTGGTGTACGTTGGTGTAATTTCCGCTGGCCATCAGCTCTGCCACGTGATCCGTGAGGAACTTCGAAGCTTCTTCCTCACTCTCAAGCTTTCTGACCTCGAGGACCTGAATACAGCTGTCCGTCGTCTTGTCGAACGAGAAAATAACGTATCCGACCTCGGAAAGGTAAACGTATCTGTTGTCTGTGGACTCTATGATAAGATTGCCGTCGCTGTCGTAGTCAGCGAGACCGGGGGTCACGGTATACTCGTGCTTCTGATTGTCCTTCGGGGGTTTATATCCCTCTGACTTGTCCATTACCATCTGCGCGTAGGTGGTCTCATCGGGAGAAGCTTTCTGTTCTCCGCAGGATGCGAGCATAAGGACTGCCGTAAAGACGGCGAGTATCAAAGCGATCTTTTTCATGGTATATCCTTTCACATCATATCGTTGAGCGTCGCGGCGACGGCTCTGAGAAAATCTTCGGTATTGACTTTTTTCTTATCGGGGAGGCTTGAGAGCAGCCACAGATCTCCGGTCATGATGCCGGACTCTATGGTGTCGATTATCGCCTTTTCCAGCTTGTCGGCGAACTCGCACAGGTCGGGGGTCCCGTCCATCTCCCCGCGCTTTCTGAGGGCGCCCGTCCATGCGAACAGGGTCGCTACGCTGTTGGTGGAGGTCTCCTCACCCTTAAGATGCTTGTAATAGTGGCGCTGAACGGTGCCGTGCGCCGCCTCGTACTCGTAAACTCCGTCGGGGGAAACGAGGACGCTGGTCATCATTGCGAGGCTGCCGTACGCTGTTGCTACCATGTCGCTCATGACGTCGCCGTCATAGTTTTTGCACGCCCAGATATATCCTCCTTCGGAGCGTATGACACGTGCCACCGCGTCGTCGATGAGGGTGTAGAAATAGGTGATACCTGCTTCCTCGAACTTCGCCTTGTACTCGTTTTCGAAGACCTCGGCGAAAATGTCCTTGAAGCGGTGGTCATATTTTTTGGAAATAGTATCCTTGGTAGCAAACCATATATCCTGCTTCGTATCGAGAGCGTAGTTGAAGCAGCTGCGGGCGAAGCTTGTGATGGACTTATCCGTGTTGTGGACGCCCTGGATCACGCCGGATCCCGCGAAATCGTGGATGGTCTGCCTCGTCTCATTTCCGTTTTCATCGGTGCAGACTATCTCGCACTTCGAGTTTGCGGGTACCTGCATCTCGGTGTTCTTGTAAATATCGCCGTAAGCGTGACGGGCGATGGTGATGGGCTTTGTCCAGGTGGGTATGTAAGGGGTGATGCCCTTAACGATTATAGGTGCGCGGAAGACCGTGCCGTCGAGGATGGCGCGGATGGTGCCGTTGGGGCTCTTCCACATTTCTTTCAGATTGTATTCCTCAACTCTCTGCGCGTTGGGGGTGATGGTGGCGCATTTGACCGCCACACCGTATTTCAGAGTGGCGTTGGCGGCATCCACCGTCACCTGATCGTCTGTCTCGTCGCGGTGGGGAAGTCCCAGATCGTAGTACTCGCTTTTCAGGTCGATATAGGGAAGGATAAGTATATCCTTGATCATCTGCCAGATGATTCTCGTCATCTCATCGCCGTCCATCTCGACGATGGGGGTCTTCATTTTGATTTTTGCCATTGGGTGGCCTCTTTTCTTACAGATCGTATCTGCCTTCGATGGCGCGGCGAAGCGTCAGTTCGTCGGCATATTCAAGATCGCCGCCCACGGGCATGCCGTTGGCGATCCTTGAAACTTTCACGCCCAGCGGGGCGATAAGCTTTGAAAGATAAATTGCGGTGGTCTCTCCTTCGGGGGTGGGGTTGGTAGCGAGGATGACCTCCCGGACGCTTCCGTCAAGACGGGCGAGCAGCTCTTTTACCGTCAGCCTGTCCGGACCGATACCCTTCATGGGGGAGATGACGCCGTGGAGCACGTGGTAAAGCCCTTTGTACTCTCTTACCTTTTCCACCGCCATTGCGGCACGGAAATCCTCAACCACGCAGATGACGGAACGGTCGCGTTTATCATCAGAGCAGATGGGGCAGACCTCCGAGGAAGAAATATTCTTGCATACGGAGCAGAAACACATTTCCGTCTTCGCGGCGATAAGAGCATCCGCGAACGAACGCACCTCGTCCTCCGTCATGTCAAGAACGCTGAAAGCGTGGCGCAGAGCCGTCTTTTTTCCTATTCCGTCGAGACGGCGGAACATATCGGAAAGCCGTTCTATCTGTTCGGGGTATTCCGCCATATCAGAACATTCCGGGCAGACCCATGCCGCCCATATTAAGAGCGCCGGTTATCTTGCCCATTTCCTCGTTGTTGGTCTCGTTGACGGTTTTTATCGCTTCGTTGACTGCGGCGGTGAGAATATCCTGCAGAGTCTCAACGTCGTCGGGGTCGACGACCTCCGGGTCTATTTCTATGTTTTTAACTTCAAGTTTTCCGTCGATAGTCACCTTGACGGCACCGCCGCCTGCGGCGATATCGTATACTCTTGCGTCAAGGTCTTCCTGGAGGGCAGCCATGTCCTCCTGCATTTTCTGAGCCTGCTTTAACATGCTCTGCATATTTCCGGGGCCGCCTCCGCGTCCTTCGGGGAGTCTTGCTTTCATTTTTATGACCATTCCTTTCTTTGCATTTGCGGCGGTTCTTCGAATTTGCCGCCCATTGGCGGGGGAGGCACAAATGGGGTTTGAAAACAGCAGACGTTCAATTCAGAGTATGCTTTGTTTTCAAACTGTGCAGCTCACCTTACAGAAGTCTGCCCAGCTCGTCGGAGAGGGAAGACGATTTATCGCTATGCTTTTTTTCGATGACTTCTATTCTTGCTTTACCGTCGGTTATGTGCGCTTTCGCAAGGACGGCGGAAATAGCGTCCTTTGAAGCCTCACGGTCAAGCATGGTCGCGGCGAAGCTGTCAGCCTCGAGCCGCACGGACTTGCCGTCCTGTGAGACGAAGACCGCCGCACTCATAAGAAAGCTCGCCAGAGACCGCTGTCCGCCCTCCAGCTTTCCCACAGCTTCACTTACGTCGGGAACGGGACGGTATCCGTCAGCGTCATGCGCATCCGGTGCCGGAGACTCCGGGACATTATTTTTCTTTTCCTCAACGGGTGCGGGTGCGGGTGCAGGCGCGGGTGCTTTCTTTTCTTCGGGCTTCTTTTCCGCGGGGGTAAATTCTCCCAGTGTCATTGCATCCTCAAGCTTTGCGATCCGGGCGGATAGTGCCTCCGGAGAGGTGTCAAGCTCGGGACGGCACAGCTTTAGAAGTGCCATTTCGGCTATAATGCGTTTTGTCTGCGGAGAACGGGATATCCTGACGGTCGCATCATCCAGCACGCTGCTGGCGTTGACAAGCGCGGCAAGGCTGAATTTCGATGCTGCGGTGCGGAGCAGCTCCGCCTCGGTACCGGTCAGATCCAGATATTCACCGCTGTTTTCGGTGTACTTGGAGACCAGCATATCACGGACGAAGGACACCAGCTCCTGCCAGAAAACGGAAATATCCTTGGCGGAGGAGGTGACGTCCGCGACGATGCCGAAAAGCTTCGCCATGTCCCCGCGTGAGACAGCTTCCATGGTCTCGGCGACCAGCTCGTACCCGGAAATGCCGAGAGTGTCGGATACCTTTGCGGCTGTGACGTCGGCGCCGCCGGCTGAGCAGAGCTCAAAGAGACCTATGGCATCGCGCATGCCGCCCTGAGCCTGCCGAGCGAGCAGGACTGCCGCCTCGTCCTCAAGGACGATGTTTTCTTTCTCGGCAATATATTTCAGCCTTTCGGCGATAACGTGCAGATCTATGCGGTTGAAGCCGAAACGCTGGCATCGGGACACTATGGTCGCGGGGACCTTGTGGAGCTCGGTGGTCGCCAATATGAATACCGCGTGCTCCGGCGGCTCCTCTATGGTTTTCAGAAGAGCGTTGAACGCGCCCTGGGACAGCATGTGTACCTCGTCGATGATATACACGCGTTTTTTGAGCATGGCGGGAGCGTACATGATCTCCTCGCACAGCGCCCTTATCTCGTCAACACCGTTGTGGGAAGCCGCGTCCATTTCAATGACGTCGGTGGTGAGTCCCGCCTCAATATCGCGGCAGGAGCTGCAGCAAAGGCAGGGAGAGCCGTTGACGGGCGATTCGCAGTTCACGGCCTTTGCAAGTATTTTCGCGCAGGAGGTCTTTCCGGTACCGCGGGAGCCGCAGAAAAGATAGGCATGTGATATCTTGCCGTTTTCCGTCTCGAAGCGGAGAACGTCGGTTATGTGCTTCTGACCCCAAACGTCGTCAAACGTCGCCGGTCTGTACTTGCGGTATAACGCCTGATGCATAAGAACCTCCTTTAACGTATTTTTTATTAATCCAAACCGTTTTTGCGGCGGCTTTGCCGCTGCAAAAACACCTTTAGGGCGAACAAAGTGAGCCCTCGCGCCGAGGGGAGCCCCAAAAACTTGTTTTTGGGAGCGGCGATAAGCGCGAGCATCCCCGCCGCGCGGTTTTTGCCCGAAAAGCTTGCTTTTCGGGCAATTGTAAAACGAGCCGCAGAGGAAGGCCACACACCCCAAGATCGGGAAAACCTTACACGCGACGCCGCAGCCTCCGCTCAGGACAGGCAGCCCTGCGGCACATCAGCCGCACCGCTTAATGCTGCTTGGTTCCCCACCTGACATGGTTCGCAGCCGCCGATTGCGCTGGGACCCGTCCTTCAACACGGAAAATTGCGACACAGACCGTGCAAAGCCAACCCTCAAAAAGGGAAACCACCCCTGCATATAGCGGATTTCAGGTACAGAGGGCCGCTAAACCCCCGGCTGGTATGACCTTGCTCTGCGGCTCGTTTCAATAAGTCATTATACCATATTCGTCTTATATTTTCAACACTTTTTTATATTTTTTTGAGTTCTTTGAAATAGAAGCTTCCGTCCGCACGCTTTATGATCAGGGCGAAATAAGAGCCTCCGTCCTCGCCGTCCAGAGAGGTGCTGAAGGTGAAACGGTAAGTGCTGGCGGTCTCCGAGAGAGAGACCACGTTCACCTCTGTTTCGTTCCTCTGGGGCTGAGCGGCGGTGATATAGGAGTCGAGGCCGGGCACATATTCGAACATATCCCCGTTTTCGTTGGATACCTTTTCCTTGCCTCCGAAATATTTGTAGAAGGTGTTTACGAAATCATCCGCGGGAATTATGACGGAAAGCCGAATCTGAGGGTACACCTCCGACGCCTCGTCGAGAAGCTCGATGTTTCCGGCGTACTTTGCGTAATTGGAGTTGTACATATAGTTTAGCACGGAATCCCTGCATTTTTTTGCCGCATCCTTCGTTCCGTCAAATTCGGGAACGTCCGCGGAATTAATGGTGAGTATTCTGACGGCCTCGGCAAGCTCCAGTGCTTTTTCCGAGTCGGCAGAGTATTCCGTTATGACCTTTTCTCCCTCATAGTCGTGAGTGTCGAATCCCAGCGTGGCAAAGAATTCTCCGGCGGCGCATGAGGAGAGACAGGAGACCAGAAGGGCGGCGGCGAACAAAAGCCCTGATAGCTTCAGATATTTCCGTGCGAGCATAAAACCGCTCCTTTCTCAATGTGGATGATGCCGAAGCATCCGTCGCATACGGCGCCGGGGTTGAAGAGGATCACGCCGTCAACGTTTCTCTCAAACTGCTCGTGGGTGTGCCCGAAAAGGGCGACGGCGGAGTTTACGGTCCGTGCGTATTCGGCATACGCTCCGATGCCGGACTTCACCCCGTAGGTGTGTCCGTGACAGCAGGTTATCCGCACACCGTCAAGGTCAAGGGTCGCCATCGGAACGTGATCACGGAAGGACCAGTCGCAGTTGCCGCAGACCGTAAAGGACTGTATGGCGCGGTGATCCTCAAAGACCCTTTCCGCTTCCCTCAGTCCGTCTCCGAGAAAGATCATGAGATCGGCGTCGGTGTGAAGTGATATTATTTTTTCCATTTTGTCGTCTCTCCCGTGGGAGTCGGACATAACAAGTATTTTCATGATAAAAGCCTTTTTCGGGTGACCCGGGTATCCGTTTCGCATATACTGAAAACAGCAAACGAAAAGGAGACAGAAATGAAAATCAATAAAAAGCAGATAGAAATGCTTACAGCTCTCCCCGATGAGGCGTTCCGCCGGATATTGCTCACGGTCGGTGCGGCATCGGGCTTCGATCTTTCCGGGGTGAACGTCTCCGGAGAAGAGCTTCGCAGGATACGTTCAGTGCTCTCTGAGATGGATGAGGAAGATCTGGGAAGAGCGGCGGAAATTTTGAAAAACGCGAAAAACAGATAGGGGGAAAGCGTATGGAGGATAATGGAAGCGTACTGCCCGAGGCGCTGACGGAAATAATGAAGAGCCCCGAGATGGAGGCAGTTCTTTCCGCGCTCGGCGCCGGCGGACAAAAGGCCGAGGACAAGAAAGAGAACCTCGCTCTGCCGCCTGATTTTATGGAAAAACTGCCGGCGGTGCTGTCCGCGCTTTCCGGTCTGGGTATGGGAATGCCCGGAGCGAGCGTGCCGCAAAAGCCGTCCGGCGGCGCGGTCGACCGGAGAAAAAATCTGCTCCGGGCTCTGCGTCCGTATCTCAATCCGAAACGGAGATCCGTTGTGGACAGTCTTATCAGTCTTGACAGTCTCAGCGGGCTTCTGTCAAACTCCGGAAAGGGGGAGAAATGATGTATTCCAAGGCAAGGTCGACGAGAGAGCGCGAGGAAACGGTCACACCTCCGCCCGGATACGCGGGAAACCGCTTTTTTACGACCGGAGAGCGCACGGAGATGACTCAGACACCCGTGCGGGGAAAGCTTCCCGAAAATCTGGGCTTTCTCAGCGGTATCGGAAAGGAAGACCTTCTGATAATCGGACTTATACTTATTCTGGCAGGTGAGGGAAAAGCAGAGAGCGATACTCTGCTCATGCTTATCCTGTTACTGTTTGTCTGACCCGCAAAACATACGGAACAGCTCCACAGCCTCCGAAAGAGAACGGTTGTAGCCCGCCCATCTGTCCCTGCATCGGAATTCCATATCCGGTATCGGATGGGCGTCGCGGATAAGCGAGAGGGATACGTCCCCGTATTCGCTGCACCGTGCCGAGAGAGCAAATCCCGAACATCCGGCAACGTAGCCGCACAGATCGAGTGCCGCCCCGACGGTGGGGACTTCGGAAATAAGAGCGTCGGTACAGTTCACCGGCGCTTTTGTCCGTTCGGTGCGGGTGCGTACCGCCACCGTCGGAACGTTCCCGCGGACGGATACCTCAACGGATATCCTTCTGTCGCAGGAGAGATCGTTGGCGGCGTAAAGAAGCAGAGAGAGGGCTTTCATAAAGCTGTCGGGACCTATGCCTATGGCATCGCGGGCAGACTGCCGGATGTTGAAGCTCACGTCACAGTCGAGAAATTCCAATTCTTCCAAAAGGTCCTCAACGGTGCGCCTGGTCAGCTCCGGAGTGCTGAACGCACCCACGTCACACTTTTTGGCGAAGTTTTCCTCCGGGACGTTAATAAGGTCTTCGACCAGCCTGCCAATGAACGGGTGCGCCTTTGCCTGCCGCTGATGGATCAGCGAAAGGTCCTTTTCGCATTCCTCTTGACTTTTGTAAAATACTGTCACCGCGAAATACTTTCCGAAGATCTCCTCGAAAAATGCGGCGGCAGCGCCTTTGCCGTACAGAACGTCGACGGGGAATACGAGCGGAGGCAGAGGGAAAACACTTTTTGCCGCCGCCTCGAATTTAAGTATGTCAAGGGGCGCCATGTGCTCGGAAAGGAGACTGCCCGGAATGAGCTTCCCTGTCGCTGCGGCGGCTTGGTTCACTGCTTCTATCAGCGTTCCCAGAGTGCACAGCGCGCAGGGCGTTTCCGACAGATATCGATTCACTGCGGATTCTCTCATGAGCTTATTCGTCCTCGTCATATGTAGTGGGCTCCGTGGTGTCCGCGGCTTTCCGGGGAGAGGAGACGTACTGGCGGGCGTTGACGGATGCTTTGGAGAGGGCGTCGGAAACAGCTTTGGTGTTTTCCGCGTTGTCACCGTTCAGAAGAGGTCGGAGCATATACGCAGAAAAGCTGCCCTGAAGCTTGTCGGTAAGAGATGCGGCAGCCTTGCTGTCGGCGTTTCTCATATCAATGGCGAGAAACTCGGTTCTCGCGAATATCCTTTCGATGAACGGTGCGTTCTTGGAGTCGGAAAACGTATCAGGGGATAGAAGAACGCCGTAATCTGCGGGCGCCGCTTTGCGAAGAGCGTCCACGTAACCGTTTATCCTTGCGGCGGAGTCATCGCCGGGCTTTTCGTTCTCGAATCCCGTAATGAGGAATTCGTCAAAGCCGGCAGCTGAGAGCTCAGCGGCGACAGCCGAGTCTATTTCCGTGTCGCCCGAAGCGTAAAGTACGGCGGAAGTACGCATTCCGGAATACCGCGCACATTCAACGGCAGAGGTGAGAAGACTGAACGAAAAGAGCTTTTCGGAGGCAGGGAGCCGAGTCATTCCCTGAAGCGCGGGAGACGCGTAGGTAAAAGACCCGTCATCGGAGTTGGCGACGAACGATATGGCGTTGCAGCCCTCGGAGAGAAGACGGGTCACCTCTGCTCTCATGGTGTAGTCATCGGTGACAGCCGCCGTGTTGAAGTGACCCGCAGTCACCATGGAGAGAGCGCCGTCGTGCTCGACGGTCTGGATCGTGGTGTCCAGCTGGGCCTTCTCGGTCTCCAGATCGTAGGTGGTGCCAGCGTCTTTGCTCGTTATGCTTTCGACCCGGTCGCGGAGCTTGTTCCCTGCGACCACGGCGAGTATGAAAATGATCACCGCCACGGCAAGGAAAAACAGGAGTCGGCGGGGGAATTTCAGTTTTCTCGCTGTATATGCTTTATATTTTTTCATTTTTCAAACTCCATGGTAAGGATCTGTATCCGGTCAAGCGCAGGCAACGCTTCAACGGTCAGCTCCGCACGTGTTTCTTCCACGCGGGTGTTGAAATATGCCCTGCAGTAGTTCTCCGAGATGGTGTCAAGGTTTCCTTTCACGTATTCTTCGTTTTTCGGGCATCTGAGAAACACGCTGAACCCGGCGTCGCTCTCGATGACCTTGCTTATCTCACCCTCAGCGAGTGCGAAAACGGCGTTTTCGTTGACCTCTTCCCACATCCCGCGGCACAGGTAATAGCCGTCGGTGTTGCGGATCATGTAGAAGGAGTCGCTGTATTCGTCTACCAGAGCGTCGAAATCCTCACCGGCGAGAGCTTTCCCGAGGACTTCTTCCGCCAGCGCCTTTGCTTCCTCCGGAGTGCGCGATGCGGCGGCGCCTGCGGGAACGAAGTAGAAATCTCCCATTGCGGAGCGTTCACCCGCGGTGATGAGCACCTGCTTCACGCAGACGAACTCATCGCTCATGACGAGCGCGGCTCCCGCATCCCCTTCAAACTTTTTGAGAGTCTCTGCGGTAAGGCGCTCATAAAGCTCGTCGTTTACGGCGGACTTTCTCGAAAGGAAGCGGAACACAGAGTCATTCATGAAAGCTCCGGCGAGCTTCTTTTTGTATTCTGATCTTCCTCCGACGTCATCCTGCGCCAGCTGTACGGCGTTGTCCTCTGCCTCGTCGAAATATTCGCTTCCGGTGTCGATGCCGTTTTTTTCGGCAGATTCCAGCACCGCACAGATGTCGAGAAGCGAGGATGCGACCATTTCGCGCAGTTCGTCCTCAGTCGCCTCCGGACAGTCTCTTTTGAAATTGAGGGCGAGGTAGCGGTATAGCTCATAGGGAATATCGCGGTCGCCTATTTTCATCACCGCCTCTTTTTCCTCCTTGGTGGACGAGAGCCTCGCACAGGAAGAAAGGGCGGGTAATATCATAATAACGGACAGCAAAAGCGCCGTCACGGTGAGAAATCTTCGCATTATGTACACCTCCGGAAAAATGCCGTTGTAATCGGCAAAGAAATGTGTTATACTGAAAGCGGAAAGGGGGCTTTATCATGCCTAAGCCCACAGTCGCACTGTCTGCGATAATAAATGAATTCAAACTGAACGTTCTGTATTCGCCCAACGACCCCCATGAAATTCTCATCTCAAGAAGCGATATCAACCGCCCGGCACTTCCGCTGGCGGGCTTTTACGATTGCTTCGAGAGGGACAGGCTGCAGATCATCGGCATAACCGAATACGCATATCTTGAGAGCCTCAGTGAAAGTGAACGGCACGAGAGGATAGAGGCTCTGCTTGCGCTCAATCCCCCCGCAATAATCTATACTCATAAAAATCCCGTGGATGAGATAGTCCTTGAGAGTGCACGTGAGCACTCCGTGCCCGTGCTGTCCACGGATGAAAACACTAGCGCGTTCATGGCTGCGCTGATAGCTTTTCTCAACGTCCAGCTGGCACCCATGGAGACACGCCACGGTGTCCTTGTGGAGGTCTACGGCGAGGGTATCCTCATTGTGGGCGATTCCGGCGTGGGCAAAAGCGAGTGTGCCATCGAGCTCATTAAGCGCGGCCACCGCTTTATAGCTGACGACGCCGTGGAGCTTCGCCGCGTGTCCGCGAAGACCATCGTCGGTACCTCTCCCGAGCTTATCCGCCACTATATCGAGCTGCGCGGCATAGGAATTGTAGACGTGCGCAGGCTGTTCGGTATGGGCGCCGTCAAGGAGACGGAAAAGGTGGATCTGGTGGTCCAGTTCGAGCCCTGGGAGCAGGGAAAAATGTACGAGAGACTGGGCATGGACGAGAGCTATACCGAGATCATGGGGATCACGATCCCCTGCCTCACCGTTCCTGTCAAGCCCGGACGCAATCTTGCCGTAATACTTGAGATAGCGGCGATGAACAACCGCCAGAAGCGTATGGGCTATAACACCGCGAAGGAATTTAACGACAAGCTCCTGAAAATGATGGATGGCAGTACGGAGGGCGAGGACTCATAAGTCCTTTACGAGCTCCGTAAACTCTTCATCCGAAAGCTCCCGGACACACACCTCAGACGAAACTGACAGAGCGGAAATGCCGGGATCGGTCTCAGCTCTTCCGAGGGTTTCGGAAAACAGCTTACTTATAGGCTTTGCATAAGCACGGTTTGACATATGGGTGGCGACCAGCGACACCTTTCCCGTCAGGCTGTGCTTATTGTTTTCGATAAACTTTTCCGCTATGGGGCAGACTCTCTCGCACCAGATGGGAAAGCCGATGATGACCTTGTCGTATTCCGACAGCGGCTTTTCCGCCGAAACGGGAAGCAGAGGAAGCACTTTTTTTGAATATGAGCGCACGATAGCTTTGAAATACCCCGTAAAGCCGGAATAATCGGCACCGTCCGAAATCTCCGCGATCTCGGCACCGAGCCTCTCCGCGATCTTTTTCATCAGCTTTTCGGTATTTCCCGTGCGGGTGACGTATAAACAGAGAATATCAGCCATTATATTATCTCGACCTTAAGAGTGTTGGTGGTGCCGTTTATCTGCAGGGGTACACCGCCGGTGATGACCACGGTATCGCCTTTTTTTACGGCATCTATGTTCTTCGCGCAGTCGATGGCGTGACGGAAGAGCCTGTCAGTATCGGTCTGGTCGAGAGCCAGCACGGGAAGAACGCCCCAGGACATGGAGAGCTGATGGAAGGTCTTTTTGTCGGGGGTCGCCGCGACGATGGTCTCGGAGGGACGGAACTTGGAAACGAGCCGTGCCGTGTAGCCGGACTGAGTAACAGCGATGATGGCTTTGGCCTTGAGGTCACGCGCGGTGGTGCAGGCGGCGTCGCAGATGGCGTTGGTTGTGTCATCGGCATCCACCTCGTATTTATAGCCGGAATACGCATGCATTTCAAGGGCGTCGCTTTCGGCGTGCTCGGCGATCTTCGCCATTACGGCCACCACGTTCGCAGGATCGATGCCCATGGCGGTCTCGCCGGAGAGCATGACGGCGCTGGTGCCGTCAAAAACGGCATTGGCAACGTCGGAGATCTCCGCTCTTGTGGGGGTCAGGCTCGTGACCATGGACTCGAGCATCTGAGTGGCGGTGATAACGATCTTTCCGGAGCTGTAACAGCGGCGGATAAAGCGCTTCTGTATGCCGGGAAGCCGTTCAAAGGCGATCTCCACGCCCATGTCGCCTCTTGCGACCATGATACCGTCGGATTCCTTCAGTATGCTGTCGAAATCCTTGACGCCCTGTGCGTTTTCTATCTTGGAAATTATCTTAATCTTGTGACCGCCGTTGTAGTCGAGGAACTTGCGCAGGGTGATGACGTCAGCGGCTGTGCGAACGAAGGAGGCCGCCACGAAATCAACGTCGTGCTCGATACCGAAGAGGATGTCGGATTTGTCAGCCTCGCTCATATAGGGCATGTCTATGGGAACGTTGGGAATGTTGATGGATTTTCTGTTTTTCAGTTCGCCGCCTACCACGACCTCACAGACTATGTCGGTATCTGTGGCGGATTTGACCTTGAAGCGGAGCTTTCCGTCGTCAAGCAGGATCTTCGTGCCCGGCTTCAGCTGACGGGGCAGGTCGGGATAGGTGATGGAGACTTTCTCACCGTCGCCCTCTACCTCGTCGGAGGTAAAGGTGAAGGTGTCGCCGGCGCTCAGAAAAACGTGCCCGTCACGGAAGGTCTTTATTCTGATCTCGGGGCCCTTTGTATCAAGCATGACGGCTGCGGAAACCCCCAGTCTGTCGCGAACGCGGCGGAATGTCTCGATGGTTTTCGCGTGCTCCTCGTGAGTGCCGTGGGAGAAATTGAGTCTCGCCACGTTCAGCCCCGCACGGAGCATTTTTTCGATGACTTCTTCGCTTGAGGACGCAGGTCCCAGGGTGCTGATTATCTTTGTTTTTCTCATGACATTTATCTCCAAAGTACATATTAATCTACAATATAGTATATCCTAAAAAAAGAAAAAAGTCAAGGGAAAAGCCCGTCACACGGCTTGAAATCGGTGAATTTTCGGGTATAATAAAAGAAAAACGCTCAGGGAGAGAATATGGGAAACGCGATGTTATATTACGGTCTTACCGTGATCGCACTGGTGATAACTCTCGGCGCGCAGATATTCGTATCCGCGTCGTATTCGAAGTATTCAAAAATACAGAACGTCAGAGGAGTAACGGGAGCTGAGGCCGCGCGGATGATGCTGGACCGCAGCGGGCTCCGCGACGTTGCCGTCACCCCGGTGGAGGGGAATCTGACGGATCATTACGACCCCTCGTCCAAGACCGTAAACCTCTCACGGGCAGTCTATTCGGGAAGATCGGTAGCTGCCGTGTCGGTGGCGTGCCACGAGTGCGGCCACGCGGTGCAGGACAGTAAGGATTATATTATGATGCGGCTTCGCACGGCGCTGGTGCCGGTCACCAATCTCGCGTCCCGCGCGGGCTATATCGCCATTCTGATAGGAATACTGCTCAGCTCCTACGCGATGATCAAGATCGGTATTATCGCCGAGGTAGTGATACTTTTGTTCCAGCTGGTAACTCTCCCCGTGGAGACAGACGCCTCCCGCCGTGCCCTCGCGGGGATAAAGGAGTGGGGATTTCTGTCCGCGGAGGAATATCCGCAGGGAAGAAAAATGCTTATCGCGGCCGCGCTCACGTACGTCGCCGGCGTGGCAAGTGCCCTTTTGCAGGTGCTCCGGCTTGTCCTTTTGTTCCGAAGAAGAGATTGAAAAAAGCCCCGTTACGGGGCTTTTTTCAATTGCTGAACCGCCGGCCGCTGACCGCTAATCCTCTGTAAACGTTACCGTCAGATGGCGGTTTTCCTCCGCGCTGTCGCAGAAAACGTTGCGGAGGCGGTCGGCGTATGTGTCGATATACTCCCGGGACTTTCCCAGATTGCGGATAGTGATAACGCAGTCCTGCATGATGGATGTCAGCACGTCGTGGAGGGCGTCGAGACTGCTGCCGTAGTATTCGCAGTCGGAGAATATCTTTTTCATCACCTCGTGCGCTTCGGCGCGGGAGGTAAAAAGCGATGCGTCTATGTCGTATTTTTTCATCGTGCCTGCTCCTTCTTATTCTTCGCCGTACAGAAGCTCAAAGGTCTCGTAATGGTCGTCGGTGTAGTATATCAGTCCGTCGTCGGAAAAGACGATGCGTTTCGCCCCGCGGGAGGATCTTCCACGGGTGTCAATGTCGCATTCCGTGTAGGTGCGCCCTTTCTTTTCGGGGAGCAGTCCCTCATAGTTCCCGAAGCGTGAGCCGCCGATGGATTTCCCGGGTGCGAACTTTTCAAGGCTTCCGCCCTGCCAGCCCAGCTTTTCTGCATCTTTTTTGCTGATGAAATTGGAGGGGAGCTTTCCGTAGGTATGGATGTAGAGCGCTACATCCTCTTTGGAGGTGTACGAGCCGTTTTTGTCGATGATCCGTTCTGTCTCCTCCGGCGCCGCCGTCGTATCGTCTCCGTCCGTCTCTGCCGGGTCCGTTTCGGGATCCTTTGGCTTTTCAGTATCGGAGGTCTCGTAACGCTCCGATGTGTCGGCGGGACCGTCGGAGGGTGCTTTCTCACCGTCACGGAAAATGTATCCGCCGATGAGCAGCGCCAGAACGAGTATGACAGTCAGTATAAACGATAGCTTTTTGTTCTTTTTCATGTTCCGCCTCTCTTTCTTATGTGAGGAGATTGTATCACAAAAAGCATCCGAATGGAAGAGCATCGGCGAAAAAAGATATTATTCCGTATTCTCCGACAAATTAAGGCAATTGCCTAAATTACAGAATATCCGACAATAAAAGACAAGCGTCTAAAACCCGAATCGTCTGAAAGTAAAGGCTTACGCCGCCCATGCCTCTGCGGCTTTATCACAGAGGGACTCAATGTAATCGCGGCGCAGAAGCCTGTCGGCCAGAGAATCCTGTACCGCTTTGAGGCCGAACATCGCTCCCGCGAGTCCGCCCGCCACCGCCGCCACGGTATCGGTGTCCTCTCCCAGATTGACCGCCCTGAGAACGCACCAGTCGTAGCGGTCCGCCCTGAGAAGACACCACAGCGCCGCCTCCAGAGTATCCACCACGTAGCCGGAGCTGCGTATCTCTTCCATGGGGAGTTCCGCGAAGCCCTCGTCGAATATGCGGGAGTATGCGCCGAACTCTTTCCTGTCGCCGTAGATCAGCCGTGCCGTGTCAAGTCCGCGCCCGATCGAAGCTTTGCAGGGATCGCAGAGCAGCTCCCACAGCACGAGAGAATATATGCCGCAGCCGATCTGAGCACGCTCGTGGGCGTGGGTCAGCGCGGAAGCCGAATGAATGACGGCGAGCTTTTCCCGCGGGTCTCTCTGCGCGTATTCCGTGCAGTAGTGCATCATAAGCGCGAAGGGCAGCATCCTCATAAGCGAGCCGTTGCCGTTGTCGTATTCACCGGAAAGCCCGCATTCCCCGGCGGGGGTGCCGCTGACGTATCTTTCGATTGCTGCGGAGCAGGTCCTTCCCATGTCAAAGGTCATGCCCGTGGGTGTGTACTCGCCCCTGTAATACCATTTCGCGAAGTTGCTCATTATAAGGTCGTAGTCGATGCTGCCGCTTCCCAGCGCGTCAAGGGCGCAGAGCGTCATCGAGGTATCGTCGGACCATGCTCCCGCAGGTACGGGAAAAGTGCCGAAGCCCCGCATGCCCATAACGGGCAGAAGGTCTATCTCCTCACGGCTCCAAAACTCCACGGGTACGCCGAGAGCGTCACCCACGGCGTGTCCCAGAATTACCGCTTTTATCGTGTCTTTTGTTTCATTCATAATCGTCATCCTCCGTGTCGTCAAAATCGAGGTCGTCAAGATCGTCGTCCCCGTCGTCTTCATCGTTCTTCATCATATCGCCGATGAAAGCAAGCCCCATGGCCTCCTCGAAAATATCGGTATTGCCGTCACCGTCAAGATCAAAAAGACCTCCGAAAAAATCGTCGTTTTTCATATTGCCATCCTCCTTTTTTCTTATTATGCCGTGTCGTTTGTCCCAAAATGGGGCCATTTGTGACCGGTCGACCGGTATTTTCTTTACGGTAACAGTCTAACATACTGCTCTTTTTAGCGGGTCGCCTGCCGGGCGACATATAACATTTTCAAAAAGTGAAGAATTGTTTGCATTGACTGTTGCATTTTGGGGAAAAATGTGATACAATACAAAAAAAGATAGAGGCGCAATTGATCATCAGTATCTCGGGCGAAAAAGGCTTCCCGGCAAGAAGCCGTCCGTGTGAAAGGGGTCGTTGCCGAAGCCGGTCCGCCGAGCCGTGCTGGTATTCGGGAATAATATCCCGCGTACTGTCGCTTTTGCGGAGAGCTATCACGAATAATCTCATGTGCAGAATTATGAGTTTTTTCCGGACAGCTTTCCCCGTGATGGCTGTCTTTTATTTATCAAAGGAAAAAGGAAGGGGGACAAAAATGGCAAAAAAGAGCGTATTCAGAGGGGCTGCGACCGCACTTATCACGCCTCTTGACGAAAACGGCATCAATTTTGAGGAATTCGGACGTGTGATCGACTGGCAGATAGAGGAGGGCATCGACGCGCTCGTTATCTGCGGTACCACCGGAGAGGGCAGCACCCTTTCAGATGAGGAGCACCGTGAGGCACTGGCATACGCCGCTTATCGGGCGGCGGGGAGAGTTCCGCTCATCGCGGGCACCGGCTCCAACGACACCGCCTACGCCATTGACCTTACGAAATTTGCGTGTGAAGCAGGGTATGACGGTATGCTTCTCGTCACGCCGTACTATAATAAAGCGACGCAGAACGGTCTCATAAAGACCTTCACTGCTATTGCCGACGAAAGCACGAAGCCCTGCATTCTCTATAATGTTCCTTCCCGTACCGGTGTCAACATCGAGCCCGCCACCTACGCGGCGCTGGCCGACCACCCCATGATAACCGGCATCAAGGAAGCAAACGGAAATATCTCAAAGATCATGGAGACCGCGGCGCTTGTGGACGATAAGCTGGATATCTATTCCGGCAACGACGACCAGATAATCCCCATCCTCGCTTTAGGCGGCTCGGGCGTTATCTCCGTGCTCTCCAACATTCTTCCCGCGAAGACCTCCCTCATGTGCAGAAAGTTCTTCGAGGGCGAGACAGAAGGAGCGCTCCGAATGCAGCTTGAAATGCTGCCGCTCATAAACACCCTGTTCTGTGAAGTCAATCCTATTCCCGTAAAGGCTGCGATGGCGGCGATGGGCTTCTGCCGCGATTATCTGAGACTTCCTCTCACCCCCATGGAAGACTGTCACAGGGAGAAGCTGTTCTCCCTTATGAGAGAGCAGGGTCTCGACGTATGATCAGAATAATTCTGAACGGAGCCGCCGGCAGAATGGGTGCGGAGTGCGAGAGGCTGATAACCTCCGACCCCGGGACCGAGCTCTGCGCACGGATAGATAAATTCGGCGGCGAGGGATATCTCGAAAGCCTTTCGGATTTTCGCGGCGACGCCGATATGATAATCGACTTTTCCCATCACTCGGCGACGGCGGAGCTTTGCGCATACGCTGTTGAAAGAGCGCTCCCACTGATGATAGCCACCACCGGGCAGACCGAAGAGGAGCGAAAGGTGATCGCGGCGACAGCGGAGAAAATACCTGTGTTTTACTCGGCGAATATGTCTCTGGGCGTGGCGCTTCTCGCAAGCCTCGTGAAAAAGGCGGCGGAAGCGATGCCCGACGCGGATATCGAGATAGTTGAGACCCACCACAACAGAAAGCTGGACGCTCCCTCGGGAACTGCGAAAATGCTCGCAGGGATGATTTCCTCCGTGCGCGAAAAGGCGAAGACCGTATTCGCAAGATCCGGGAAGCGCCAAAAGGACGAAATAGGCATCACCTCCGTGAGACGGGGAAATATAGTAGGCATCCACGAGGTGCTCATGACCACTGATAACGAAACCGTCACGCTGAAGCACGAGGCGCATTCCCGCGCCCTGTTTGCCGACGGCGCTCTGGCGGCGGCGAAATTCCTTTACGGGAAGAGCGCCGGACTTTACACCATGGATGACATAGTAAAATAGAGGAGGAAACGATGATCAAAATTGGAATCGCCGGCTACGGCAACCTTGCCCGCGGCGTTGAGGCCGCGGTGAAAAATCTGCCCGATATGGAGCTTTCTGCCGTATTCACACGGCGCGACCCCGCAACGGTGAAGATAGCGACGGAGGGTGTCGGAGTGTACTCTTTTTCCGATATCGCCTCCTTCAAGGGTAAACTTGACGTTATAATTAACTGCGGAGGCAGCGCCTTCGACCTGCCGGAGACTACTCCCGCCATTGCTGCGGATTTCTGCGTTATTGACAGCTTCGATACCCACGCTAAGATACCGGAGCATTTCGCGAAGACCGACGCTGCGGCGAAGGCCGGCAAGACCACGGCGATAATCTCCGTGGGCTGGGACCCCGGTATGTTCTCCGTCAACCGCCTTTATATGAATTCCGTCCTTCCCGACGGGCGCGATTATACCTTCTGGGGACGCGGTGTGAGCCAGGGTCATTCTGACGCCATCCGCAGGATAGAGGGCGTTATCGACGCCAGACAGTACACCGTTCCCGTAAAGGCGGCACTTGATGCCGTGCGCCGCGGCGAGACCCCGGAGCTGACGACAAGGGAAAAGCATACGAGAGAGTGCTACGTGGTTGCAAAAGAGGGCGCCGACCTTGAAAAGATCGAGCGCGAGATCAAGACCATGCCCAATTACTTTGCAGACTACGATACCACCGTCACCTTCATCACCGCAGAGGAGATGAAGAGAGACCACTCGGCGCTGCCCCACGGAGGCACCGTCATCCGTACGGGAAAGACCGGTATGGATCTCGAAACTGATAATACCATCGAATATTCGCTGACCCTCGGCTCAAATCCACAGTTCACCGGAAGCGTGCTGGCGGCATATGCGAGAGCGGCGGCAGAGCTTTTCGAAAAGGGCGAATACGGATGCTTCACCGTGTTCGATATCCCGCCCGCATACCTCTCGCCCATGAGCGGCGACGAGATCAGGGCAAAACTTCTGTAAGGGGAAAAACATGCTTTACGATAATCTTTCCGTAAACGAAAAGGGACATCTCACCTTCGCCGGGCTCGACACCGTCGATCTCGCCGGAAAATACGGCACGCCCCTGTTTCTGATGGACGAAAAGAGAATAAGAGAGAGATGCAGAGTGTATAAAAATGCCCTCTCCGAAAACGCGGGAGAGGGCTCCATTCCCCTTTTCGCGGGGAAAGCGCTTTGCTTCAAAGCGCTCTATCATATCATACGCGAGGAGGGACTGGGCATCGACGTGGTCTCCCCCGGGGAGATATATACGGCGCACTCAGCGGGATTCCCCATGGAAAAAGCCTTTTTCCACGGCAATAACAAGACCCCGTGGGATATTGCCTTTGCCATGGAGTGCGGCGTGGGATATTTCGTGTGCGATAACGGCGAAGAGCTCCGTGCCGTCAGCGAAGAGGCAGAGAGGCGCGGCATTAAGCAGAAGATCCTCATCCGCTTGTCTCCCGGCATCGATCCCCATACCCATGCAAAGATCTCCACGGGCAAGGTGGATTCCAAGTTCGGCGCGCCCATTGTCACGGGACAGGCAGAAGTGCTCTGCCGCCTTGCTCTCAGCCTTGACGGTGTTGAGCTTACGGGCTTTCACTGTCATATAGGCTCGCAGATATTCGAGAGTGAGCCCTTCACCGATGCGGCGAAGATAATGATGTCGTTCGCGGCGGAAATGAAAAATTCCGCCGGATTCGAAACGAAAATTCTCAATATAGGCGGCGGCATGGGCGTGCCATATACGGAAAAGGACCCCGCAGTGGACTACGCCGAAAATATCAAAAAGATCGCCGGAACGGTAAAAGCAGAAGCAAAAGCGCTCGGCATCCCCGCCCCCGCACTCCTTATGGAGCCCGGCAGAAGCATAGTAGCCGATGCGGGCAGCACCCTTTATACCGTCGGCGGCAAAAAGGAGATCCCCGACGTAAGGAATTATGTCTCAGTGGACGGCGGCATGACGGACAACCCCCGCTATACCCTCTATTCCGCCGAATATACCGCCTGCAACGCCACGTGTGCGGACAAGCCCGCTGACTATGTATGTACCGTGGCGGGGCGCTGCTGCGAGAGCGGCGACCTCATCGGCGAGAACATGAAGATAGCGGAGCCCGTGCCCGGCGACCTGCTCGCCGTGTTCACCACAGGCGCCTATAACTACTCGATGGCGTCAAACTATAACGCCATCCCCAAGCCTCCCATAGTCATGATAAACGGCGCGGGAGAGGATAGAGTAGCAGTTGCGCGCGAGACCTTCGAGCATATGACCGAAAATCAGATATAAGGAGATAACCATGAAAAAAATACTGTATTTCGGAGATTCCATAACGGACGCGGGCAGAAACGCCGACCGCGGCAGCCTTATTTCCATAGGGCAGGGATATCCGGTCATCACGGCGTCAAGGCTTTCCCTCGACCATCCCGGCGAGCTGGAGTTCGATAACAGAGGCATCAGCGGACACCGCGTAGTGGACCTCTATGCCCGCATAAAGGTCGATTGCTGGAATACGAACCCCGACGTGCTTTCCGTACTTATCGGCATAAACGACGTTTGGCACGACGTGAACGAGCATAACGGCGTTGAAGCGGACAGATTCGAGAACATCTATAACATCATGCTAAGGGAAACAAAAGAGCGTTTCCCCGATATAAAGATAATCGTCATGGAACCCTTTATCCTGCACGGCTGGGCGACCGACGAAAAGTGGGAGCAGTTCCGCGCCGAGGCAGACCTCAGGGCTGCCGCCGCAAAACGCGTAGCTGAGGCGAACGACGCTTACTTCCTGCCGCTTCAGAAGGATTTCGACGAGGCTCTGAAAATCATGCCCGCGGGCTACTGGATAGGTGACGGCGTGCACCCCACCATAGCGGGCCACCAGCTCATCGCCGACAAATGGCTGAAGCTGTTCGAGGAAAAGATATATCCCTCCCTTAACGCTTAAAACTTAAAACTTAAAAATGCCAGCCGAAAGGCTGGCATTTTTCTCTATTCTCAATCACAGAGCCGCTTTTATAGCCGCAAGCAGCTCGTCGTATTCGTCAAAGGCGGGTATTTCGGGGTAGTCGGCCTTTATCTTGTCCGTGCTCTTGAAGAGGAATCCGGCCTTACTTGACTGTATCATGCCCAGATCGTTGAAGCTGTCGCCGGAGGCGATGGTGTCGAAACCGATGGACTGGAGCGCCTTGACGGTAGTCAGCTTAGACTGCTCGCAGCGCATTTTGTATCCGGTTATCTCGCCGTTCTCCGCGACCTCGAGAGTGTTGCAGTAAATGGACGGCCAGCCCAGCTTTTTCATGAGAGGGGTGGCGAACTGCTCGAAGGTGTCGCTGAGTATCACCACCTGGGTGATGGAGCGGAGCTCGTCGAGAAACTCCTTCGCGCCCTCCATGGGCTCGATCTTCGAGATGGTTTCCTGTATTTCACGAAGCCCCAGACCATGCTCCTTGAGAATGGCGATGCGGTACTTCATGAGCTTATCGTAATCGGGCTCTTCACGGGTGGTGCGTCTCAGCTCCGGTATCCCGGTCTCCTCCGCGAAAGCGATCCATATTTCGGGGACGAGAACGCCCTCCATGTCAAGACAAACTATGTTCATATGTGAATCTCCTCGGTTTTTCTTATATTGTATCACATAATCGGGAATATGCAAGAGGATAATTGCAGGTATTCCCTTGGAAAACTGCATTTTAAAACGGCAAACCGGGATTCAAATAACCATGATCAGCGTTCCGGCGCCGATCAAAGCACAGCCGATCAGAGACTTTGCCGTGAATCCTTCGTGTAAAAATACAAAAGCTAAAATCAAGGTTATCACAACGCTTAATTTATCGATAGGCACTACCTTTGATACTTCACCGATCTGTATGGCTCTGTAATAACACAGCCATGAAGCACCCGTTGCCAGTCCCGACAGGATCAAAAACAACCAGCTTTTCTTTCCGATATCCGAGATACCGTGCTGTGCATTTGTGAGAAAAACCATTCCCCACGCCATAATTACGACAACAACGGTTCTGATCGCCGTTGCAAGATTGGAGTTTACTCCTTCAATGCCGACCTTTGCCAGTATAGAGGTGAGCGCTGCAAAAATCGCAGACAAAAGTGCAAGAACGAACCACATATAAAAACATCTCCGCAAATTCCGATATATCGATTATATTATACCACGTTTATGCGTTTGTATCAACAAAGAAAACCGCACATTTGTCCGATCCTGCAAATCGGGATCCTGCTTAATAATTCGGCAAATATCGTTTGCAGCTCTTGATTGTTCGCAGCAATAATGGTATAGCATAATCGGTTTGGCTCATTTGCCGATACTTGAAAAAACATGACGAGGTGTTCTTATGGGAAACGCATTCTGGTTTGAATGGGAACCTAAATTCATCGTATTTCTTCAGAACTATGTAACTCCGGTGCTTCAGAAAATATTTGAAGCGATCACTTTTTTCGGCGACGAATATGCCATGATACTGATTATAGGCTTTCTTTTTTGGGGGTACAAAAAGGAGCTCGGCAAAAAATCGGTACATACGCAATTACGGCACTTGTTTCTACGGTGGCAATAAATAATATCGTAATGAGGCGCCGCCCTTATTTCGATCATTCCGATGTTAAATGTCTGAAACCGAGAACATCCGATGCGGACCCCTACGATATAAAGGCGCAGGGCTACTCTTTCCCCAGCGGTCATGCCACGAATTCGGTATCGACTTATACGGTCCTCGGATTGAACACAAAAAAGACCGTGCTCAAGGTAATATTCTATTTAATACCTATCCTTATCGGACTGTCAAGACTTGTACTCGGCGTTCATTATCCGACCGATATTCTCGCCGGGTGGCTTATCTCAGCTCTTAGCATATTTCTTATTTCCCGGATCAAAAATCAGTATATCGTATACTCTCTGCTTGCCCTCATCGGGATCGCAGGCTGCTTTTTCAGCAAGAGCAATGACTACTATTCCACACTCGGCATAGCATTCGGATTTATCGCAGGTTTTATTTTCGAGGATAAGCTTGTTCGGTTTACAAACACGAAAAATGTTTTCAGAATGATCCTCAGAACAATTGGCGGACTTGTAGTGTTCGTTATTGCAGACAAGGCGTTGAAAATGCCTTTCTCCAAGGATTTTCTCGATACGGCTTCAGCCCTTTCATTTGCCGTCAGAAGCATCAGATATGCGATTTCAAGCTTTGTTGTGGTCGGTGTTTATCCTATGCTCTTCGGCTTTGTTGATAAGAAGATATTAAAGAAAAAAGCTGACTGAACGCTCCGAAAAGCATGAAAAAACGCACATTTGTCGAAGGGCAAATGTGCGTTTTTTGTTGGAAGAAAAATCATATATTGATAGAATTTCCTCCTATGGTTTCAAATGCGAGGGTACGGTTGCAAACAGACACCTGTGGTTTCAAATCAAGGGGTGCGGTTTCAAAGCATATTTCAACCGAAAAGCTATCCCTCGTTGAGCGATTAAACAAAAATTTATTATCGTTCATTAAATCTGAATTCAATCACTCTTATACGTCTCTAACTGACCACTAAGCATCGTACAAAAACCAAATCTTTCATAAAAAGATTTTAGATTTTCATCAAATATAACCGAAATCATATAAATATGACTGCCTTTTAGATAGTCAATCATCTTATTCATCAATTCAGAGCCAATACCTTTTCTCTGGTATTCCGGTTTAACCATAAGATCCTGAATGTATGCATCCGTAACACCATTTGAAATGCAATCTATATATCCTATCAACTCTTTCTCTTCAAATGCTGCAATATGATAATAAGATGTCATCTTCGTATTTGTTAGTTCTTTTTCCATCCTATTCCAACCCACAGATTCTCTTAGCGAAGATAACAACTCTGCAGGCACTTGCTCATTTATTTTGAATGTCATTTATATTATCCCCTTTAAGAAGAAAAAATTAAATTTGCCTTTCCATTACTATTATAGCATAATGTCACAAGCAATAAATTTCGTATGGAAAAAGGCAGCGGATTTTCTATCAAAATCTGCTGCCTTATATGGCGGAGGGTGTGGGATTCGAACCCACGTGACCGTTAGGTCAAACGGTTTTCAAGACCGCCTCGTTATGACCGCTTCGATAACCCTCCGAATGGAGCAGGACTCCTATTTGATTGTGTATATCTCAAAACCGTAAACGGTTTTCAAGACTCGTGCCCTCCACCGTCGCATGGTCGACCGAGTCATCTCGGCAGGCTCGATGCCTCACTCTCCCTGCTTTGGGTGGTTTCACTTGCGAAAAAACATCCGCCGGAGGTTTTTTCGCTGCGCTACCCGTTATGACCGGCAACGATCACCCTCCGAATGGAGCGATTTTTTACGCAGTCAGTATTCTATCATACAAATCCTTGTTTGTCAACAGATTTCTGCGTTTTATTCAGTCCCCGAAATACCCCTTGTACCGTATGCTTTTTTCTCCCGGGAAAAGGTGCTCGAACAGGTCCACGAAGTAGTCGTCCGTCATGGAAGCGATATAGTCCGTGACGATGGTGTGGGGGTCCTCCTCGGCGTATGAGGGACGTTCCTTGCGGTAGTACGATTTATTTACGGGGTCTATGTGGTGGTAGTACACGGGCGACGAGGTGCTGCCGGATCTGACGTCCCGGAGCAGTCTCTCGTACAGTCTGTAAAACATGGGCTTTATTATCTCGTCCTGCGGGCCCTTGACCTGGTCGCTGAGATAGATCAGCTCGTAGTTGCTGCGCTTCGCGGTGCTGAGCGCCTCGAAATACTCCGGCGACATACGGATATAGTTCTTTCCGTAGCTGTTCTCGATGATGTTTACACTGAGGTTGTTGATTATCTCCGCGTTTATCTGTCCGATGGGACCGTAGCCGAAGGCGTTTTCCTCAAGGTCGATGAGACCTGCCTTCTTAGCATCCTGCCTGTCCTTGCCCAGATAGGAGATTATATCGCTGATGCGGACGATACATCCCTCCAGCGTGCAGGGGGCGAGCTTCTTTATATTTTCGGTGTCCTCATAACAGCTCTCGATGATGCGGTCAAATTCGTCAAAGCCGGAAAGAGGCTCCGGCGCGTAATGGGCGCACTCGATCTCGCCGTTGTGCGCGGCGATGCCGTTGAGAGTCTGGAGAGTGATATTGTAAGGGTAGATCCCGTCCAGCACTCTCACGGAATGTATGTTGTGAGAAAAGTGCCGTCCGCATCCGGCAAAGCAAAGCTCGTCCAGATATTTTTCCCCGGCGTGGCCGAAGGGAGTGTGACCCATGTCGTGCCCCAGGGCGATGGCTTCTATCAGATCGAGGTTCAGGTTGAGCACCGAGCCTATGGTGCGTGCGATGCGGGATACCAGCTGAACGTGAAGGGCCCGGCGGGAAATATCGTCGTTTTTGTAGAACGAGAATACCTGCGTCTTGTCGGCGAAACGGTTGTAGTACGCGGAGTGGAGTATCTTTTCAGAATCTCTGACAAAGGGCGGCCTCCATACGGAGGGCTTGTCATGACCGGCGCTGCGGCGGATCGCGTTTCGCTCGTCAAAGCCCACCGCGGGGCGGTGTCCTGTCATTCTGTCGTATTCGATCCGTTCGGTCATCTCACGAGATAAGCTGTCGTATTTCATAATCCCTCCGTCTTTACGGTAATTGTACCATACCTCGGAGCGTTTTGCAACAGGGATCATATTTTTGACCCGATCATATCACGGAGCCGTGCGATTATCTTCTTTTCCAGCCTTGAAATATAGGACTGTGATATGCCCAGCATATCCGCTACTTCCTTCTGCGTTTTCTCACGGCTGCCGTCCAGCCCGTATCGCAGATTTATGATAAGCTTTTCCCGCTCATTAAGCCCCGCGACTGCCGCGCGGAGTATCTTCTCGTCCTCGTCCTTTTCGATATTTCGGCTCACGGAGTCACAGTCGCTGCCCAGAACGTCCGAAAGCAGCAGCTCGTTGCCGTCCCAGTCCGTGTTCAGCGGCTCGTCGATGGAGACGTCACAGCGATGCCCTGCGTTCTTACGGATGTACATGAGTATCTCGTTCTCGATGCACCGGGAGGCGTAGGTGGCAAGCTTGATGTTCCTGTCGGTGCGGTAGGTGTTTATAGCCTTGATAAGACCTATCGTGCCGATAGAGATGAGGTCCTCGATGCCGACTCCGGTGCTTTCGAATTTCCGGGCGATGTAGACTACCAACCGCAGGTTGTGCTCAATAAGGACTCTCCGTGCGTCCGGGTCGGTCTCAAGATTCCCGATGACTTGCGCTTCTTCCTCCGGAGCGAGCGGCGGCGGCAGAGTGTCGGGTCCGTTTATGTAAAAATCTCCGTCTCCCGCGGCGAGCCGGGCGGCGACGAATTTGAGTCTCATCCATATGTCGTTTAGCTTTTCGATTATCATAGCTTTTCCTTTCTTCAGAGAACGTCTGCCGGAAGCGAGCCGCTGCGCCCGCCGAAATACCCTCGGGGGACGGCGACAGGGGCGATGAGGCATCGCACGGCTTTCTTTTTTCCGCGGGGAAGAGAGACTGCCACGCCGTCCGGACGGAAGGCGGCGCACATCCCGCTGCCGGAAGCGGTCTTCATGGGTATCAGCCGTACCTTTACGGGTAGAGTGCCCAGCCTTCCCACCTCGCAGGAGGTGAGGGCGGAGCAGACGTCGTCTCCGATGAGTGATTTCAGCATGTCCGCGGAGACGGTCATGACCGGGTCGCCGGAGACGGGGTCGCGCAGAAGATTCCCGCTGTCGCAGAGGACATCGAGATTTGCCTCTTTTCCGCCGTATTTCACCGTGACGGTGACGCTTTTTCGCGATTTCGTCCGTGTTATCATGCGCACCGTCGCGTACAGAGCGGCGGCTGCAAAAACAGCCATCCCCGCGCCGGGAGGCGCGGCGGTGCTCTCCGCTCCGGCGACCGTACCGAACATGGACAGGAATGACGTCATTATCCCGCCCAGCATGGCTCCGCTTCCCCATATGACGGCGCTCTCACGGAGTATTTCCGCGATGCCTGTGCCCCCGAACGCCGTGAGCGCCATGAGGATGCTGACTGCGGCAGCGGATATGTATGCGAGCGCACCGGTAAGCCCCGTCACTACCGCGAGTGTGCCGTACAGCGCGCCGACGGCGGCGCCGAGCGACATACGCCCCGCCCGCGCCGGGCGGGAGCAGAGGCGGGACGTCGCCCAGAGAGATATGAAATCCATGCTGAAATCGACCAGAAAAAGAACGTCGGCGTAAAGAGTAGTTTTCATGGCACCTCCCATGTTTAGATTATACTTCGCCGTCTTTTCGCTTTTTGTCACAGTAAGGCGGCGGAAAAATCCGAAAAAAGGACATATCCTGAAAATGTCACACGCTGAAAGTCGGCATATAATGATACGGAAAAGAAATAATTGAAACGGAGAGAGACGGGATGAATTCGTATTTTTCATTTTACAAAAAGCTCGCGTGTGACGGAGATTTTTTCATAGGAGAGAATACCCACAGGGGATTTGTGCCCCACGTGGCAGACTACGTCTCCGAGGACGAATACGATAAAGTATACGTGATAAAGGGCGGACCCGGCACCGGAAAGGGGACTATTATGAGAAAGGTCGCAGAGGCCGCAAGGGAAGCGGGGTGCGGCGTCACGTTACTGCTCTGTTCCTCCGACCCCATGTCTCCCGACGGGGTGCTGATAGAGGCAGAAAACAAAAAAACCGCCCTGCTGGACGGAACGGCGCCCCACGAGCGCGACCCGCAGTACCCGGGCGCCTGCGGTGAGATAGTCGATCTTTTCCCTGCCATGGACCGCGGAGCCCTCGGAAAGAAAAAGGAGCTTATATCGGAGCTCTGCGAGAGGAAAAAAGAGTACTATTCGGCGGCATACTCCTACCTTTCGGCGGCGCGGAGAATATCGGAGCTGAGAGGGGAGATCATTTCCTTAGCGTACCTCAGGGAAAAGGCGGAAAAATACATAGTAAGGCTGGCGGATACCCTTGTCGGGAAAGGGAAAGGCAGGGGACGGGTGCTTTGGCGGCAGACGCTGGCTCTTTCCTGCCGCGGTGCGGTAAGGCTTCCGGGCTTCGACGGCGCGGCAAAAAAAATACGGGTGAACGACCATGCCTGCCTGCTGCCGCAATTCATGGAGAGCCTCACCTGCGAGCTTATCCGCCGGGGCGCCGAGGCAGAGGTCTCCCGCTCGCCGCTGTACGGTATAGGAGAAATCTATATCAGAGAGACAGACACGCTCATCTCCCCGTTCTGCGGGGAGGAGTGCGGCAAAGCAATAAATCTGCGGCGCTTCGCGGACACGGAAAAGCTTTCGGAAAGCAGGGCAAAGCTCACGTTTTCCGGCAGGTGTCTCGATATGACACTCACAGAGGCGCTGAAATATCTTGCAGACGCCGGAGAGCTACACGGCGAGCTGGAGGCGGTCTATACTCCGACCATGGATTTTTCGATCATCGACCGTATCACAGACCGGCTGATATCCGAGGTGAGCTGCAGAGAGTAACGGTGTCCCCGCCTCATAAAGCCTGAAACTGAAAAAAGTCCCAAACGCCGGGTGTTCC
>JAZLKW010000047.1:0-6087 GCA_045597805.1 Candidatus Avispirillum sp. | reverse complement strand
AAGCAAAATCCAAGTAATATTGTGGTGCGCCAGCAAAGGCAGAGCCTTTGCCTAAGTTCGCTGTAAATCGTAAGGGAAGGCAAAATGGCGGCTTCGCCGCCAACCACACCATTGGCGAACTGCTCGCTAAACTATAATTTGTTCTATTCTTCTCGCAAGGAAAAGAATCCCGATTTGTTTGTATCACTTTACAAAATACCCGAAATATGATATATTTTAAGAAATAACATCATAAAAGAGGAATAAATGGAAACTTATCGGCTCAGTAATGAAAATATAGATATGATTTCCGAAGAGATCGAAAAGGTCTACCTTGAGAACGGATGTACAAATAAGGATACGATCCGTGCAAAGCTCATCCTTGAGGAAGCACTGCTGAAATACCGTTCTCTTTTCGGTGACGACATTAAAGTCACGTTCAGAACTTACCGTGTCCTTTCTCAGATAAGATTCTGCGTGAGGATCAGATCCCTTCCTTTCGATCCGTTCACGGTTGAAGAGAATCCCATGGCGTTCATGATAGAATCGCTCATGTCCGGATATGAGGGCACAATGCCCACGTATCAGTATAAAAATCTCGCAAACGAGATCGTATTCACCGTAAGACGGAAAAAGAAATTCGGAGGACTGACGGCGGTCATTTTTGCGGTACTGACAGCGGTGATAGCAGGGGTCATTGCAAGGGCGGCTGTCCCGGCAGATACTCTTTCTCATATCGTAAAAGACTATGTAGAGCCGCTCTCCGATTCCTATGCAGGACTCTTCAGCGTAATGGCGGTGCTTATGTCCCTGTTCAGCTTCACGCTGAGCATCGTCCATATGGGGGATATCGCATCCGCCGGTGCTGCCGGCATGAAAATCATCAGACGGTTTTATTTGGTGTCTGTATCCGCCGCAATTATTCTGACTTTGCCGGTGCTTCCTACCGTTGATCTCAGCGCCCACAGCTCGGTCAGCCTTTCCGCAAAGTCGCTGTATGATCTTTTTATCGGATTTATCCCCGTAAACTTCGTAAAACCTTTTCTTGAATTCAACTCGATTCATATAATCATAATCGGTCTTATGTTTGGCTTCTCCCTTCTTTCCATGGGTCAGAAGGGCGGTACGCTTACAAAGGTATTCGAAGAATGTAATACGGTCACCGTGCTGACGAATAATTATATCAATAAATTTATCTCCGTTTACGCGGCGCTGAAACTGTTCGCCATTATCACCACTCAGGATTTCGAAAAGCTGTCTGATGCGGGCTTTATGGTCATGGCGATAGTGATCGGTGAGATCCTGCTCCTCATTTTCTATACGGCCTATGCCTGCATGAAGAGCAAGATCGGCGTAAAAGAATATCTCGGCAAGATGGCAAAATCGTTTGTTGTCTGTCTTTCATCGGCAAATTTCAGTGCTTCGCTCAGTACAGTATTTGATACACTTGATGATTTCGAGGTCGATCCCGATATAACGTCAATGTCCGTAAGTATCGGAAGTATAGTATTCCAGCCGGCATATACCCTGGTGTTTATATTCTCATCCATATTTATGGCAGCTGCGTATAACGTGGAAATATCCGTTGTGTGGGTGCTTCTTGCCATAGTCCTTTCCGTTGTCCTTGTGGCTTCCGTGCCCAATATCCCCGGTGCGGCGGTATCCGTGTTCGCCCTGCTTTATGCACAGCTCGGACTTCCCGCGGGAGCGCTTTCCATGATGATCGCGATCAACGCGCTTCTTGAATTCCTGACCGTTGCGGTGGATGCCTATTGCCTGCAAAGTCAGACGATCTGCTTCCACTATGCGGAAAAGAAGAAATAAAAACAATAGGGAAAGCCCCGCCGGAGTCCCGGCGGGGCTCGCTTTTAGGGGATACTTATCTGGTACCCTTAATGTCGTTCTCGTACTTCTCGATCATTTTCTTGACCATCTGACCGCCCACAGAACCTGCCTGACGGGAAGTCAGATCGCCATTGTAACCGTTAGAAAGGTTTACGCCGACCTCGTTCGCCGCTTCCATCTTGAACTGATCCATTGCGGCCTTTGCTTCGGGAACGTTGATCTTCTTGCTTGCCATATCGATCCTTTCCCGGACTTGCGTCCGTTCTCCCATTACGGGGATAAAATCTATATTCAATCGAGAACACATTCGCGTTCTCTGATATTATTATTTTCATCCGTCATGACGTTATGAACGGCAATTTTTGTTGCATTTTCAAGTTGCTTCTATTGAACCGGCACGAAAAATATGTTACTATTTATGAAGTAAAAGGAGTGTGCCATGAGTCTTATTTACGATACAGCTTCCGGCAATGTGACCGACACCCGCGGGAGCGTCCTGTTTTCCGCTGCACCGAAAATTTGCTTCTCTTTCCCGGGCGATGAGGTGTACGCCCTGCCGAGACGGGACTTCTGTCCGTTCTCCCAGCGGGAGGAGGACGCCGTGCCCGAAGTCGCCCGCAGCGGTGAGGGGCTTTCCTTCACCTTTAAGAAAAAAGAGGGAACAGACGGATATGGCGCAGTTCTCCCCTTTGATTTCATGGGCAAAAGAGACGGAAGCGGCTCGGAACGGTATCTTCTCAATTCCATACGCCGGGATGAGACGGCGGGCGTCTTCTATGCTTATCTTTGCCGCCGTGACGGGAAGAATATACTGCTCTGCGCGAAAAACACTGCGGGCTTCAGAATAGATTATACCGATTACGATTTCGGCCATTATTTCGAGGCGGTGCGTCTCTATGCCGCTCTGCCGGAGGGAACGGGCGCAGGGAAAGGATACGACTCCCTCACCTTATCGCTCTTTCCCGTTGCAGATTTTGACAGTTGTCTAAAAATTATGGCGGACTACTTCGACCTGCCCTTTATCTCTGCCGATGCTCTCTGCGGAAAAACCGGAGAGACCCTGAAAATAAAGGCTTTCGGCGAATGTGACACCCTCGAAACGGAATTTGACAATTGCCGAAAAGCAACACCCTTCACCGGCGAATACGTGATAGGAAACGAGGGCGTCGCAAAGCTTGTCCCTGTAAAGAACGGCAGAAAGAGCGTTTTCGTGACCGTACTGGGGATATCCGATATCGTTGAGATGTACCGTCGCGTGATGAACGCGTTTTCCTTTGAAACGCTTTCCCACGTGGACGGAAATCTCTGCGAGCACCAATGCTGGATATCCGCCATGCTCCGCTTCCTCGTTAAATACCGGGACAGAGTGACGGCGGAAGAAAAAGCCGACTGGGAAAGCAAAATAAAAAAGGGACTGTTTCCCGTAACAGCGGAAAATCCCGGGGATTTTATTATTGACCGCACTATTCTGCCCTTCGACTACGACGGATACTCAAAATACCATATATATTCCACTCGCATACAGGAGCAGTTCTTCGGCGTGACCATCATGCTCGATGCCTGCCGTTATTTCGGAGAGGAGAAATATCTCCGTTATGCCGCCGGCGCCATGGACTGCCTGCTCCGTGAGCATTTTGAAAACGGTATGCTGTACCGTGCTTTCGGAAACGAAAAATCCGACGTGACAACTGTATGCTGTCCCATGATACCGCTTTGCGATATGGCGAACTTTTTACGTGAGCGTGACCCGGCCCGCTCCGAAAGGTATTTTGCGGCGGCGCGTGAAATGGCGGATTTTCTCGTCCGGCGCGGCTTTGATTTCCCCACGGAGGGGGAAAGCGGAGCTGATACCTTCAAGGCGGAGGACGGCTCCGTCTCCTGCACGGCGCTTGCGCTTTTATATTATGTGAAGAATGCGGAATATAATGAAAAGTATCTGTCTTTCGCAAGAGAGATACTCGACCTCCACTCATCCGCGTGGGTCATAAATACTCCGCTCTGCGAAACGAAGGGCTCAACTCTCCGCTGGTGGGAGACCCTGTGGGAGGGCGACTCCGACGGCCCCGCCGTCTGTGCGGGACACGCATGGACGGTCTGGCGAGCTGAAGCTGATATGCTTTATTATCTGCTGACGCGCGACGGGGAATACCTCACCCGTGCGAAAAACGGCTTTGCCTCAAATCTTTCAAAGATCGACCCGGACGGCACCTCCTACGCCGTCAACCTCATAGATGAGATATGCGGCGGCGGCTTTGACCGCCTCCCGGTCAGATTCGAAACCACGCCGAGAAAACCGAAAACCCCCGACTGCGGACTTTCAAATTACCTTTGGGTAAGACTGTCGGAGTATATATCGGAGCTTTAAGTTTCAGAGTTAAGTTTTAAGAGGCGGTGAGACCGCCATACACCTTTGATAAGATCCTGCGCCATGAAATAAACTGTCAGTACTATCGGAGGATTCAAAAATGAAAAGACTTTCCGTTTTTGTGCTTTCGGCAATCCTTCTTGCTTTTGCCGCGGTTTTTGCGTCGTCGGCGGCTCTTTACTTTTTCAGCGGTGTTCCGCATTATATCCCCGAAGGTGAGGCTTTGGGACTTTCCGGCGATTTTTCGTACCCGGAAATGGGCGGGGACGGCTCCGATATGTGGGTCTATTTCAACATGGCGCTTCTTCCCGATGAGGACGACTGTCAGATAAACATTTACCTTGACAGCGCCGGTGAAAACGTACTGTATATCGGAACGGATTCCCTCGGTATCGGAAATGACGGCCTGGATCATGATTTCGGCGCGGGAGCTGAAAACTTCAACAACGTGGTCATCCGGATAATCCGACAGAACAAATATTATGACGTACGGATATTCGTGAATGAGGAAGTCGTTTATATGGGAACCGCCGAAAATGCAGAGCTTATCCTCTCCCGGAGCTTCGCGGGTGAGGTCATCGGCGGCGCGGCTGTCATTGACGACTATCATCTGTACCGCAACGACGACACATACACGGAGATTTCAACGGATTTTGATCATCTTGTCGGTTACGGCTATCTGCAACTGCTGAACCTGCCCGGCGACGCGGACGGAGACGGATATGTCACCGCTTCAGATGTCGTCCTGATGAGAAGGTATTTCGCGGGAATCGCTCCCTTTGTCAGAAACCTTAAAGCGGCAGACTTCGACCGGGACGGCGTGCTGAATTCAAAGGATCTGCTGCAGCTCCGCAGAAGTCTGGCAGAATAATAAGAGGATTTTCCGTTTCCCGGAAAAACGTTCAAAGAGACTGAGCCTGTCGGGCATTACCCTCCGCGGGTCTACCGGTCCAAAAGATAATGCAGCATCCTTTGAGGGTCATTGAGAAAATCTCTCGTTACACGGAAATGCTCCGTGTCTCTGTAATCCACCTTTTCGATCCCGTCCTCCGACAGCTCAAAGATCTCAGCCCCCGGAAACGCCATCAGCATGGGCGAGTGTGTGGCAATGATAAACTGCGAATCTTTTTTTACAAGCTCGTTTATCTCGGAGATCAGCGTGAGTATCCGCATGGGCGACAGCGCCGCCTCCGGCTCGTCGAGAATGTACATCCCGTGCCCGCCGAAACGGTTTTCAACGATCGACATGAAGCTCTCCCCGTGGGACTGACAGTGAAGCGACACCCCGCCGTACGAGTCAATGACAGGCGCACCCAAAGACGGCTCCGAATCCATTTTGTCGATATTTGTCGCCATATTGTAAACGCTCTCGGCGCGCAGAAAAAAGCCGTCCCTCGGGTATGCCCGCTTTTTGAGGGTAAGATGCTTATATAATTCCGAATGGGTGGCGTTGGTGGAGAAGGTGAAATTTTTCGTGCCTCCCTCCGCGTTGAAGCCGTACGCCACGGCGATAGCCTCAAGCAGGGTGGATTTCCCGGATCCGTTTTCCCCCACGAAAACAGAGACAGGGTTTTCGAACCTGATACTGTCCCGCTCGAGAAACCGTACAGTCGGCAGCTCCCTGAGGTAAGAGTCTTCACTGAGCCCTCCGTTGTAGGACACTTCGCTTATATATTGAGAGTTCATACTGACACCTCATTTCCCTTATCTGAAATGATTATACCACAAATAAAGTCCCGAAAAGCGGACTTTTTTTGTGACACGCCCCCTGTCAAGTAGACATTTTTTGTGGACACCTGTTATGCAACATAAGCACAACGGACTTCCATAGGGGTTTGTCCGGTTTTAAGTTGTATACGCTCGTTGTTGTAAAAATAAATATATTCATCCACAAGTTC
>JAZLKW010000046.1:0-2213 GCA_045597805.1 Candidatus Avispirillum sp. | reverse complement strand
TCCGCCCCTCCGGGATGCCACCGCCCTTCCGTTCCCCCCAGAATCACCAAAAAAAGCACTGCGAAACCACTGCTTTTTTTTGTGACCCGTACGGGAATCGAACCCATGTTTGCGCCGTGAGAGGGCGCCGTCTTAGCCGCTTGACCAACGGGCCTTGTGACTTTGACATTATAGCACGGTGATTTCCAATAGTCAATACTTTTTTTTATTTTTTTCAAAAAAACTTATTTCGCCATTTCAACTGCCACTTCCAGCGCCAGCTTCATCATGTCCTTAAACGCCACACGACGTTCCTCGCTGGTGGTGTTCTCTCCCGTGATGAGGTGATCGGAAATGGTGCACATGGCAAGAGCGCGCTTGCCGTATCTTGCCGCGTTCATGTAAAGCGCCGCCGCTTCCATTTCCACCGCCATGACGCCCATCTTGCCCCAGCGGGAGCAGGGAGTCTCCTCGTCGCGCACGTCGGAGAGGTCTCCGTAAAATACGTCGGAGGAAAGCACGTTGCCTACGTGATACGAGAGTCCGTTTGCCTCCGCGATATTGACGGCGGTCTTTAAGAGCTCGTAGCTTGCGATGGGCGCGAAGGTCCCGCCCAGATGGAAGGTGGCCGCATAATTCGAATCGGTGCAGGCACCCTGCGCGATCACTATGTCGTGGACGTGAATGCTCTCCTGCATACCGCCCGCGGAGCCAATGCGGATGATGTTCTCAACACCGTAGAAATTGTAAAGCTCGTAGGAGTAAATGCCGATGGAGGGCATACCCATGCCGCTTGCCATGACTGTGACGGGAACGCCCTTGTAGGTTCCAGTGTAGCCCTGTACTCCGCGCACGTTGTTGACGAGGCGGGGGTCATCTATGAAATTTTCCGCGATGAACTTGGAGCGCAGAGGATCTCCGGGCATAAGCACCGTCTTGGCGAAATCAGCGGTGTCGGCGTTTATGTGGGGGGTGTTGAACTGAGCCATTATTTCTCCTCCATAGCTTTGACGGCTTTGACTATCCTCGAGGTACCGAGCCTGTCCGCACCCAGAGAGATGTACTTTTCTGCGTCCTCGATGCCTGAGATACCGCCCGCTGCCTTTATTTTCGTGCCCTCGCTGACGTTCGCCGCGAACAGCGCGATATCGTCAAAGGTGGCACCGCCCGTTGAAAAACCGGTGGAGGTCTTAATAAAGTCCGCGCCCGAGGCGGAGACTATTTCGCACATTTTGACCTTTTCCTCGTCGGTAAGAAGACAGGTCTCGATTATGACTTTGAGAAGCTTTCCGCCGCAGGACTTTTTCACGGCATTTATTTCCGCGAGGATATCATCGTATTTCTTTTCCTTGAGCCAGCCGATATTTATGACCATGTCGATCTCGTCGGCGCCGTTCTTCACCGCGTCCTCGGTCTCAAAGCACTTGACCGCAGTGGTGCAGTAGCCGTTGGGAAAACCGATAACGGTGCAGACAGGCAGCTTCCCGCCGAGGTATTCTGCCGCCTGCTTTACAAAAGACGGAGGAATGCAGACGGAGGCGGTGCTATACTTCATGCCGTCGTCGCATATCTTCTTTATCTCCTCCCACGTTGCGGAGGGGGAGAGCAGGGTATGGTCAACCAGGGAGAGTATCTTCGATAATTCCATAATGTGCACCTTCTTTCTGCCTCCATTATATAGTATTGCGGAAAATTTTTCAAGGTTTTCCCGAAAATGAATATAATTACATGGAACGCCAATAATATAAAGCAGAAAAAGAACCGGAGCATAAGAGATGATAAAAGGCTGTCAGAAGAAAATAATCCACGTGACCGATCTGCGCGGCTCCTGCTTTGAGGAGGCGTATTTTGTACTGCGCCGCGGAGGGGATATTACCGGCATCGGCGAGGACGATATGGTAAAGGAAGCCATGCGGATAGCAGACGAGGCGGTGGCATCGGTAAGATCCCGTACGGGGGAAAAGAGGAAATGCAGAACGGAGGCGATGATCTGCGGAGGCGCGGCGGTGTCGTTCCTCTTCGGCGTGGTCATGCTGATCTTCACCCTCGCATAGATGCAGGCGAAAGCATCAGGTATGCAAATTATAGTTCGTCGAGCAGTTCGCCAATGGTGTGGTTGGCGGCGAAGCCGCCATTTTGCCTTCCCTTACGATTTACAGCGAACTTAGGCAAAGGCTCTGCCTTTGCTGGCGCACCACAATATTACTTGGATTTTGCTTACCTATATGTGGTGC
>JAZLKW010000045.1:0-17823 GCA_045597805.1 Candidatus Avispirillum sp. | reverse complement strand
AACTTCGGCAGAGTTATGGCATGGGCTGACAAGTACAGAAGACTTAAGGTCCGCACCAACGCCGACACTCCCGCAGATGCTAAGAAGGCAAGAGAACTGGGCGCTGAGGGTATCGGCCTCTGCCGTACCGAGCACATGTTCTTCGATCCCGCAAGAATCGGTGCGTTCAGAGAAATGATCTGCTCCGATACAGTTGAGGAAAGAGAAGCTGCACTCGCAAAGATCGAGCCCATGCAGCAGGCTGACTTCGAGGCTCTCTATGAGGCTCTCGAGGGCTGCCCCGTAACCATCAGATTCCTGGATCCTCCGCTCCACGAGTTCGTTCCCACCGAAGAGGACGATATCAAGGCTCTTGCAGAAGCACAGGGCAAGCCCGTAGCACAGATCAAGGCGATCATCGATTCTCTCCACGAGTTCAACCCCATGATGGGTCACCGCGGATGCCGTCTTGCAGTAACCTATCCCGAGATCGCTGTTATGCAGACCAAGGCTGTTATCAAGGCTGCCATCAACGTTAAGAAGAACCATCCCGATTGGAACGTTAAGCCCGAGATCATGATCCCTCTGGTAGGCGAAGTCAAAGAGCTTAAGTTCGTGAAGAATAAGGTTGTTGAGACCGCTGACGCAGTAATCGCTGAGGCAGGGAGCGACCTTAAGTACGAAGTAGGTACCATGATCGAGATCCCCAGAGCAGCTCTCACCGCTGACGATATCGCAAAAGAGGCTGACTTCTTCTGCTTCGGTACCAACGACCTTACTCAGATGACCTTCGGTTTCAGCCGTGACGACGCAGGCAAGTTCCTGAACGCATACTACGATACCAAGATCTTTGAGAACGATCCCTTCGCAAAGCTTGACCAGACCGGTGTCGGCAAGCTGATGGAAATGTCCATCAAGCTCGGCAAGCCCGTAAATCCCGCACTCCACATCGGTATCTGCGGTGAGCACGGCGGCGATCCCACGTCCGTTGAGTTCTGCCACGAGATCGGCCTTGACTACGTATCCTGCTCTCCCTTCAGAGTACCGATCGCACGTCTCGCTGCTGCACAGGCAGCAATTTCCAACAAATAATTGCTCGACTTAAAGAGCGCCCTTCGGGGCGCTCTTCTTTTATCTGCAATTAACCTACGGCTGCAGCTCAGGCTGCAATTTCAAATAAATAATAGCCGCTTTGGAGTCTTCCCCCTGCCTATTTCTCGGCAGGGGGATTTTTATATATTGTATAAATGTTTCTGCTATGTTATAATAGACTAAAGAACGGAAGTTATATGACTTTGTGAGGGAACAATGCCTAAAATAACCAAAAGAAAAAAAGAATTGAAAAAGCTGGCAAAAAGGAAATTTTTATTAGATTTATTATTATCTTTCTTTGTGGTAATTGTGCCGATAATCGCTGTCATACTCTATGCGCTTGGAGTTAATATTCCCAAAACAGTGTTCGGAATATATGCATCAGCAGCTTATATTATTGCAGGTACAGCAATTATTACATGTACTGTTTTGGAAAAATTCGGATTCGGAAAAGCGGGAACATATTATAACAAACTTTCAGGATGGAAACAGTTGACAAAAAAAGAAGCAAAAGCAAACACGGGTGTTTTTGGCGGCGTAATGATTGCAATCGGCATCTTCTTTGCAATTCTAACTGCAGTAAATTGCTGATTGTAAAACTCTACACTTTTGTACCGCTGCACAGGCAGCAATCTCCAATAAATAATTGCTCGACTTAAAGAGCGCCCCTTCGGGGCGCTCTTTTCATTTTGTAACGTTTATTATTACTATCTCCGCGGGGTTATTAATGCGCGGGAACTTGCCGCCGATGCCGCGGGAGAGGATGGCGGTCGTACCGCCATCGCGGAAAATGCCCTCGCGTTTTCCGGGAAACCATCCGAATTCCGGATCGTACATACCGCCGATAAGCGGCAGTCTCGCCTGCCCGCCGTGCACATGTCCGCACAGCACCAGGTCGATGTCATAGTCCTTGCAGAAACCGTAATCCACCCAGCCGTAAGGCAGGTGGGAAAGCAGTATCTTATAGCTTTCCGTGTCCTCGAAGTCGCGCAGGAACTTAAGCTCTGCCGTCTCCTCCTCGGTACGGTCATATTTTTCGGGAAGGCAATAGCCGTACGTGCCGCCGATCCTCACCGGCCTGCCGCCGATCTCAATATCCGTGTACTCCTCGTCGAGCACCGCGGCGCCCGCAGACCTGTACATTCCGGCCGCGTCACCTCCCGTGCTCTCGTCGTATTCCCTCTCGTGGTTTCCCATGGAGCAGAACACCGGGGCGATATCCGAAAGCTTTCCGATAAGGGAGAGCGCGGTCTCCGCGCCGCTGCCGTCGAAGTCGATAAGGTCGCCTGCCATGAGGATAACGTCGGGCGCGGCGTCTTTCACCTCCGTGACAAGCTTCTCATTGTTCTCGCCCAGCTCTCTTCCGTGCACATCCGTCAGGAACACGGCGCAAAGCCCCGTTCCGCCGCCGTCCGCCGAATACCTTGTCACCGTATATTCGCGGTTCATGATCATTACGGCGGCGGTCAGTACGAGAAAGGCGGCAAGGACTGCCGCCGCAATTCTCTTTTTATTTTTCCGGGTGCTCATCAAGAATATCCTTTATGACCCCGGACAGCTTCGTGCTTGAGATCCCGTCCGTATGGGGGAGATATACTATCTCCACGCCCAGGGGCTTGAACTGCTCCTCGAATTTCTTCCACTGGGGGGTGCCCTGCCAGTCGGAGCCCACGAACATTTTATCGAAATGATACTTTTCCCACGCGCCCACCTTGTTTTTGTCGGTCTGGGGCACGACGCGGTCCACGTATTTCAGCGCTTCGATAATTGCCGCTCTCTCTTCGTAGGGGATGACGGGGGTCTTGCCCTTTTCCGATTCTACGAGAGCGTCCGTGCTGACGCCGACAATAAGATAATCGCACATTTCTTTTGCGCGGCGTATGACGTTGAGATGCCCTATATGGAACATATCGTAAACGCCTGTGGTATATCCGATCGTCATATCAAACTCCTGCTTTTTTAACAATATAGTCGGCGACACGCTCTGCCGCTTTACCGTCCTCAAACGAGCCTATTTCTTTCGTGAAACGGGCGATCTTTTCGCCGTAAGCCTCTTTATCGAACTCCGCGATGACCCGGTACAGCTCTTCCATAGTTTTCGCCACGGGAAAAGGAAGCTCGTCGATCCTGAAATACAGCCCGCGCTCCTCTGAGACGTATCTGTCGAGGTCGGGCACGTACAGCACGCAGGGCTTTCCCGCTATCGCCATATCGAACATACACGAGGAATAGTCGGTTATGAGGAGATCCGATGCGGAAATGAGCTCCTGCATATCGGAATATTTCGACATTGAGACGCAATTCTCATCCGAAAACTCCGCCGTGATATTGGGATGGAGCCTGCACCCCACGGTCCATTTTACGCCGTCTGCCGCTTCAAGGGAACGGGCCAGCGCGGAGAAGTCCATACCCATGGTGTCCGCGGTCTTGTCCTTTCGGAAGGTAGGCGCGTACAGGACGAGCTTATTTTTCTCCGGGATACCGTAAGTGCCGAAGACCTTTTTCCTCGCGGCCTCGGCGCCGTTTATGAGAATATCGCAACGCGGTGTTCCGCACTCCATGATCTCGCCGTCGTACCAGAACGCCCGTCTGAATATCTCCGTGCTGAACGAGCAGCCTGACAGTATGAGGTCTATCTTCGACGAATCCTTTTTCGCTCTCTTTGCATAGGATTCCGGCAGACCTGCGTCCTTTTCTATCTTCTTCAGGCGCACGGAGCTGTGCCAGGTCTGTATATACACCTGACCGCGGCGCTTGTGCCAGTAGTACGCCTCGCCCGTCCTCATGTTGCAGACGACGAATTTCGCCGTATGGAGCTCACGCAGGTAATCAATTGAAAAATAGCGCACCGTACGGACCCCGACGGGCAGATCCGCCGGGATATCAACGTCGTTGTCGAACACCCACACGATATCGAACGCACCGGGGTAATGCTCCAGAAGATACAGCGTGATATATTTCGGGCTGCACCCGAAATGGCGGAAGCTGTTCGCCCACATGATTATTTTGTTGTTTTCAAGAGGCGCAAGCCGGAACGCGGCTATATATGCCTCGTGCCTCGCTTTTTTCAGAGATGAGATGAGATTCATTTTTGTGTTATTCTTTTCAGTACCCAATACATATCTACCGTTTTGAAGACCCGGTACATTGCAAGTTCAAGAAGTTTATATTTTCCGTGGAGGTCTGCATATTCCGCAATTTCTTTTTTGTGTTTTTCATATACTCGGCGGATTTCGCCAACAGCATATTTATCGCCCGCTGCCCGCGCTCCTCCGTAAAGGCGGACCACCGCTCCGAAAAGGTGGGCATACTCTTTCCCGAACAGGTTTTCCAGACCCAGTGCCCGCAGTGTGCTTTCTCTTTCCTCGCGCACACGGAAAATATCGAGGCTGCTCCGTGAGAACTTGCCGTGGACAATACTGTCCTCGCGCATTACATAATAATACAGCTCTTCGGGAAGGTACGTGACCGTAACGCCTCGGGAAAATGCTCTGGTACACCACATCTCGTCCTCATGACGTACGTTCTCAAAAGGTATTTCCAAAGCAAGAAGGCGACACATGAATTTCGTAGCGCACGATGCCGCCGTTCCGCCTAGCCTATACAGGTTTTCAAACTGTTCCCGGGGGGTGTTTGCCGTATATATCTCCCTGATGTCCGCGGTCTTTTCGGGTATTTCATCCGCCGTGACCTCCCGGTACAAAAACTGTACGAAATCACAGGGGTGGTCTGTCATGGCACCGAGACACTTTTCCACGGCATCCTCACGGAGATGATCGTCGCCGTCGAGAAACATGACGTATTCACCCGTTGCCGCCGCCGTACCGGCATTTCTTGCAGAGGAAAGACCTCCGTTTTCCTTATGTATGACACGGACCCGTCCGTCTCTATTAGCGTACAGATCACAGACCGTGCCGCTTATATCCGTGGAACCGTCGTCCACCAGAATGACCTCGATGTCTCTTTCGGTCTGTTTCAGGGCGGACTCCACCGACTTCGGCAGATATTCACTCACGTTATATACGGGAATGATAACAGATACTTTTGCCATAGTCCTCACAGGCTGTTTATCAGCTCTTTTTCATCGAAATATTTCTCAACTATCGGCTGCTCGTCACCGGAAAATCCGCTGAGTTCCGGCACGTGTACGGCGCCCGGCAGGGGATCGTAAGCAAAGCATACTTTGTTTTTCAGCGGTAGGCTGAGGAATGCCTCCACGTCCTCTTTCGAGCACCCCTCACGCTGTGACAGCTTATATATCATTTTATCGCGGCAAAGCCTTGATGCCCTGCGTGTCCACTTTTCTCTCGCTTCTTCCTCCGAAGCGTAGTGCATAAAATACACCTCGATATCCCCGAGCTTTGCTATGGGATACCTCTTTTCATCCCGGATCTCCGGGTACAGTGTAGATTCCTCCCACGGGATGAAGCACAGCCCGTATGAAAGATAACGGTCAAGGTCCGCACAGAATTTTACAAAATCGTGACCTTTGATAAAGAGCCCGACAGTCGGAGACTGGTATCGGATCCCGTATTTCTGATAAATAAAACTTCCCCAGCAGTTGTTTGATATGATGGAAAACTCCCGGGTCTTCAGGGTGCGGCGAAGCTTCTTCTTTTTTTCGTACTCTTTCGCCTTGGTTATCGCGTTTCTGATTTTTCGTATCATGAACATGATTTCACCTCCGAAAAGCTTTCCGCACCAGCATGCCTATCCTCGTCTTTACCGGAAGCAGTCCATCCCTTGAAGCAAGGCGCACCGTCTTCTTTTTAGCGTTCGCGTCAAGGTGCCCGGCAGCGTTCAGCACGGCACCTCCGACTGTTCTGTGAAGTGCGGCAGCACCGAAAAATCCCGTGTTTTTGTTGAGGTGCAGTATATCGGCGAGGACGCCGCAAAATGCCGCGGCATCGTTCTCGTCAAAGCTTTCCGTTTCTCCCAGGCAGTATGTGAAAAGAACCGCTCTGCCCTTTTCATCGGGTGAAAAACCTATATCGGAAAGGCGAAGCCCGAGAAGATCAGAAATGAGTTTTCTGTATTTCTCGCTCTTATCGGCTGTAATTTGCCCGCCGTGTATCCTGTATTTCTGCAGCACTTCGGGGAGGGTGGACAGAGAGCACCTTTGCGCAAGCCTCCACCACATAAGATAGTCCTCAGCGCCTGCAAATTCTTTTTCGTATCGGATATCTCCGAGAGCCGCACGCCTTATCATGACAGAGGGATGCGCCATACAGGAGCTGAACAGCAGTTCTGCCTGCAGGTCCTCAGATGACGTGGAAAACGTTCTGTCATGCTCAAAAGTCCCCTCTCCGAAAATCCGTATCCCGCAGCCGAGAACGCCGACCTCCGGGTGCTTCTCCATATAGGCGAGCTGCTTTTCGAATCTTTCCGGCATGGCGGCGTCATCGGCGTCCATGCGGGCGATATATTCTCCTCTTGCCGCGTCGAGTCCCCGGTTGAGGGTCTCGACGATGCCGAGGTTCTTTTCGTTTTCCAGATACACTATGCGCGCGTCTCCGAACGACAGGATGATCTCCTTCGTTCTGTCCGTTGAGCCGTCGTTGATTATTATGAATTCAAAATCGCGAAAGGTCTGGGAAAGGATGCTTTCTATCGCTTCCGCTATATATTTTTCCGCGTTGTACGCGGGCATAACGACACTTATCTTCGGCATCCTTTTCTCCTTTCCTTTACATCGTCTGCAGCTGCTCAAGTATCTCTTTCAATATTTCGTCCGTGTCCGTTGCGGCGTAGTATGCCCGCGCCCTTTCGGAATATCCGTCGTAATCGGCGCGGATATCCTCGAGCGCGTTCATCACGGAAGATTTATCGGAATAATCCACCACTCTGCCGCACCGGGAATTCTCTATTTCATATCTGAGCCCGGGAATGTCGTTGCCTATCACTGGAAGTCCCAGGCCGGTGTACTCGAATATCTTATTGGGGGCGCAGTACAGAGCGTTGAGGCTCTGCTTTTTGCTGAGAGAAACGTAATTCAAAAGGCCCGCGTCAGCGTGCTTTGCCACGGCAAGGTGCTCCGGCGGGGGAAACGCGCCCGTATACAGGATCTTATCCCCGTATTTCTCCGTCAGCAAATCGAGGTAGGGGCTCTTTCTTCCCATGACGGCAAGCTTATATCCGGGTCGGTCCGAGATCGCGTCAAGGAAGCCTTCAAGCGGTCTTTCGGGGTTGATTCCACCCATATACAACACCGTAAAGGTGCCTTTTTCTTTTTCATCGCAAAGAAGCTTTATCGCGTTCCGGGCTTCTGCGCTGAGAGCTTCGCTTTCCTCTATTCTCGATTTATTGGGGAGGACCACGGGTGTCTCCCGCAGTTCGTACCGTTCTTTCATGATCTTTGCTCTCTGTGCCTGAGGCACTATAACAAGCCCGGCGCCCTTTGCCGCTCTTCTCACGTTATCGCAGAGCAGCTTCTTTTCGTGGAGCTCATAGACCGTGAAAGCATACTTTCTGTTTTTCAGAAACGAGGTACCCGCCACCATGGCAGTCATCTCATTGACCACCCACAGAACACCGCCCTGTTCAAGCTCTTTGGCGACGGCCTTTTTAAGCTTCCTGCCGACGAGTTTCTTTCTGACGTTGTCAATACGGAAAAGGACGCCCGAAACGCCTTTTATGTAAGGTATGAGATTTTGCAGCGATCTTTCATTGGGAGAAAGAGCCACGTTATCCACGTTTTCGAGCCCGAGGGACAGAAGATACTCGTCGGGATAAAGGGTGATACACACCACGTGGTGTCCCATCGCATCAAGCTTCCTGAGAAGGTCTATGGTGGGCGGCATCCATTCTATCCGCTCGAAGGTAGGCATTATTATTCTCATCAGGTCAATCCTCGTTCGTCATTTCTTCCGTCAGCCCGCTTAAATATCTTATTCTTCCGAGAAGAAGTCCCAGGATAACATACGCTATAAGGCTCGGTGTGGTGGATATCAGTCCCAGCTCGACGGACTGCTGTGCGAACAGCACCAGAAAGCTGACGACACAGCCCTGAACGTACGGATCCTCCGTATATCCGTCCGCCTTGTCGAGGATGCCCTTGAAAGACATATACCACGAACAGTAGCCGAACAGACCGTATGCCGTAAGGCAGGTTATGGCGCTGTTATGCCACGTTCTCATATTTAACGATCCTGTGCCGAGCAACAGGTTTTCCCAAAGTCTTACAAAGCCCTCGTTCCATAGATCGTCACGCCCGTTGAAAATGGGCTTGCTGAACCGTCTGAGGCTCCATGCGTTAAGAGAATTCACTATATCCAGATGAGATACTGCTGCCGTAAATACGGCTACAATCAGCGGTATGCTCAGACACAGAAAAATTACGATTTTATTCTCATACACCGTTCTGCGGGGCAGAATGTTCATCGTCAGCAGGGTGCTGATGAGGAGGAACAGTATTCCCGAGCGGGAGCTGGTGGCCCAGATCAGCACCATATAAATGACCGTTGCCGCCAAAACTATCAGCTTGTTGCTTCGTATGGACTTATCAAAAAACGCGATAAGCATGACGAGAAAGCTGTGGAGGCCAAGCATTGCGATGGAATTTTCATTCCATCCGCTGAATACGGTGCCGTAATTGTACATATAGAGAGTCACGATGCCGGCGGCACCGTATATTATTCCCGTCCACCTTATTACCCTGTCATCATACCCGATCATGGAAAGAAGATACACCACGCCGAAAACCCACAGATAATCGAACGCCTGCAGACCGTTGCCGGCAAGGAGGGTGCTGACAGCAAACGAAAGTATCATAACGACAATCGCAAGTGTGCCTCGCCTGTAAGTGCGATCCCCGCGGAGCCTGCCGCGGCGCACTATAAGATACAGAGCGCACAGGATCAGCACCGCGTATTTCGTATATTCGGTTACGTGATAAACGGAATCAAGACCGGTTCCCGTGAACAGGTTCACTATCCACAGAAAAGCCATGATCCCCACGCAGAAGATCGTACTCATTATTTATCAGAAACCTCTCAGACACTTGTAGTACAAACGAAAGAGCCATCCCAGCGGGCGCGCAGACGCGGCCGCCGCCCGGTGCTCTCCGCCGTATTCGCTTTTCTTCTCTCCCGCAAAGGAGCAGAAGCAGTTATATTTTCCCGCCGCAATGAGCCTCGCCCTCATGCTTTTCTGCATATCTATCCTCTGCATGAAATAGAGGCAGTACCCTGCGGGGTTATCTTTCATTATCCTGTTCAGATTTTCCGACAGCCCGTCCGCCATATACTCGCATACGGTCACGGGGTGCGGCAGAAGACGGGCGGCAGTATCCCTCATCCTGTCGTAAAGGACCGCCTCGGTAAGAAATTTTTCCCCGTCAAATTCGGGAAAAGGATTTGCTCTCGCAAAAGCGGTTTTGAATATTATGGTAAACTCGCCCGAAATTCCGGCATCCGAAAGGCCGGCGAAGGAGGATATTTCCGTTTCCGGGAACGGGGTGCTCAGCAGCTTTCCGTCCTCCGTTTTCTTATATGCTATCATGATATCTTCTTCTCCCGCCGCCGAAACGATTTTCTCTGCGGCATCGGGTGACAGCATATCGTCGGAATCAAGACAGAAAAAGTACTCGCCCCGCGCTTCGGTGAGCGCTCTGTTATGAGCGCGGTGCTTTCCGCCGTTTTCCTGCTTTATATACCGGATGGGGAATTTATCCTGCGAAAAATCTTTTACCGTCTCCCCGGTTTCGTCCTCCGAGCCGTCGTCGATGATGAGCCATTCAAAGTCGAAAACGGTCTGCGAGAGAAGACTCCCGTAAACCCTTCCGAGCATTTTCGCTCTGTTATACGTCGGTGTGAAGACGGTCAGTTTCATCGGTACCCCCGGATAATACTATTTTTTCAGAAAGGAGAAGCAGTCTTCTCCGAAAAGTCTGTGGAACGGACGGGTCAGGCGGCTCCTGAGCCGCTGCGGGCCCGAAAGCCACGTCATGGAATAGAGATGGACGGAGCGGGTGTTTTCCGTTTTTTCGATTTTGCCCGTATTGCTGTCCAGCGGGTTGAAATACTCCTTGGGGTACACGGTTATGTCACCCACTGTCTGTATTCCTTTTATATCTTCAAGGCCGGCTGCTTTGAGAAGCCCCGTCACCCGCACGACCACCGTCTCGGTATTGGGACGCCCGTCCTCGTCGAGGAACTTCTGCGTGCGGTAGTATTCTATGATGTCCCGGTAAAGAGGAAGCCCCGAAGGTGCGGCGATACCGAGCCCGGGGTTAACGGATATTTCTCCGGTCCCGCCGTCACGCTCGCAGCCCATGAAGGCGCCGCGTTCAAGTATATCGTCAAAGGGACGAATGACCTCCACGTCGGTGTCAAAATACACGCCGCCCTCGCGGTAAAGTATCTCGAATCTCGCCACGTCGCTGACGAAGGCGTATTTCTTCGCCTTATACGCCTCGGCGGTATAGGCCATGGCGTTCACGTCATAGTTTTCCTCGTTCCACTCCACGATCTCGCAGTCGGGAAAGAACTTTCTCCAGGACGCGATGCATTTTTTCGCCGATTCCGGCAGAGGATTTCCGCCGAACCAGCAGTAATGTATTTTTTTCGGGATCATTTCTTCACCTGCTTTTTCAGCTTATGGAGCACGTTATAGAACCCGCCGGGGAGAAGCCCCACAAGGACCGGGCGCAGACAGCGCACATAATTTACGGGGGAAAGCTTCAGCTTTTTCACAGCCGATGCGATGACCGAGGCTTCGTTCATGCGGTATTTCAGCTTTCTGCGCTTCTTCGCCGCTCTGTCGTCCCGCATTTTATAGAGCGGCTCGGAGAGGTTATACCCTCTGTGTCCCGCCTCGCGGAGACGTACCCACAGGTCCCAGTCCTCGACTCTCAGTCTGTTTTCAGCCTCCGTGTAGCCTCCCTGCTCTGTCATCGCCGCACGTCTTACCATGCAGGGGGCATGGCTGAAGGGTGTACCGCGGACGTAATCGGAGGGTGTCGGCTCGCCCCTCTCGCTGCTCTGCATGAAATCTCCGTTTTCGTCGAAGTATATCATGGGACAGCTGACGATATCGTATTCCGGATGACCGTCCAGAAAGTCGATCTCTTTTTCAAACCTTTCGGGAAGTGATAAATCGTCGCCGTCCATTCTCGCCACGTATTCCGTATCGGCGAGAGCGAGACAGCGGTTGAGGGTACAGTTCAGCCCCTCGTTCTTTTCGTTTTTAATGAGAATGATCTTTTCGGGGTATTTCAGCCGGTATTCTTCCGCGGCGGCATACGTTCCGTCGGCGGAGCCGTCGTCGCACATAATGAGCTTCCAACCCGTAAAGGTCTGCGCGAAAAGCGAGTCCAGCGCCGCCGGAAGTGTTTTTTCGCAGTTATATATGCCCATTATGACCGATACCCGAAAATCCATTTTTTACTCCTTAAGAAGCTCGCGTCTGTCTTCGAGGATATGTCCGAAGAGATCCCTCTGCTCAAAGCACTCTCGTACGAGCTTTACTCCCGCCGCGCCGTATTTTCCGGCGTCTTCCGGCGAGCTCATGATTTTTTCCATTGCGCTTTTCAGCGCCGCGACGTCCTTTTTGGGAACGACGGTACCCGTCTCGCCGTCGCGCATGGCGTCCGTGGGGCCGGGGATATCCGTTACGATAACGGGGACGCCCATTGCCTCCGCCTCTATCACGCCCATACCGAAGCCCTCGCGGTAACTGGGGAGCAAATAGCAGTCCATAGCGGAAAGATAGCGCTCTACCACGTCGGTATATCCTGTGAAAATGACCTTTTCGTCGCTTTCCGCTCTCGAACGGAGCTCCGCAGACACCGTCTCGTCCGCTTCGGGTCTGCCCACCAGCATGAGATACGTATTTTCGTTATTTTCCCGCAGCTCGAAGTAAGCACGGAGCAGCTCGTTTATGCCCTTATCGCGGGTTATCCTGCCGACGAAACCGAATACGAAGGCATCGTCCGGGATATTACGTTCTTTTCGCACCTCGGCGCGGTAATCGTCTTTCTTTGTAATATCGAATTTCGAAAGATCGACGCCGCAGGCGCTTCCGTTGAATATGACCTTACCCTTTTCCCTCGGATACAGCCCCTCGGACACGGCAAATTCCAGGTTGCTTTTGCTGTCCGGCTCTATCTTTGCGGAAAGGGAGCAGACCAGCTTTTCCTCCGCACGGAATACTTTCCTTTTCAGCCCCTCGAAGCCTACGAAGACCATTCCCCACTGGCAGTAGAGCCGTACGGGAACGCCCGCAAGCTTTCCCGCGAGGGAGGCATACAGCGACGCGTTGGGGGTGGAATACTGGATCAGGTCGAATTTTTCTTTTCTGAATATCTTCAGCATACGGAGCATGGCAAAGACACCGGAAAGGCTGATGCCCCGCTCCATCTTTACGGGGAAGAAACGGATATACTCCGGCAGCTTCTTTTCGAAGTCCTCATCGCCGCTGCATATTATGCTTATATCCCAATCGGTGTTTTCGTGGATATATTCCGCGGTGCGGAGGATAAAGGATTCGACGGTCGACGGAATAGTCGTGATAAAACAGATCTTTTTCACTTTATCATGACCTCGTTGTATTTCATCATATAGACGCCCTCTTTATAGGCGCCGATATTCTTTTCGTTTGCATTTCCCTCGAGATTATTGACGATGAGCTTCATATGGTCCGCGCCGCACTCATAGGCGTGAGGATAGCCGCCGCCGAAGCGGGGGTTTACCTCGGAGATGTAATACTCTCCGTCTATATCGAAGATATCTATATCTATCTGCCCTCTGTATCCCGCCTCGACAGCGAAGCGTTCTATGAGCGCGAACAGCTTTTCGTCCTTGAAGGAGACCGCCTTATCCGTTTCTCCCGCTCTCATCTTCAGCTTCTTTTTCGTGAAGACCGAGACGACCTCGCCGGACAGCATATCTATATACACGTCGGCACCTATCTCCGTGCCGCAGAGAAATTCCTGGATCATGAGCCCGTCGTCATGGGAAAACAGCAGCTCGACGGTCTCCTTATCACAGACCTTTGATATGGCGATGCTGGCACTGCCGCGCACGGGCTTCACGAACACGGGATAGGTGATCTTACCCGCTTCGGCGTCACGGTAAAACTCTTCCTTTGAGACGTACGATCTCGCGCACTTATAGCCGTGGGCGGTGAGCCATTCGTACATACGGTATTTGTCGAGCGCCGTTTCGCACAGGTCGTAGTCTGAGCCGATGACCGTCACGCCGGCGTTTCTGAATCTTTCGCTGTTTTCGGCGAGCAGGGAAAGCTCCGGGTCGATAAGGGACAGAACTCCCGTGATATTTTCCTTTTCGCAGATCTTCAGTATTTCGTCAATGTATCCGGGATCCGTCATGGACGGGACCAGATAAAACCTGTCCGCCTCATACAGAGCGGGTGCGAGGGGGCTCATATCGGCTGCTATGACGCTGCCCTTTCCCTCAAGCGCTTTTCTGAAATACTGCACCACTTTATTGCGCGTTCCCGCGCTGAGAATTAAAACGTTCATTTGTTTTCGCTCATTTCACGCGCCGCTTTTGCCTTTCTTTCCTCGGCAAAGTTAGGCTCAACTTTATTGGTATCTACTGCAATATCCTGTTTTTTGACCATTTTGAGAACGGTCATAAGTACTATTTTCAGATCACCCGCAAAAGTGATATTTTCAACGTACTGAAGATCAAAGGCAAGTCTTTTATCCCACCCCACGAAATTTCTGCCATTGACCTGCGCAAGCCCGGAAAGACCGGGACGCACGTCGTGACGCTTTTTTTCCTCTTCCGTGTACCACGGCAGGTAGGAGACCAGCAGCGGGCGGGGGCCTATTATGCTCATGTCGCCCTTTATGATATTGAAGACCTCCGGCAGCTCGTCAAGGCTCGTGGAACGGAGCATTTTCCCGAAGCGGGTCAGCCTCACCTCGTCGGGCAAAAGCTCGCCCTTTTCGTCCCGCTCGTCGGTCATGGTGCGGAACTTATACAGGCGGAATATCTTCTCGTCCTTTCCGGGGCGTTCCTGCGTGAACAGGACCGGAGAGCCCAGCTTTACCCGGACGAGTACTGCGATCACGGCATACAGCCAGCAGAACAGAACTAAGGCAAGCACGCCGCACAGCACGTCCAGCGGACGTTTTATGTATTTTTCGTAGGTGCCTTTCGGCTTTGCGCTCATTTTATCTCCGTTTCTCACTTAAAGCAGCTTCTTATTATCTCTATCACCGCGTCCTGCTCCTCCGCAGTCATCTTTATATCCGACGGCAGGCAGAGACCTCTTTCGAATATGTCTGTGCTGACGTCGCCGGAGACGGACACGAAACCGTTGTTTTCAAAGATGGGCTGCTTATGCATGGGCTTCCATATAGGTCTGCCCTCCGCATTATACTCTGCCATCGTTTCAAGGATCTCGGTGGGGCAGGACTTGCCTCTCTCCGCGGTATAGGCCGCCGTCAGATCGTCTCTTGTCTGAGGTTCCATGGCGTCCCGGTCTATCAGCATGCAGGAGAGCCAGTAGTTGGGCTCGGAGTCCTCGCTGTGGGGATTCATCGTGACGGGAAGCCCCTCGAAGCCCTTTTTATATCTCTCGTATATCGCTTTTTTCTTCGCTATATGCTCCTCAAGGTAGGGCAGCTGTCCGCGGACTACGCCCGCGGTGACGTTGCTCATACGGTAATTGAAGCCCAGGTCGGTATGCTGATACCAGGGAGCGTTATCGCGGCTCTGGGTAGACCACTTGCGGACTCTGTCAGCGTCCTCGCGGCTGTTCGTCAGGAACATTCCGCCCATGGAGCCGGTTATTATCTTGTTTCCGTTAAAGGAAATACAGCCGAAATCGCCGAATGAGCCCGTCTGAATACCCTTACGGGTCGCGCCCAGGGATTCCGCCGCGTCCTCCACTATAAGAGCGCCGTGGCGGTCTGCTATCTCTCTTATCCTGTCTATTTTTCCGGGAGTGCCGTACAGGTGCGCGATGACTATCAGCTTCACTTCGGGGTAGAGCTCGAACGCCTTTTCAAGAGACGCGGGGTCCATATTCCAGGTATCTCTCTCCGTGTCGATGAATACGGGAATACCGTCCTCATAGACTACGGGGTTGACGGTAGCGCTGAAGGTCATATCGGAGCAGAATACTCTGTGTCCGCGAAGGGACTTTTCGCCGTGCTGTGCCCTGCCGTAGAGTTTTTCCGCCGCCAGCTTCACCGCCAGATGAAGCGACGCGGTACCGGAGCAGAGTGCCGCCGCGTATCCCACGCCCAGCTTCTGTGCCACCCCGCGCTCTATCTCGTTTATATTCTCGCCCACGGTGGACATCCAGTTGGTGTCATAGGCGAGAGTCATGTATTTCAGCTCCTCGCCGTGCATGGTGGGAGAAGCGAGCCATATCTTATTTTTGAAAGGCTTCATTTTTTCACCCTCTGTCAGATGATATTCATTTCCCGGAGCTTTCCGAGGAACTCCGCGGTATCGGCCTCCGCGGTATCGCGGTCAACATCGTACTCGGAGAGCACCGCGTCTACCACGTCAGCATCGGTTTCGGCATCCTCCAGCTTATCCCATATGAAAGCGCCCACTTCGTTGAGGGCGAACAGTCCGCTGTATTTTTTCACGGTCTCGCCAATGGGGACCAGAAAAGTCTCGTCGGCGATGGTTCTCTTTACAAATTCAAGCTTTATCTTCATTTTTCTCTGTTTTTCCGGCGATCTTCACCGTTTCTTCCATCATGCTTTTTATCATGGCGCAGACGTACTCAGGTTTTCCGTCGAACGCCCCGGTCTCGCACTTACAGGACGAAGCGCACACCGAGCAGTTCTGTCTGTCCGGGCACCCGGCACATTCTTTAGGCAGTCTGATTTTCGCCGTTCTCTCCCTGACCTCGCGCCAAGCCGTCTCAAAGCCCGTTCGGAAGGGATATGACGGCTCTGTATCCATAGTACCGCAGGGAAGCATCTTCCCGTCCCAGGTAAGCCAGAAGCTGCTTCTGCCGGCACGGCAGGAGACTCCCTCCTGCTCGGGATCGGTACAGTTATCCGCGAGGCCCGCGTTTTTCCTCTCAAGGATAAGCTGCTCTTTTCTGAGGGTCATTTCCTCCGTATCGCGCAGAGCGTTCCACCGGGCGATGACCTCTCCCGCCTCTTCGGGGCTGAAGCGGGCATCGTTCTTTCCCACACACCCGTCGCACCGTACGGGGGGATACATATAGGAAGACGCCTTGGTCTGCAGCCCAATGCTGTCGGCGATCGCTGATATTTTCTCCATATCGCCGCAGTTATAGGGTGTGAGCATCACGTTCAGTCTGACCTGCAGTCCGTCGTTCTTCATGGAAACGAGGTTTTCTCTCACCTTTTCAAAGGACGCGTTCCCGCAGAGGTTACGGTAGGTTTCCTCCGACCCGCCGTAGAGTGTTACGTTTATTCTTGAGGGAGGATATTTATTGAACGCGGCTCTGATCTCCTCGTTATACAGAGAAGCGTTCGTATTTACCGAAACGAGGACGCCCATCTTTACGATCTCGGTATATATCTCCGTGAAGTCGCGCCGAAGCATGGGCTCGCCGCCCGTGAGCAGCAGGAACATCATGCCCATATCTCTCGCCTCTTTTGCGAGAGCGATAAGCTTTTCTGCCGGGATCTCGTCTTTTTCAGGTTCCTTCGCGTTACTGTTATGTATATAACACATCCTGCAGTTGAAATTGCAGCGGCTCGTCAGCTCAAATGTACCGTTTATGGGAAGCCCCAGAGCGATACCCTTTTTATTGAGGTACGTCGCCGTTATGGGCTCCGCGGTCACGGGACGGGGTGTTTTATCTGTGCTCATAACATATTCTCCAGTGCCCGCACCGCGCTTTCGTCCGGCAGGCAGGACAGTTTATAAAATGGAACGGAAGCTATTATCTCCCCGCATATATCGAGGAGGCGCTCCGTCTGCCGTTTATCTCCCGTATCGTACGAGCATCCGTCAAGGAGCGCGGCAAGTGCTTCTCTGCCGGAGGCAATATCTGCCGACGAACACTTCGCCTGCGACAGCAGGACCACGGCACGGACGGGGAGGTCTGCGCTTTTACATATGCCCGAGGTGCCGCAATAGGGAGAGCCCCACGCACGCCAGACACCGTTTTCTTTTCGCAGGAGGGCTCTGTCGCCATTGACGGTCTCGGCTCCCCTGTACTTTTCCCAGAGCGCAGCCTGGGTGGATTTCCCTATCTGTTTTTTCCCTGTGAAGAGGACGGCGCCGCCCTTCGCCGAGACGAAGGATGCATGGAGAAAGATCCCTCCGCGCCGAAGTAATTCTCCGGGGAGATCGAGTATTTTCAGCACCAGCGCCGCTCCGAACAGCTCACGGTAGGAATTATCCACAAGGATCCCGTGTCGGGAGCCGGAAACGGTTTCCGTCACATAGACACCGCCGCCGCGCTCGTCGCAGAATACTCTGCCGTTACCTGACGGGACTCCGGCAAGGTCGGCAAAAGAGACGTCAAAGAATACCTCCGGCTCCGCCGTGCTCCGGAAAACGCGAAGCTCTTCCGGCTCCGAAAATTCCGGTGCGGAAAGCGAAAAGGTGACGCCTCCAATCCTGTATCTGTATTCCGTTTTCGTGATTTCCTTCATATTTTATACTGCCGCGCCGTCCCGCGGGGAAGCGCAAAAGTGCTGTAAATATTGCGAACAGCCCCTGCCGTTCGGCGGGGGCTGTATATTGGCAATTATGATCCGAAGAGTCTCGAATCGTCGGAAGGTATATCGTAGCAGACCTTATTGTCTCCGGGCGCGGGCGTAATATCGCACGCCGC
>JAZLKW010000044.1:0-4499 GCA_045597805.1 Candidatus Avispirillum sp. | reverse complement strand
CGGAATCTCCCCCGGCTTTTGTCGGATGAGTTCGTACCGTGTCAGCATAACGTACAGAGATAAGCCTTTGACTTTCAGCAGACGACTCATCCACCGCAAGCGGTCCCCCTTCCCTTACCAGGGAAGGCATCTCGCCAAACTACAACTTCTCACTCAATCACTACGGCGCCGAGCTCGCGGAAGCGCTTCTTTGCCGCCGCAAGATCGGATTTCGTGGGAATATATTTTTTATCCGAACACACGTCCACCCCCAGACGGAGATTTTTAGACGAGCCGTAGGGGTGATAGGGCAGCAATTTCACGCCGCGGCAGTTTGATAATTTCTTATAAATTTCGGCAATTGCCAAAATACTTTCTTCATCCATGTTCACGCCGCGGATCATGATACATCTCAGCTCGGTTTTACACCCGTGAGCGTCTGCGGCGTACAGGTTTTCAAGGATTATCGAAAGGTCGGCGCCGGTATTCTTTTTAAGTCTTTCCGCGTCCCCGTCCTTTATATCCCAGAGGAAAAGATCACATATTTTAGACAATTGTCTTATATGTTTTCCGGGGAAAGCGCCGGAGGTCTCGATCGCGGTGGTGATGCCCTGCTCTTTTGCCGCCGTGAGGAGCGATATCGCCGCCTCGGGCTGTGCCATGGGCTCGCCGCCGGACAGAGTTATGCCGCCGTCCTTGCCGTAAAAGGGACGGTCGAGAAGCACCGTTTCCATGATCTCGTCCGTTTCCATCATGCGCGAGCACTCTTCTATGGCACCCGCGGGACAGACTCCGGCACATTTCAGGCATCCAATGCATTTCGTTCTGTCAACGGTGTGCGTTTCTTCTATCTTATGCACGCCGTTTTCGCATACGGTGGCGCACGCGCCGCAGCCTATACAGCTTTCGTCCGTATAGTAAAATTTCGGTGCGCCGTTTGCCGTCTCCGGGTTATGACACCACCAGCAATGAAGCGGGCATCCGCGGAAAAACACCGTGGTGCGCACGCCGTCGCCGTCGTGGGTGGAAAACCGTTGTATTTTAGTTATTTCCGTTTTCATATTTTAATGTGCAGACCGCTCGATTATCATGTCCTGCCACTTTTCCTCGAGGGTCACGAATCTGGCGTTCCATCCGGAAACACGGACCGACAGGGTCTTATAGTCCTTCGGGTGCTTTCTCGCCTCTATCAGGGCGTTTTTGTCCATAGAGTCTATCTGCACGAAATAGCCGCCTAATTCCACGAACCCGCGGAAGAGCGCGCAGAGCACGTTTATTCCGTCCTCACCCGCCACGGTCTCCGGGAAGACCTTGACGTCAAGGGCGGCGCCTGTGGTCATCTCGGTGAGGTCCGCCTTGCAGTATGACTTTATCAGCGCAGTAACTCCTGCGATATCCGTGCCGGGTGTGGGAGAGGCGTTGGGAGCGAGTATTTCGTCATGCTTCGCGCCGAATGCGGTGGCACGGCGGTTCGGGAGCCAGTTTATCTGCCGCCCGAAGGTGCTGATTCCGGGCACGAACTTTATGGGATGGTCGGGATATTTCTCCGCCTTGACTTTCTTTGTAAGGCGGGCAAAATCGGCGACAATACGGACAAAATACGAATCCGCCTCGTCATCGTCGTTGCCGTAATAGGTGATCTTATTCTTTACGAACTGACGGAGCGTTTCCTCGCCCTCCCAGTTGTTTTTGAGGATCTGCCGGAGTTCCGGGAACGTGAGCATTTTACGGCGAAACACAAGCTCCTCTATTGCGTGGAGAGAATTTGCCACGTCCGGCGCGCCGCCGATATGGGGGGAACGCACCATGTAATTGGGGCCCACGTCCTCGTAAGACCGTCTGTTTTCTATACAGCCGTCCTCAAAAATATCAACGACAGGAGTGTGCTTAACATACCAGCCGCCGTGATGGAAACTGCCGTCACGGAGCACGAAATGGTGTCCCAGATGGAAATCGGCGATCTCACAGAGTTCTTTTTCCAGTTCTTCGGTGAATGCGCTGTACAGCTCCTCATAGGATGCGAAATCGGGGCACGTATCCCCGTCAATATTCATTACGCGGTCAAAGACCTGCAGTGAGTCAAAGGGCATATATGCGAAATTGGTCTCTCCGGGGAGCTGGGTCTCCCAGCAGCCGTCGTTGGCGAATTTATACACTTCGTCCTCGGGATAACCCGCTTTTTTCATAGCCGCAAAGACGGTGGGCTCGCTGTAAAACGCCACCACGCCGCCGCCGTGACGCACGACTCCCGCGCATTTACGGAGCAGCTTTTCGGGCGTTCCGGGATGGAGGCGGACGGAAACCGGGAAGTCGGAGATACCCGTTTCCTCGATGATATCGAGCACAAGATACGTGACCTCGTTGGTGACGTCCTCTCCGTTTTTGTCGGTGCCGCCGAGAATTATGTTCTGATAGTGCTGTGCGTCACCCGTGGCGGGGGGCGTGTCGGACTCTATCCACTCGCATCCCTTAATGAAGAACGATGCAAAAAACTCTCTTGCCTCGGGGATGGTTATCCTTTTTGCTTTGAGGTCGGCGCGAAGATAATCGCCCAGAAGCACGTCTATCCTGCCGAAACCCGGCCAGTTGCCGCAGAGACGGAGAAATGCGAACTCGAACCATATCGCCTGCACCGCTTCCTTGAAATTTCTTGCGGGGGAAAAGGGCACCTGCAGGAGCCGTTCGTATATTTCGGGCTTTGTATCCTTTGTTGCTTCCAGGTACCGTCCGTGCCAGATGCGGAAAGCATCAACGGCGTTTTCAAGGGAGAGAAGATAGTCGCGCTCCTCCTCCGTCAGGTCATCTTTTCGCAGCTCCGCCTTTATCTGTCTGTCGTAAGAATCGACGCCTTCACGGAGCGTTCTCTCATAGTTGACGGTCAGGTGGCTGATGCTGAAAAAATACAGCTCGCCGCGTGCCGCCGGCATCCGGTGATTTATGGCGTCACCGAGAGTCGCCGAGCCGGATATCTGCTCCGCGGGGCAGACTCTGACGGGTGCTTTTTCAGCGATCTCCCGAATGAATTTCATTGAAAGGTGACGTTCGGAAAGAGACATATTCTCCTTCGTTTCGGGAATATAAACACTCGGGGTTTTTCTCGCCTCGTCGCCGTATTTTCCGTGCATGGACTCCCATGCCCACTCTCTCGTTTCTTTTGAGAGGCGGCGGGGACGGGGAGTATTCGATGAGGTGTAAAATTTCATTATGATACCTCCGGTTTTCTTACAACTAATTGTATCACAAATAAACGGAAAATGCTTGTTTTGCAAAGAAAAATATTATATAATTCAAGTAAAGACAAAACAAACGGGAGGAACATCAGATGATATACCGCGATTTTCAGGGTGAAAAGATTTCCGCGCTGGCGTTCGGCACCATGCGCCTGCCTCTTATCGAGGGCACGAAGACCATTGATGAGGAAAAGGTCGCCGAGATGACGGAATATGCCATTTCCCACGGCGTAAATTATTTTGACACCGCGTACCCCTACCACGGCGGCGAATCGGAGCGCGTCATCGGACGTGTTTTGAAAAAGTATCCCAGGGAGAGCTTCAATCTCGCCACCAAATTCCCCGGGCATCAGATTATGGACTCCTATGACGCAAAAGCGATTTTCGAAGAACAGCTTGATAAGTGCGGAGTCGATTATTTCGATTTCTACCTCTTACATAACATTTACGAGGACTCCGTCGCGACTTACGAGGATGAGCGTTGGGGCATCATTGACTATCTTCTTGAACAGAAAAAGGCGGGGAGAATACGCCACCTCGGATTTTCTTCTCACGCACAGCCGGAGACCTTGAAAAGGTTCATCGAGCGCCACGGGGACGAGATGGAATTCTGCCAGATACAGATGAATTATCTTGACTGGACGCTGCAGTCTGCCCGTGAGAAGTACGAGATGCTGAAGGAGGCCGGGATCCCCGTGTTCGTCATGGAGCCGGTACGAGGCGGAAAACTGGCACATCTTCCCGAAAGCGCGTCGGCAAAGCTCGCGGCACTTCGCCCCGGCATGAGCGACGCTTCATTCGGATTCCGATTCTTTCTGGGGCTTGACGGCGTGACCACCGTGCTCAGCGGTATGTCGAACATGGAGCAGATGAAGGACAATGTTGCGACGTTTACGGCGGCCGATCCTCTGTGTGACGCCGAATGGCAGGCGGTAATGGAGGTGGCGGAGTATCTCAAGGACGCCGTTCCCTGCACCGGATGCCGCTACTGCTGTTCGGAATGTCCGCTCGAGCTTGACATTCCCAAGCTCATCGCCATATACAACGACGTGAAATATCAGCCTCATTTCAACGCGGGCATGTATATCGACTCACTTCCGGATGATAAGCGCCCCGATCAGTGTCTCGGATGCGGTGCCTGCGCCGCCATGTGCCCGCAGGGCATCGACATTCCCACGCTTATGACGGATCTCAGTGAGAGGATAGCGAAGCTTCCCAAGTGGGCGGATATGTGCCGCGAGAGAGCGGAAGCGGCAAAGCGGAATCGCTGAGCGATCCCGCAGTGATATT
>JAZLKW010000043.1:0-10706 GCA_045597805.1 Candidatus Avispirillum sp. | reverse complement strand
ATATCGATAGGCTTATGCTATAAGAAAAGTTGTGCAGATGGACAATCCCTCCACCGCTGTCTCGGTCCCCCTCCCTTTGTCCCTCCGGGACTAAGGGAGGCTATTCGCTAAACTACAATTTATCTTAAAACTTCTTTACTTTTTCAACAAGCTCCCTGTACTTCTCGCCCTTTTCGCGGTAGAAGTCAAAGGCGGCGCTGTCGGGAAGGGAGAGCTTTTCCATTTTCACCATGGAAGCGCGGCAGGCATCGTAATCGGGGAATATCCCCGCGCCCACAGCGGCGATCATGGCGGCGCCCATACAGCAGGTCTCAGGCTCTTTCATGCGGTAGATCTCGCAGCCGGTGACGTAGCCCACGATCTCACTCCAAAGACGGCTTCTTGCGGCGCCTCCGGTCATCATAAGCTTTCCGATGTTCATGCCGTTTTCCGCGAACTGGCGAAGTACGGTGTCAGCTTCAAATGCCACACCCTCCATAAGAGCGAGAGCTATATCGTATTTGTCGTGACCTACGTCAAGTCCGAACATAGAGCCTCTCATTTCAGGTCTGTTGTGGGGGAAACCCGCACCGCACAGATAGGGAAGCACGAAGAGATTTTCCGCACTCTTCCGGCGCTTTGAAGCTTCTTCATCCATCAGCTTAAAGTCGCCGTCGATGATCTTCTTGTACCAGTTAAGCGCACTGCCGGCGCTGACAAGAGAAGCGAGAGCGCCGTATTTTCCCTCTGCCGGGTGGATACCCGGGCAGATGTGGTTGTCTGTGTAAAGGATGCCGTCGGTCACACCCAGCACCACCCATGTGGTGCCCGTGGCGAGAAGCATATCTCCGGCGTTCACAGCGCCGCACCCAAGGGTCGCGCAGTACTGGTCGTGGGCGCCGTTGTAAACGGTGACAGATCCGGGCAGTCCCAGAGCCTTTGCCGCCTCATCGGTCAGCTTCCCCACGGGCGAGCCTATGGGCGCTATCTCCGGCAGCCTGTCCTCGGTGATGCCGATAAAGGAGAGGATATCGCTGTCCCAGCGTCTTGTTCCTATATTGAAGAGCTGACGCATGGCGGCGTTGGTCTCGTCAATGACGCAGCGGCCGCACAGCTTCATGTTCATGTATTCCACGGTGGAAATGAATTTGTCGGCGGACGCGAAAATATCCGGCTCGTTATTTTTAAGCCACATAATTTTTGCCGCGTCAAGCACCGCGTTTGGAAGCCAGCCGGTCTTTCTGTAAACGGTTTCCGGGCCCAGACGGTCGGAAAGGACCTTCGCCTCTCCCGTCGAGCGGGAGTCCATCCACGTTATGACATCGTATATGGGATCACCGTTTTTTTCAGCAGGGAACATGCTTGCCGCCTGAGTTGACATGCTCAAAGCGACGATTTCCTCTTTGTTTACATTCTTTGCGGCTTCTTTTACGGCGAAGACCGCCGCGTCCCACCAGTGGTTGGCGTTCTGAGTTACCCGGACGCCGTCGCTTCTGAGAGCGTATTCCTTGTAGCCTCCGGCAATGACCGTACCCTTTTCGTCAATGACGAGAGCCTTGGTGCCGGTAGTACCTACGTCAAGTCCTAAAATATACATTACGCCAAGAGATTGTCTATCGTATCGAGAATGTAGTCGATCGTAGCCTCGGAAGCGATCACGGGAGGCTTCATGAGCATTGCGGGCAGGCAGTTTGCCTTGTAGATCTGAGCGGAAGCATCAATGCAGGCGCCCTTCATCTTCTTCGCAAAGCCTGCGGCATCGTCAACGGTGTGGAAATGGAGAGCTGCAAGAAGTCCCTCGCCCTCGGTGTCGAGGATAACGTCGGGATACTTCTCGTGGATAGCCTTCAAGCCGTCCTCGAATCTCTTACCGATTTCGGCAACCTTATCGCCGTTGGCCTTCATGAATGCCATTGTGATGATGTAGGAAAGCGCTGCCAGCTCTTCCTGACCGTTGGTAACAAGCGCGCCGAACTGATTCAAGGTGTCCATCTCAGCGGTGGTGATGATCTTGGAAGCGGGGTATTCGCCGCCGGGGAAGCCCTTGCCTACGATGGAGAAATCGGGGGTAAGACCGTACAGACGGAAGAGGAACGCGCCCTCGTACCACATGCAGGACTGGATCTCGTCGCACATGCATGGAGTGTCATACTCACGGCAGAGCTTGTATGCCGCCTGCAGGTATTCCTTCGTAAGACGGATCCCGCCGTAGTTCATAAGAATGATCTCGTGTGAGAAGCCTGCGGTCTTATATTTGCCGGTGTTGTACTTCTTGATTTTTTCTTCAAAGTCCGCGATGTCATTGATCATAACGGGAACCACCTTGTAAAGATCGCCCTCGTCTGCTATTCTTCTGAAGTCGGGCCAGAGACCGCGGAGGGTCTGCGCGGTAACGCAGGTGCCGTGATAGTTGCCCTCGATGCCGCCGTTCTTGTCGCCGATCACGAAGAATACGGGAACCTTTCCCTCGTATTTGGGAGCGGGGAAGGTGGGGTCAAGCTTGTAGAAGCGGGCGAGCATCATTTTAAGACCTGCCTCGCAGGCGAGAGAGCCGGTCTCAAGGTTGATGACACGGTTCAGTACCTTGGGTTCTTCGGATGCAAGAACTTTGTCTGTTGCCGCCTTGTCGTCCCATTCGATACCGTTCGCCATCTGAACCAGACGAGTTTCCATAAGTCTTGTTATGTAACCGCGGGTGTTGTTGTGGGTGGCGTTGATGATACCCATTTTTCTCGCATTGTCGATGAGCTTGTAGCCGTCGAAACGGTGTCCGAGGGGGGTGTGGTAATGCTCACTCTTGCCGATAAGATAGAGCTTGCCGTCCTCGCCTATTCTGTAATTGCAGAATCCGGTGACGGGGGACTGATTCGTATTGGTAGCGTGAGCGAAAGCGTTGGTCGCCGCGCCCTTTGTATCGTCAACGAAAGCGGGCATGATCTGAGTGCCGACCTTCGCGAGCATTTCGTCATTCTTTGCCTGCTTTTCGGCAGGGTAGAAGTCGATCTTCTCGTCGGCGATAGCCATTGTTTCGTCGTAGGACATAACGCCGAGAGCCTCATTTGCTCTTGCTACTGACTGGGTGTACTCACGTCCGAGAAGATCGGAGAGAGAAAGCTTGGGTGAGTTGAACATTTTTAGTTCCTCCATGGTTTATGTTAAAAATTTAATAATAATCTATAAATTATCAAATTAGTATTTCTTCTGTGCACGACACCGAAAAATCATAATTTTCATTTGCCGCCGCTATTGCATCATCTAACATCATATTGCCAGCAACATCACTATATTTTAAGTATTTTTTTACATTGTATGGACATACCAGCTTTCTGCCGTATGTTTTTCCGTTGTCGGGATCACAGTTTTTTTGATTTATACTTTTGATTTTTGCAATCATTCTCACTTGTGCATAAGGTGGGTTGTTATTTCTTTCGACCGACAAATAGCCAAGATAATAAATGTTATAAAGCTCTGTGTTTAATTCTTCTTTATATTCTCTTTTTAATGTATCTTCAAAGCGTTCCTCGTTTTCCGGTTTCCCGCCTGTTAATTTATAGTCACCGTCTTCAATCCTCAAAAGTATTCGATTGTCTTCGGAGAAAGCGATACCGTACACCTGTTTTATTTCTAAATCCGCTGGTACTTCACTTTTATGCCATGAATACTTTACCATATTTCCTCCGGAAAATAAAGAGTAATGTGAAGTGTATGTGTTGTGTATAGGTAGGAGTATAACATATTTTCTTGTAAGCTTATATCGAACATCTGTAGGAAATTGAAATCGGCGGTACATTTGCCTTCCCCAGTGGGGAAGGCTATCATTCTATCCTCATCTGCTCTCCCTTGCCTGCCTGTGGAGCATAGGGAATATTCAGGTGATCGTAGGCAAGCTTTGTCACACAGCGTCCTCTCGGTGTGCGTGAGAGGAAACCTATCTGCATAAGGTAAGGCTCCAAAACATCCTCAATGGTGATAGCCTCTTCACCAATTGTTGCCGCAAGGGTTTCGATGCCGACGGGGCCGCCGCCGTAGAATTTTATCATAGCTTCAAGCATTCTGCGGTCGGTATTGTCAAGACCCAGTTCGTCAATTTCTAGTAAGTTCAGAGCCGCCCGTGCTACGGGAAGGGTAATTTCTCCTTCAGCCTTGACCTGAGCGTAGTCACGGACACGCTTTAAGAGACGGTTCGCGATTCGGGGGGTACCGCGGGAACGGGAAGCGATCTCAAGTGCGCCTTCCTCGTCAACCTCAACGCCTAAAATTCCTGCGGAACGCTTGACGATCCGTGAAAGCTCCTCGGGAGTGTACAGCTCAAGGCGCAGAATCACGCCGAAACGGTCACGGAGAGGGGTTGTTATCTGTCCTGCTCTGGTGGTCGCACCGATCAGTGTGAACTTCTGCAGAGGCAGACGGATGCTTCTCGCCGCAGGGCCTTTTCCGATGATGATGTCAAGGGAGAAGTCCTCCATGGCGGGGTACATTATTTCCTCGATATTTCGGTTGAGACGGTGTATCTCGTCGATAAAGAGAATATCTCCCTGACCGAGATTGGTAAGTATTGCCGCCAGGTCTCCCTGCTTCTCGATGGCAGGACCGGAGGTGACGCGGAAATTGACGCCCAGCTCCGACGCGATGATGCCGGAAAGGGTAGTTTTACCCAGTCCGGGCGGGCCGTAAAGAAGAACATGGTCAAGCGGTTCGCCACGCATTTTCGCGGCGTCGATATATATTTTCAGTTCCTCTTTTGCTTTTTCCTGACCGATATATTCGTCAAGAGTCTGAGGCCGCAGAGAAATCTCCGTCTCCGCGTCCTCTTCCGTGTAGGATGTCTCAACTATTCTGTTTTCGAAATCGAAATCGTCTGTAAAGTCTGTATATGTCGGCATAAAATTTCCTCGTTTGTTTGTAAATTGGTCGGTGATGAAATTAGGAGTTAGGAGTTAGGAGTTTGCAGTTTTGCCTTCAGTGTTTTTGTAATTGAGGATAACAATTTCTTTGTTTCTTCACAGTCATTATTTACAGAAACATATTCCTGTTTTGTCAAATAATCAGTTTCATAAAGCAATTCTAGCCAATAGAGTGTTTCATTTGTTTCTTTGAAAGCAATGTAAACTTTAGACAGAAAATCTTTTTGGCTGATGGCACAGTCACTTTCCGCAATGTTTGCACCGATGCTTGTTCCGCAGCGCAGTAATTGCTTTGACATCACATACTCTTTTTTATCATTACATAGGAATTTGTAAAGGTTTACAATTCTGACAGCAAACTTTTTGCTTTTGAATTTGACGGTATTCATAATTCCTCACTCCTCACTCCAAATTCCTAATTTTCAACTTCTAATTGCTTTTCAACTTACCTCATCAAAACCGCCAGCGCATCCCTTATGATCTCTTCTGTATCCTTCGACGGGTCAACTGCGGAGAGGGCAGAGGAAACCTCCTGCCGCGAGTAGCCTAAAACGATGAGCGCATCGCGGGCATCCGACAGATTGCCCTTCGCGGGCGAGCCTGCCACGGGCTTTTTCGCAACGGCCTGCGCCATTCCCAGATAGGACTTCGCCACCTTGTCGTGGAGCTCGAGAACTATTCTTGCCGCCGTCTTCGCGCCCACACCGGGAGCCTGCGCGATGGAACGGGAATCCTCGCTTGCTATGGCGTTGACCAGCGCTTCGGGGGTCAGCGTGGAGAGAATGGAGATCCCCGCTTTGGGACCCACGCCGGAAACCGTGATGAGCAGCTTGAAGAGGTCAAGCTCTTCCGTGGTAAAAAAACCGAAAAGCTCCACGGCGTCCTCACGGACCGCCATGTAAGTGTAGAGCCGCACCACGTCCGAAAGATTCGGGTCGTTCAGCTTTGAAAGGGTGTTCCCGGTGACGGTCAGCTTGTAGCCCACCCCCGCGCAGTCGATGACGGCAGTCATGGAAAGCGCGTCCAGGTGGATGAGCTCACCTGTAAGACAGTAGATCATATATCTTCTTCCTTTTCTTCTGTTTCTTCCGTAATTTCGGGCGATTCAGCCGTTTCGGGCGCTGTTTCTGCTTCTGTTTCCGTGAAATCCATGTCGAAGGCGGAAATGTCGGGTGCCTCCGGTTCCGGATAGTCGCTGTAAACGCCGATACCGTCTGCAAGAAGCTTTTTCCGTCTCATTTCTTCGAAAACGATGCAGCCCGCAAAGGCGAGAAGCCCCGCTATCTGTATGATGATGCCGGGCGTCAGCACCCGAGGGCGGTAATACATCTTCAGCGTGTGCTCACCGGGGGTTATATCGAATCCTATAACGCCGCCGATAAGCTTTTCGACGCTGACTCTTTCACCGTCAACGTAAACGTTCCACGCTTCGTCAAAGGGTATGGAGGTAAAGACGGTGCCGTGCCCCTCGGAGACGTTGATGGTACCGGCAAATGAATCCTCTGTGTATTCGTCGATCATGAACTGATCGCTGAGGAGACGGGGCATATATTCTCTGTAATCCTCCGAATTGAGATAGCAGAAATAATGCTGATCGTTCATCACGTAAATGCAGTCGTCAAGGGGCTCGAGGCTTATCTCCACCTTGTCGCCGATCTCAAAGGAACCGAGCTCGATGATGCGGTCCGTCTCGTTGCCGAACACAGAGCCTTGCTTCAGGCCGTTCACGTAGAGGTACGCTTCTCTGAGGTATTCCGTGGGGAAATAGCAGTAGAGCACGTCCTCAGAGGATATGGCAACGGTGTAGGTCACTCTCTGGAATCCCGATTCGGACTTTTCGTATTTGGTGTGGCCCGCCACGTTCGAAACGTTCAGCGAACCGGGATCCACGTCGGCGGCGTACACCGCGTGGTCGAATATGTGAACTCCGTGCTCGATGCCCAGAAGCGCTGACACGGTGGCGTTCATCCTGTCAAAGGGAGAAGCGTAGGTCTCGCGGATTTCAAGATCCTTTATGTCGTCGTCAGCGGCGAACGCTATGGACAGAGCGTTGGGATTTTTATATACGGTGTAGTCCGCGTCACCCAGATCGGTCTCCTCGTATTCCTCGAAGATCTCGTCCGAGTTCTCATCGGCGATCAGGTATTTGATGCCGAAAAGGGAGTCGGAAACGGGGGTGCCGCCCAGATATTTGGACCAGTGGGAGTGGGACGCAAGTCCGAAATCGCGGAGAAACGCGATAGTTTCCTGATTTAATGTCGAGGTGGAGTTGGAAAGGCCGCGCATCCCCAGCGCCATGTTGTCGTTGGTCTTGCGGTGGTCGTTCTTCTCCATACGGTAGAATGAATCGTCGCTGTCCTTGACATTATCCACCACCGGCGTCAGCCCGTCGATAAAGGAGCGGTAGCCGGAGGATACGGAATATCTCACGTCGTCGTCAAGGCTCGACATATTGAGGAGCCCGCCGCCGAACATCTCCGTGCCGACGAGCACGGCAAGAACGAGGGTCGCGGTCTGCTTTTTTTCCGTGTCGTCGGATGCGACGGCCCACAGAACGCACAGATAAACGGCGATGATGCCGAGAGACAGCCACACAGTGGAAAAAGTGTCAACGTTGTCGTAGCCCTGCTTCTGGATTATCAGAAGTATCAGCGCCAGCGCACCGGAGACTGCGATGGCCTTGCGGTAGCCTATATCGCGGAGCCGCTCGAAGGCCTTGTAGGCGAAGAGGATGAGGAAGAAGCACAGCATATAGCTGTAACGGTAATTGAGCCAGTTGGGCTTCTGCATCCCGTGCCAGAACAGGTCAAAGGTGGAAACGTTGAAGCTGAGAAGGAAGAATACTATAAGGCATCCGGAAGCGATCTTTTCGCGGACCTTTACGTGAGGCGCGAAGAAATAGAGCGGCAGCAGAATAAGGGTAAGGATGCCGGAATATACGAAGGGAAGTCCCTCCGGGCGCACCGTGTCGTAGGAGCCGATGAAGAATTTCGGCAAAAGATCCATCCAGTCGAATCTCTGTACCGGTGCGTAGTTCGGATGGGAAAAAGTGGTCTTGCCGAGTCCGAGGGAATAGTAGGTGCAGAGCAGCAGTGCCGCGCAGATGGCAAGTGATATGACGGAATACAGGGTGATGCGGCCGACTGATTTCAGCGCGTGGAGCTTTTCGCCGCGGGGATTTCTTTCCTCCGGCGTGCGGGAGAAATAGTAATATGCGAAATAGACTGCGACGAAAATGCAGGTCATGTAGCCGATATAGAAATTGGAGAATACGGCAAGGGTCAGGGATATGACGAAAAGGCGGAATTTGCCGAACTTCACCATATTCTCGATGCCCAGCATGATGATGGGCAGAAGCAGAACGTTGTCAAACCACATGGTGTTGTGCTGCATGACCACGCAGTAGCCGCAGAGGGCGTACATGGTGGAGAAAAGCACGGCGGCGGCGCGGTTTCTCGTCTTGCGGGTGGCTTCAAGATATATGCCGAAGGTAAGACCGCAGCACCCGGTCTTCAGAAGCAGTATGGTGAGGATGGCTTCGGTGATGTTCTCCTTGGGGAACACTGCCACGAGAAGCGAAAAGGGGCTTGAAAGGTAGTAGGCGAAAATGCCCATGAACTCGCCGCCCAGAGCCCGTCCGAAGGAGTAGAGCAGACTGCCGTCCCCCGTGAGAAAGCTGCGGAGCGCTTCGAAAAAGTAAACGTACTGGCCGTTTAAGTCGAGCACCAGCACGCACTCGCCTTCATGATATACGGACATACACAGATAGAGAAGCGCCATGATGCCCAGCGGTACGAAAAAGCACAGGAGCAGATACTTCTGATGAGACGCGAAATTCCCGACGACCTCACGGAATGTTTTTCTCGGTGCGAGAGGGGTCACGAATTTTTCCCGTTTTTTTGTATTCGTTTCGGTGATGTTATCCATTGGATTCCCCGTAGATTTTCTTGATTGATTTTTCCAGCTTCACTCTGGGAACGGTCAGGTCTCTGCCGCACCCCGCGCAGACTATGCGGACGTCGCTCCCCACTCTCATGACGGTGAACTGTTTCGAGCCGCAGGGGTGGGCTTTTTTCATTTCAAGCACGTCTCCGACGGCAAGTTTCGGTATGTTGTTCATAGCCTTTTCCCGTAAAAATATTTAATCAGTTTATTATATCACAAAGTTACGGTAAAGTAAATAAGGAGCGGCGATTTTTTGCCGAAAAAGTATTAAAATATAAATGTAAACATTTTGTGTGTTTTTTAATAAAATCTTTGACTTATCGTAAGTGTTGTGATATAATGACTTGATATTGTAAATTAAGGTGGGGTAGCATTGTTAATACTCGGAATAGATCCCGGATATGCCATAGTCGGGTGGGGCGTTCTGCGGTGCGAAAACGGAAAATTCGCGCCCGTGGGCTACGGCTCCATACAGACAGCGGCGGGGCAGAAGGTTGAGGAGAGACTCCGCCAGATCCACGAGGGAATGTGTGAGATAATAGAGCGCTATCATCCCGATGTAATGAGCGTGGAGGAACTGTTCTGGAACACCAACCAGAAGACCGGCATCGTGGTGGCGGAGGCGAGAGGAGTCATCCTCCTTTCCGCCCACGAGGCGGGCATCCCCATTTTCGAATATACGCCCCTGCAGGTCAAGCAGGCGATAGTGGGCTACGGCAGAGCGGAGAAAAAGCAGGTCATCGCAATGGTAACTTCGCTTCTGGGCCTGAAAAAACCGCCCAAGCCCGACGATACAGCGGACGCGATAGCACTGGCGATATGCCACGGCAATACCGCATCCTCCCCGCTGAACAGGTTTTACAATCAGTGATAAATTATAGTTTGTAGGGGAGTAGCCATGCGCCGTAGGGGCGACCTGTGGTCGCCCGCAAGGCGGCGAAGCCGCCCACACCGAGGGGCGTAGCCCCGAGCGTGTCATTGCGAGCCCTGCACTTCCTCCGGAAGTGGGTCCGCAGACTGGTCGTGGCAATCTCTACGAACGATTTAGTCCATCTAATATAGGTGCCATCAGAGCATTAGTAGAGATTGCGACGGTCGGGCGACGCCCTCCCTCGCAATGACACCGTCGGGGCTACGCCCCTCGGTGTGGACGGCTTCGCCGCCTCTTAAAACTTAACTCTTAAAACTTAAAACTCCCCTACAAACTATAATTTAACGATACTTTGTTTCGCAATTTAATAAAAGACAAGGACAGATTATGTTTTATTCCGAAAACTGGAAAGATTATGAGCTGCTGGACGCCTCCGACGGCGAGAGACTGGAGCGGTGGGGAAAATATATCCTCGTGCGCCCCGACCCGCAGATAATATGGAAAAGCGAAAGGCGCGATCCCCGCTGGAGATCTGCCGACGGCGTGTATAAAAGAAGCAAATCGGGCGGCGGCAGCTGGGTCGTCTCGAAAATGCCCGACGAGTGGTGTATAAATTACGGAGAGCTGACCTTCAAGCTCCGGCCCATGGGCTTCAAGCATACGGGGCTTTTCCCGGAGCAGGCCGCCAACTGGGACTGGTTCTCCGGGATAATCCGGAAAAGGTCGGACGAGGGTAAAAAGACCTCCGTCTTAAATCTCTTCGCATATACCGGCGGCGCGACAGCAGCAGCGGCAAAGGCGGGTGCCTCCGTCTGCCACGTGGACGCCGCAAAGGGCATGGTGCTTTGGGCGAAGGAAAACCGCGAATTATCCGGCCTGCCCGAAAATGCCTTCCGGTTTATCGTGGAGGATGCCCTGGCCTTTGTGAAACGCGAAATCCGGCGCGGCAGCCGCTATGAAGTCGGAGGCCAAGCGGTCTTAGGAAGACAATAGAGAGGGACAACTCC
>JAZLKW010000042.1:0-11307 GCA_045597805.1 Candidatus Avispirillum sp. | reverse complement strand
GTGGCAAAAGCCGGAATCTCCCCCGGCTTTTGTCGGATGAGTTCGTACCGTGTCAGCATAACGTACAGAGATAAGCCTTTGACTTTCAGCAGACGACTCATCCACCGCAAGCGGTCCCCCTTCCCTTACCAGGGAAGGCATCTCATTAAACTATAATTTAATGTTCCTTCTTATACTTCTCAAAAAGGTCCGGGCGTCGCTCTCGTGTCAGCTTCTCAGCTTCCTCGCGCCGCCATTTTTCTATATTTGCATGATGGCCGGACAGAAGCACCTCCGGAACCTTCATCCCCATGAAATCCACGGGACGGGTGTACTGGGGATACTCCAGAAGATCGCCCTCAAAGCTCTCTATCTCGTGGCACTCCGCCTCGGAAAGCACACCGTCGCACAGCCTTCCCACACAGTCCACCAGCACACAGGCCGGGATCTCGCCGCCCGTCAGCACGAAGTCTCCGATAGAGACCTCCTCGTCAACCAGAAGGTCTATGGCCCGCTGGTCTACGCCCTCGTAGTGGCCGCAGAGTATGACAAGGCGATCATACTGCGAAAGCCTTTTCGCCACGTCCTCTGAAAGCACCGTTCCGCGGGGCGACATATAGACCGTATAGACGCTCTCGCCCTCCCCTGCGTCCGCCGTCGCCGCCTTATGGCAGTTATAGATGGGCGGCACCGCCATGAGCATTCCCATGCCTCCGCCGCAGGGAGTATCGTCCACACGGTGGTGCTTGTCCTCGGAATAGTCCCGTATGTTATACACGTTGACACTGAGTTTCCCCGCCGTCTGCGCTCTCCCGATTATACTCTCGGAAAGCACCGTTTTCACCATATCGGGAAACAGGGTCATTATATCAAATCTCATATATCAAGAAGCCCCTCGATGGTTTTTATCCTTATCCCTTTTTCAAGGTCGATCTCTTTCACGAATTCGGGAACGGCGGGGACCATGAACTGTCCCGTACCCCGCGCCACCACATATATCTGCTGTGCGCCGGGCTTTATCACGTCGGAAAGCTCTCCCAGTTTTTCCCCCGTTTTGTCGTCAAAAACGGGAAGACCTATCATGTCCGCTATGAAAAATTCGCCTTTTCCAAGGTGAAAATCTTCTCTCGCAGCATAAAGCACCGTGCCGCGCAGAGCTGCCGCCGCCTCTACCGTATCTATGCCCTCAAAGGTGGCGACCACCATGCTTTTCTGTATGAACGAGCCCGTTTTTTTCAGTTCTCTGTAAGAGTCGCCCTCTTTTATGAACATCCTTTTCAGGGACGCGAGAGTCTCCGGGGTATTGCATCTGTTTTCAAGTCTCATGCCGCCTCGGACTCCGTGGGTAGAAGCAACTGCGGCACACTCGAGATATTTTTCCATGTTTTTCACCGTCATTTCCCGACGACTCTACCGTCGAAAAGACCTTTCCCTTCGATTATGAGGTTATCGTGGAACCGGAGCCACTTTGCGGTCTCCTCCTCGGAATTATCTTCCTCCACGGCTTCCTCTCCCGTCTTCCGGGGCTCCGGCGCCGCTACGAAATATGCGTCGGTCTTATATATTGTTTTGATTTTACGGAAGCGCACCGTCACACCGTCCAGCACGTACACGCCGGGCGTGCCGTTCACCATACGCACGGCCCCCACGGGCACCTTATAGCCCTTGCAGGTCTCCGTTACAAGCTCCGCTTTCTGCGTTCTCTCGAAGCTGAAATCGCGGGGCAGATAGTTGGTACGCAGGATAAGTATTATGCCGTCGTTTCCTGACAGTATTCTTGAGACCTCCATCTCCAGAGTACAGTCTCCGGAAAAGGTCGCGGTACAGCTGCCGCCGGGCTTATAAGTCTCGAGATACTTCTTCTCCAGCGGACATACCGCATACCAATAGGAATCTGTAACGATCTTGCCCGCGGTGTTCTCCGCGTTTTTCGGCGAAGCTTTAAGTTTCGCCAGCACATCGTCATACGACATATTGCCGAGCTCCGACGCCGCGAACACCTCTTCGTATCCGTCCGCCTCGGAATAATAATATCCGCTGTGCTGTGCGGTGATGCTTTCGAGATAACTGCCCAGAGAATTTCCCAGAGAATCCTTTTTTGTTCTCAGCTCTGCCAGCTCTGCCTCAAAATTTCCGTTTCCGCCTCCGGCGAGCAGCGATCTTTTATTGAGCAGTGTAAGAAGGCTCGTCCTCAGCACCTGCGCCGTTCTCACGTCGCCGCGCCCGGACGCGTCCCGTATTTCGGACAGGACCGCATATATATCCTCCTCAAGCTTTCCCGATTCCTTCAGGCTCACGCTGCCGCCCTCGACACAGCTTTCAAGAAGCTTTATCCTCTCTTCCATATCGGATATTTCCGCCACAGTCCCCGGTGCGCTGTCGGAATAGACCTTCGCGACCTCGCTTCCTGCCTGAACCTTTTCTCCCTCTCTTACCGAGGGAACGATACTCTTACCGCCTGTGGTCCTTCGGAGCGGGGATTCGTTTCTGAATATGTACGCGTCGCATTTGACCGTGTTTTCAGCGGTGAATTCCGTCACCGGGATAGTCTCTACCTCGCGGGTAAGGGTATGCCATATATGATAACCCAGGTAGAATATCGCTCCAAGCGACAGCAGTACCGTCAGAATATACAGTCCTACTTTTTTCAGATATTCGGTATCCAAAATATATCTCCCGTCAATTGAGTCTTATCACCGTCACGTCGGAAAGCTCCGACGCGATCTCACCCTCCAGCTTTCTGCAGGTGAACAGCAGTGACTGACTGCCGTCAGCTCCCGCTGATTCGAGGAAGGACAGGATCCTGCGGAGCCTGCCCTCGTCGACGCGGGCAAAGCTCTCGTCATATATCACCGGAGGAACGTTATAGGAAAACAGCACGTGAGCCAGCGCCATCCGCAGGCTTATATACGCTATATCCCTGGTGCCCGCGGAGAAATAAACCGCGTCTCTCGTTCTGCCCCCCGTATCGAAGGTCATGTCGAACCGTCTGTCCACACCCAGAGCGGTATATTTGCCGCCTGTGAAATTGCCTATTATTCTTTCCGCTTCCGCTTTTACCCGGGGAACGAGACTGCGCCTCAGCTGATCTCCCGCGGCTGTGAGAGAATCAATTGCAAGCACTATGCTCTCATACCGTTCTGTCGCTTCGTTCAGCTGTTTCTCGACGGTCTCCAGGTTTGCTGATATCGCCGCGGGGTCCGGCGTCGTTGCTTTCAGCACGCTCAGGCGGGTTTCCTTCTCCGACAGCTGGGTCCTTAAAGAAGGCAGGGAGTTTTCGGCAAATTTCTGCTTTCTTCTCGCCGTCTCCGCCTCCTCACGGGTCATTCTCGATGCGGCTCTGCCGGCATCCGTCAGCATCAGTGCCGGCAGCTCCGTATCGTCGGTGCCGTCGTCAAAGGCATCCGCGAGAGCGGAATATCTGCCGTAGGCTTCATTTCTGCGGCTTTCAAGCTCGTCTCTCTCTTTTTCGATCTGACGGGCTTTTCTCATGGCATTATCTGTCATGATCTCCGTATCCGAGATATCGTACGTAAACACCGAAAGACAGCTTCTGAGATCGGTAGTCAGCGATATGCGCTCCGCCTCTGCCTGTCTTAATGCCGAGACCGTCATGCTGTATTCCGACCCCGGGTCAGTTCTTTGAGATGCCTGTTTGATACGTTTCTTTACCGTTTTTTCAAGCTCGCCGGTGCCGCGGACCCCCCAATCGGAAATGATCCGCTTATATTTTGAGGAATTTCTTATCCCGGATGTGATCAGTATCGCGGCGACTATCAACAGCACCGCTGCCGTTGAAAGGAACACGGAATGATACGGAGGGTTTATCAGCACGTCCGCCGCGATAAGTCCGCCGCCGAAGAGGAACAGTACGATGCCCCAGAAAATATTTTTGCCGATTTTTCCGTGGGCTTTTTTCGCGTCCTCAACGTCGGTCAGAGCCGCTTCCACATCCTCCCCGCTCATCAGCGGAGGAAGCTCAGAGTCCAGCTCCATCTCTCTTTTTCTCAGTATTTTCTGTCTTTCCTGCGTGCTCTTTACGGCAGCAGAAAGCTCTACGATCTCTTTTATCGCCTCGGTCAGATTTCCGTAGGTATCGTATTCGGACAGCTTTTTATCTATCTCTCCTATCTCCTGCGCGTACTTGCACGCTTCGTCTCTCTTCCGCTTCGCGTTGATCCTGTCATACAGCTCGCAGAGGCGGTCAAGGTATTCGCTTTCCTTTTCTCTTTGGGAGACCGTATTCCCCAGCTCCTCAACGCTGCTTTCAAGGGCTATTATGTCGGCACTTTCGCCGGTCGCCTCCTCCAGCTTCTGCCGCAGACGCAGTACCTCACGCTGAAGCTCCGTGACGAGGCCTCCCGTACCGTTTTTATGCTTTAAGGATATTCTCTCTTTTTCGAGCCTTTCTATGGCTTTCTTCGTGCTGACGCCCTCGTCCCCCGACATGAGGATATTTTCCATGGCGTCCGCCGTACCGTTTCCGTCGATCCTCGCGTCGCTGAGCTGTTTTACGAAAACGGTATTCACGAAAAGCTGCTCCGGTATTCCCAGAAGAGCCATCCCGGGAACCTCGTTTCTGAAAACCTTTTCTCCCGTGGCAAGGTCTGTGACTGAGCATTTGTCCTTCGAGCTGTCGCCGGAGGAAACGGCGTCGGAATATGAGAAATATTCTCTTTCTATGCGGTATTCGTTTCCGCCCACCTCCAATATCATGGAGCCGGACGCCATGCCGGTATCCCAGGAGGCGTATCTGCTCTTATCGGGTATTTCGCCGTCCGCTCTTCTTCCGGAGAGTCCGTACAGCATGAACTTTATGAACATGGCGATAGTGCTTTTCCCGGATTCGTTAGCGCCCTCTATGATATTTAAGCCCTCGCTCAGCTCGTACTCTCTGTTCTTCAGAGCACCGAATGAGTCGATCTTTAACTCTTTGATTATCATCCGACACCTCACATATCGCTTAAATTGCCGCCGTTCAGCGCTGCAAGTGCATATCTGAGAGCCTTTGACGCTCTCGCTCTGACCGTGGGCTCCGGGCTCTCAAGAGACGGCAGAAGCGTCCTGTAAACCTCGCCGCGGATACCTCTGTCGCAGGATAGCATGTCTCCGTTCCACAGAGGAACGGTCTCATCGCAGACCTCAGTATAGAACGGTCCTATCACGTTCTGAGCCAGAGCTTTCGTATCTATGACGAGGGAGGGGTCCACGCTTCCCGTAAGTGACACTCTCAGCAGGGTATCTCCCGTGATGCCTTTCTCATACACCGTCTTCTCTATCAGCCCGGAGAGCTCCGCATGGTCACAGACTCCGTCAACGTTTATTTCCTCACGGCGGTATATCTTTTTGCAGAACCGCTTGAAATTGACGGAGACCTGCCGCTTTTCAACGTCCGCTATAAGAGCGCCCTTCACGCCGCATTCGCCGAAATCCCTGCCCTCGGGACAGCCGCAATAAAGGCCTGCGCCGCCAAGCGTTCTGTTCGCCGCCTCGGGGTTATGTATATGGCCCAAAGCGCAGTAATCGGCGCCGAAATCCCGCAGGGTCGCCGCCGAAACGGGACACTTGTTGCTGAGAGGAGAAGTGATGTCGCAATGGGCGGCGAGAATATTTATCCTTGAACGGTTTTCAGGATGATGGCCCTCTATGGGGCAGGTGGTCATATTGGATGAGGTAAACGCCCATCCGTACACATCGCAGTTCAGCTCGTCAAAGGAGAATTTCGTGATATTAGGGGATCTGAAGACGAAAACGTTTTCAGGGAACAGATCTTTTGACCATATGCCGTTGGCGTTGGCAGGGTCATGGTTGCCGGGTGCTATCACCACGGGGCAGGACAGCATGGAGAAATCGCGCCGCAGTATGGCGACGGTCTCTCTGGTTGCAAAGGAGGTCTCGAACAGATCTCCCGATATTATGACCATATCCACGTCCGTATCGTGGGCATATTTCATCATGGCGGAGAACGAAGCTCTGACGTCTCTCCGGCGCTGTTCCGCGACAGCGAAAGAAAGCCCCGTAAAGGGTGTATCCAGGTGCACGTCTCCCGTATGAAGTATTCTCATGGCAAATCTCCTGTCAGTTCAGCTTTTCTCCCATTTTCACGGGATGCTCCGCTCCGTCACAAAATTCAGTTCTCACCGTTGCGGCACCTTTTTCAAGCAGCACTATAACGGTACTGCCCCCGTAGAGAAACATACCCTTTTCCTCACCGCGGGAGAACTTTTCGATATTATGATTCTTTATTTTTCCCACCAGCATGGCGCCGATCTCAACGTACGCCGCCGTGCCGAAATTTTCGGTTTCGATTATGGTATATTCCCTTGAATTCTCGCAGAACACGGGATAGTTTTCCAGAGCTATGGGCCTCACCGTATGGAGGCGTCCGGGAATATATTTTCTTTTGATCACCCTGCCGCCGTCGAAAAAGGCGTATCTGTGATAGTTTTCCACACACAGGCGGAACACGAGGCAAGTACCGCCCGAAAAGTACTGTGCTGTGCCGTTATCTCCCAGGAGGGAGCTCACAGAAAACATGCTCTGTTTAACGGGCAGTACCGTGCCATCATTTATTTCATACACGGAAAGATATCCGTCGCAGGGGGCACAAAGGTCGCCGCCGTTCCCGGAAAAGGTTCTCTTTCCGGGCTTTATCTTTCGCGTAAAGCAGTCGTTGAAGCAGGACAGGCCGTCCATCTCGTAGTCTTCGGGGTCTATACCGTTCTTTCGTATGAACGGTTTTATCAGGAAGCGCGAGGCTTTTGTATCGAGGAAGCGTCCCGCTGCCCCGGATATCCAGCGTGCAGTGAGAAGACGAAGCAGGACTCTGCCGGGGACCGTACGGTAAAGAAAGCGCAGAAAAACTCCTGCGCCCTCATTATTTCCCTTATCCGGAACTGTCTTTTTCATTTTATCTCTTGAACACAAAACGGAACAGCACCATCAGCACAAATTCCACGGCACCGATGGCGATAAGGATAAGTATGCCCTTGAACGAGGGCTTTCTTATCTGTATCTTCGACAGGAACGCAAATCCCAGAAGCACTGTGCACACGAAATAGAGCGGTGTGATATCGGTGGTGGTCAGGTGCTGAAGGATCAGCACGACGGGAAAAAGGATTGCCGCCGTGGTCACGGGGACTCCGGTATAATACTTTCTTGCTCCGCCCTCTGTCTTCTGACGCTCTTCCTCGGTCACGTTGAAATATGCGAGACGTATGACGGCTGCCAGTATATACAGCACGAGGATGGCGAAAATGATAAACTTGAGGAAAAAGCCGAAGGGACTGCCGAGAGAGCCGAGCAGGTTGTCCATCAGGGGAGAGCGCCACAGAAGAGCGGTGCCTATGCAGGCGGGCAGAACGCCGAACGCTACCACGTCCGCCAGGGAATCTATCTGTATTCCGTAATTAATTTCCATTTCCGTTCTTCCGGCCTTGGTTCTCGCGACTCTGCCGTCAAAGGCATCGCACAGGCCGCAGAACAGAAGGAAAAACATACCGTAATACGGATGTCCCGCTCCGGAAAGCGACACAACGATGCCGCACCCTGCGGAAAGCAGGGACATATACGTGAGGATCACGGTATAATCGTACACCCCTATCATATTTTTTTCCTCCTTTTCTGGTCGATCACTTTTATCACTACCGCCGCTCCGCAAATTATCACGCATGAATAGAATGACAGAGCGCGGCTGAGTAATTCGAGGTTGGTAGCGTCAAGCTCATTCATGACGCTTCCGAAGCAGTCCAGCATCATGTAGTCCGTTACTGCCATGGCGCCCGGAATGGGTATGCAGTTCACACCGATGGTGGTATAGCTCTGCAGGCAGAATATATCGAATGCGCGGGACGGGGTGCCGCCCGTGGCGAGGTAGGCGAAAACGGTCACCAATAGCTGGGACGCTCTCTGCAGAAGGTTGAAGACGATCACCTTGCCTATCATTTTCCGCTTTCCCTGCATCATTTCGGAATACCTTCCGTAGTCCTCCATCTTGCGTCGGAACTTAGCATCCAGCGCGTAGGCGCGACGGGTGAGCTTCAGCTTTCCGAGAAGCTTGATTATGAAGCTGCATATCCCCGCTATTATCTCTTTCCGTTTGAGAAGCAGGGTAAACGTTACGATAAGCGCTATCTGCGCGATATATCCGATATATATGAGTATCCGTGAGAATACGCTGAATTTGAAGAGAAGCGAGGGCCTTAAGATGAGACTGAGGAGCCCCATTGACAGGGTGGAAAAGGCGTACGCCGCAAGATTCAAAACCAGCGCCGCGGTGGTGAACACGGCGGGGATGCCGTCCTTTACCATAAAGTATCCGCACGCGGGCTGACCTCCCGTTGCCGACGGGGTTATCGCCGAAAAATATATATCCGCGGCGGAGTAAAAAAAGCTGTTTCTGACCGTGCAGGGAAACCTGAATTCCCGGCAGAGCACCATTATGGCGAGCCCCTCGAATACGATGAAGCCTACCATGCAGGCCACCGCGCAGACAAGGCACACGGGGTCGGCATCCAGGATGAACTCTCTGAACCTCACGAACGAAAAGTGCTTTGTCTGAGAGATCACCGCATACACAGTGCCCGCCGCAATAAGCAGAGACAGAAGCGTCCACAGTATTTTGTTTTTGACGTTTATACCGTTCTGATTCTTCAATTATTCTTCCTCTCGTGTCCTATTAAGAAAACCGAACATTCTCTCGGCGTGCAGCAGATGAGACAAGGCGGGGCCTATCACTGCAAGGGCGATGCCGCCCAAAATATCGAGTGTCACGTGCTGCTTCACCAGCACCACCGAGGCGCATACGAAAACGGTGAAAGCAACGCCTGCCCACTTATACCACGCGGGAGTTTTCTCCGAGCACACTGCCGCCGCCGCGAAAAACACGCTGGAAAAGCAATGAATGGAGGGAAAAAGGTTATCCGGGGTATCAGCGGAATATATGAAAGCGGTCAACCGTGAAAAGATATCCGTCCCGGTGATTTCCGGTCTTTCCATGACGGTGGGGAGCAGCAGGAATACGACGAGGCACAGAAGCTTCGAAACTATTTCCGCCGCAAGGAATTTATGGCAGAACTCGCGGCTCTCGCGGCCTATGATGATAAACCCGAAGATCCATTGGACATATGCGAGCACGTAAATGACCATGAAAGCGGGGACGAAGGGTATCGCGGAGTCCGCGGATATCGACAGATCGTAATGGTGAAAATGCACAGTAACGAGGCGGCTGCCGTAGAACACCAGCATGTCCACCGCAAGGCATATGAGCGTAGGAAGAACAGCATACCCGGGTATTATCCTTGTGAGTATTCTCTTCATTGCCACCTCCGCGCGCTAAAATACATTATATTATATCATACAATATTATATAAGGCAACAGTTTTCATAAAAAAAGAAGCGGCATCCCGAAAGGGACAGGTGAATAAGGAAGTAAATGAGAATACCTGCCGAAAAGAGAGAAATCTCTGATCGACAGGTATTTTTGTCTCATACCATAGCAAGCAGGGGAAAATCTATTTTCCCGTTCAGCAGGATTTTTACAGGGAAAAATTGAAACTGCTATACAAACGAAGGCACTCGCTTCCGCTCGTTAATGAAGCTGCTCACTTCGTTCGCAATGAAGACGGGCTATGCCCTAATGAAGTGAAGTCGCCTTCCGCGTTTTCTCATTTCCATTTCTTCATTAGCGAAGCTTCTTCATTCCTTCATTAGCCAACGGCGACTTCATTTTCGGCGCGGGAAAGCAGGTTCTTCAATAAAATACCGCCTTATCCACCCGCGCCGAAAGGAACAGAGTTTCTTTTTCTATAACGTCAGGTTTTTTTGAACATACCCGCCCACAGGCCCAGTATTATCTGCACGGGAATGCCGATAAGGAAGATGAGCCAGGGGTTGAAATTGAGGAACGTGAGATACCCTGAGCCCAGAAGCGTCCACAGCAGGACGGAGGCGAAAATGAAGGTATAGCGCTTTTTTCCCCATACGGCATTGAGCACCAAAGCGATCAGAGCGCTTACGGGTGCCGCCCAGACGAAGGCGAGCCAGAGGGGGCCGGAAACGGAGCAGAGAGTGAGCACCACGAAGGATGCCGTCGCCGCCAGCCACACCGTGGCGATAGAGATAAGAGTGATGAGAAGGTGTTTCCTGCCGATGACCGTGCCGTGCACCATTTCGCGGACGGGGATCTTATGCTCTTCGGAAAGAAGATAATCCACGGTGACGCCGTACAGCTTCGCCACGTCGTAAAGCACCGTTATATCGGGCACGGACGCGCCGGACTCCCATTTGGAAACGGCTTTGTCAGAATAGTTCAGCTTTTCGGCAAGCTCAAGCTGTGTGAGCCCCGCGCCGCGGCGCAAATCCGTCATGTTTTTGCCGATTATCCTTTTGAGATCCTCCACGGAGCACTCCCTCCTTTCGTTTTTACCATTGTACCACTCTGTCGGCGGTTTGTCAAGAAAATGGCGTCGAATCCCCTTTAACGGCGGGGACTCTACTGTGAGTAGAGAGCATTTTCCGGGACTCTACCGGATGATTTTTGCAATTAGAGATTGAAAGGAGCGAAGTAGGGTGACAATAGGATCAGGGTGTGTTACATTGGTTATGCGATAAAGAAAGCGAGGTATATGAAATGAACAGAAAGACACTCAAAAGATGGATAGCGAGAAGCATACGCATACTCACCGTGCCGCCGCTCATGTCGTTTATCCTTTTTACCTTACTGTATTTCAGAGGCGGAGTTTTTGAAACGCTGACGCAGTATATTATGGCAGTCGTTTTCCTGACGGTACTGCCGCTGCTCGCGTATCCCTTGCAGAAGGTTCTGCCCGCATTCCGTAAAAAAGGCAGGAACGGTCAGCGCACGCTCGCCATGATAATGTCCTGCGCGGGATACGTCTTCAGCATCCTGTACGCGGTGACCTTCAACGTCGGAAAGAATCTGATGATACTGTTTCTCACCTATCTTATTTCCGGAGTAGTGCTCCTCGTCCTCAACAAAGCCTTCGGAGTCCGCGCCTCCGGTCACGCATGCGGGCTCATGGGACCTGTGGCGGTACTTGCGTATTTCATGGGCTGGCTGCCGCTGGTCTGCGGCATCGTGCTCTTTGCCCTGACCATGTGGGGAAGCCTTAAGATCCGCCGCCATACTGCAGCCCAGTTTCTGATCGGCGCCTGCATTCCCGTGATCGTATTCTTCTCTCTCTGCAGTTTTATTTGAAGATTCAGCGGCCGGTGGCCGGCGCGCTGAACCCCACGGTCGCCCCCGCAGGGATGATGTCACCCCTGCGGCCCCCGTTTCATCCGAAAAGCCTGGGGGGGCTGTCCCCC
>JAZLKW010000041.1:0-19692 GCA_045597805.1 Candidatus Avispirillum sp. | reverse complement strand
TCGCAAAAAGGACGGTCCCCCTTCCCCAAATTTAAGTATCACTTCGGCAAAGGCTCTGCCTTTGCGGGTACAACGTCAGCAGACCTCCCTCATATGCTGTTCTTTGACGTTGTACTGGGGAAGGCTATCTAACGCGTTCGCCTCGCTGATAGTGATATGGGCCGCAGAGCCGCCTCTTAAAACTTAACTCTTAAATCTTAAAACTCCACGTCAAACTACAATTTGTCGATCACTTATTCTTAAAGAACTGGTAGTAGTTACACGGGATCATGCCGTTATAGAGCTTGCGGACCTTATCGGCACGGCGGCCGTAAAGGGTCTGGAACTGTGGATGGGAGGTGAGTACATATATCTGCCACATACCGAGGCTTTGCCATGCTTTGCCCATTTTACGGTACAGCTCATCCACGCCCTCCTCTTTCATAAGACGCTCGCCGTAGGGAGGATTGGTGACTACCGTTCCCCGCTCCCCTCTCGTTTCAAGATCGAGAGCATCGGCGACGGAAAACTCTATCATATCGGCGACGCCGGCTCGGGTTGCCGATTCCTTTGCTATCTTCACGCACTCCGGGTCTATATCCGAGGCGCGGCACCGGAAGAGAGTTTCTCTCTCCGCCTCTTTAGCCGCTTTTCTCGCCTTGTCCCATAGCTCTTTCGGGAACTGCGGGAACTCCTCCGCGGCGAAGGTACGGGAAACACCGGGGGCGACGTTTTTCATCATCATTGCCGCCTCTATAACGATTGTCCCCGAGCCGCAGAAGGGATCGCAGAAGGTAACGTTCTCACGGGGACGTGCAAGGGCAGCTATTGCCGCCGCAAGGGTCTCGCGGAGGGGTGCCGCCACGGTCTGCGGTCTGTATCCTCTCTTATGGAGAGGCGTACCTGACAGGTCTATCATCAGCGCGGCTTTGTCCTTCAGTATAAAGAAATCTATCTGGTATTTTATCCCCGTTTCGGGAAGCTCTTTTACTTTATGTGCCGACATGAGCCGTGTTGCTACGGCTTTTTTTATTATCCTCTGGCAGTCGGGGACGGAAAAAAGCTTGCTCTTTATGGCGTGCCCTCTCACGGGGAACCGGTCGTTTATACCTATATAGTCCTCCCACGGGAGAGCTTTTGTTCCCTCGAAAAGAGCGTCGAATGTAGTCGCCTCGAACTCGCCCAGATTGAGATAGAGTCTTTCTGCGAAGCGGAGGTTTATATTGCATACCGCCGCCGCGCTGTCGTCGCCCTCGAAGGTTATTCTGCCGTCGATGGTCTCCGTTCTCTTATATCCCAGAGCGTCTATTTCCGCGCCGAGGAGCCCCTCAAGACCGAAAAGGCAGGTCACCGTATAATTCATTTTCACTCTTTTCTGCCTCCCTTTTCGGAGCTTTTCTTTTTCACGGCTTTAAGGGTGAAGGTGAAGCGGCACCACTTGCCCTCTTCGCTTTCCACCCATATTTTCTCGCCCTGCGCTTCTATTATGGTGCGGGCGATATACATACCCAAGCCAACGCCGCGCTTATCCATACCCCGGCTCTTATCGCTCTTATAGAAGCGCTCGAACACGTTGGGAATATCCTCTGCGGAGATGCCCTGTCCCTCATCAAAGACGCTGACGTATACCTTCTCGTCACGCTCGGTGATCTTTACCTCGTATACACCGCCCTCGCGGGAAAACTTGATGGCATTATCGCAGATATTATAGAATATCTGGTGTACGGCGTCCTTATCCGCGGAGACGTACATATTATCCCTGTCACACTCGAAGCGGACGTCAAGATTCTTTTCCTCGAGACGCTGTACGTTCGCTATTATTATCTCTCTGCCCTGCTCGCATATATCGTAGGTCTCGGGGGTGAATTTGCGCTCGCCTGCCTCCAGTCTCGATATATCAAGAAGCTGGGATACGAGGCGGGACAGTCTTCTTACCTCAGAGGCGATTATCCCGAGGTAATACTCGTGCTTTTCGGGCGGGATGGCACCGTCAAGTATGCCATCGATGAATCCCGATATGGTAGTCATGGGGGTTCTCAGATCGTGGGAAACATTTGCGAGGAAAGAGCGGCGCATATCCTCCATGGTCTGCATTGATGCCGCCATATTATTGAACGCCGACGCCAGCTCCGATATCTCGTCGTCACCCGTCGCCGTGACCCTGACATCGAACTGTCCGTTGGCGTACGCCTTTGCGGCGCGGCTCATTTCACGCAGGGGGGAAATGAAGCGGTGGGTAACGAAATAGACGATTATCAGCGTTGCAAACATTATCCACAGAGCGGAGGTTATAACGGTCCTGTTCATTCTCGCCACCACCGCGTCTGTCTCGCCGTAGCTTCCGGACGCCGCAAGGATTGCGCCCGTATAGGTGCCGCCGTTGTACACCGGGAATATGTAATAGATATAATCCGACTTGAAGAAGCCGTACATATTATCCGATTCCGTCACCTGTGAGATATATTCTCCCGCTATGAGCTTTTCCTGTATCTCTTCCGGGATATAGTAATATATGGCGGAGCTTCTGCCGGCATCGTTTTCCTGTTTCGGTGTGGCGGAATTGGCGACTGACGATATTTTCGTGCCGCCCGTGCCGCCGCACATGAGGACAAGGCCCTTTTCGTCGGCGATAAGAAACACTATGTCCCCGTCACTGCCGGAAAAGAGCTGCATCATGCGGCTGAGCTTTTTCTGGTAGCTCGCGTTCTCGCGGATATTGGTGAAAAGATAATCGCTGAGTCCCTCGTACTCGCCCTTGTCGTTATAGTCGTTCTTTATGTATTCGAACAGGGCGCCCGCGGAGTTTTGCAGGGATTTCTCCTTTACCTCTGTACCGTAGGAGGTCATGACGGAGGATATGGCGAAGGACATGACGGCGAAGCATATGACGATTATCAGGATGAACGCCGACACGAACTTGAAAAAAATACTTTTGAATATTCTCATTTTCCGATCCTTATGAGACGTTGGTTTTATGAAGGGGCTGTAAAAAAAGGACGGAATCGTCGTTTGTGCCATCGTCGGCGTACAAAGGTACGGTGTAGGGCTCAAACGGCGATAGAAAAGCAAAGCAAACTTAAATTGAGTGGAGAAAATCCGAAGGAATTTCCTCAAAAAACGGAGAAAATTCCCTTTTGCAGATTCTTTTCTCCGTTTTTTGTTGTTATTGCTTTGCCTTTTCGGTCTGTGTTTTTTTACGGTCTCTTACTGCTGGAGTATTTCGAACTTATATCCGACGCCCCAGACCGTTTTCAGCACCCATTTGTCTGACACGCCCTCAAGCTTTTCGCGCAGGCGCTTCACGTGGACGTCCACCGTTCTGGAGTCACCCAGGTAATCGAACCCCCAAACCTTATCGAGAAGCTGGTCTCTGGTAAACACGCGGTTGAAGTTGGATGCGAGGAAATACAGCAGTTCCAGTTCCTTGGGGGGAATGTCTATGGGCTTGCCGTTCAGCTTAAGCTCGTATTTCTGCAGGGATATCTCGATATTCTCGAACTTTATCACTTCTTCGTCGTGCTGGCCGTCGTGAGAGCTGTAACGGCGGAGCACCGCCTTTACTCTGGCGGAAAGCTCTTTCATATCGTAGGGCTTGACGACAAAGTCGTCGGCGCCCAGCTCCAGTCCCAGCACCTTATCAAAGACGTCGCCCTTGGCGGTGACCATGATGACGGGCTTGGAGGAAACCTCTCTTATCTCGCGGCAGACCTGATATCCGTCCTTTTTGGGAAGCATGATATCAAGAAGCACCAGGTCGGGCTCGTAAAGCTTGAACGCGGTAACGCCCTCTACGCCGTCGGCGGCGGTTTTTATTTCGTATCCCTCGTTCTCGAGGTACAGACGAACCATTTCACAGATATTGGGATCGTCGTCAATTACAAGTATCTTCGTGCTCATTTCGTACTCCTTTTCCTTAAATTTTACACTCTTCTAACGTTTTCCACACTAATCATACCACAAAATATCACATTTGTATATAGGTTTTTCACATTTTTATATTTATTTTAAGTATTGTTCAAAAGCTCTTGCCAACAGGTAAAAACTTTGTTATAATCGGTATTGTGATATTTATGCGCAAAATTGCCCCGCGGCGTTCTGCGGGTGAAAGGTTTGGTTTTATATGAAATTAGGAATAATCGGTCTTCCCAACGTGGGAAAGAGCACCCTGTTCAATGCTATTACGGGAGCGGGTGCGGGAGCCGCCAACTACCCCTTCTGCACAATCGACCCCAACGTGGGCGTGGTAGCGGTACCCGACAAGCGGCTCGACGTTCTCGCCAAAATGTACAATCCTCAGAAATACACCCCCGCTGTCATCGAATTCGTGGACATCGCGGGGCTTGTGCGCGGCGCTTCTAAGGGTGAGGGTCTGGGCAACAAGTTTCTTTCCCATATCCGCGACGTTGACGCCGTGGTGCACGTGGTGCGCTGTTTCGACGACAGCGACATCATCCACGTGGACGGCTCCGTTGACCCTGCCCGTGACATCGAGACCATAAATCTTGAGCTGATCTTTTCCGACATGGAGACCCTCGAGCGCCGTATCGACAAGACGGAAAAGCTGGCAAAAAGCGACAAGAGCTTAAACGAAGCCATCGCCGTTTACAAGAAGGTCTACGCCATTCTCTCCGACGGAAAGACCGCAAGGCAGGCGGAGCTTTCCGATGAGGAATACGAGATCATGGAAGAGGTGGGTCTGCTCACCTTAAAGCCCGTCATATACGCGGCTAACGTTTCCGAGGACGAGGCCGCCGCCGTTTCTCCCGACAACGCCTACTACAATGCGGTAGTTGAGACTGCAAAGGCGGAGGGTGCCGAGGTCATTCCCATCTGCGCCGGTATCGAGGCGGAGATAGCGGAGCTGGATCCCGAAGAAAAAGCGGAATTTTTAAGCGATCTGGGTATCGGGGAATCCGGTCTTGACAAGCTCATCACCGCCGGATATTCTCTTCTCGGTCTCATCAGCTATCTGACCGGAGGTCCCAAGGAGGTCCGCGCATGGACCATCAAGCGCGGCACCAAGGCTCCCCAGGCGGCAGGAAAGATACACTCCGATTTCGAGCGCGGCTTCATCCGTGCCGAGGTGGTCGCCTTTGACGATCTGGTCGCATGCGGTTCCATCGCCGGTGCGAAAGCAAAAGGGCTCCTCCGCAGTGAGGGTAAGGAATACGTCATGAACGACGGCGACGTCGTGGAATTTCTCTTTAACGTATGATGAAAAAAATCATTTGCTTTATTACCATTCTCTCTCTTCTCTTCGCTTTCACCTCCTGCGGTGAAAAGGCGACGGGCGGCGATCTCGTGGGGCTCTGGAAATACGAGCTCAACGGCAAATATCGTGACGTGATCACGGAGGTCATCGTCGACGAGAGAGTTTATGTGGATATCTACTATCAGTTCAATGAGGACGGTACAGGACGCTCCTATGCATCCGACGGCACCTTTGACCGCGATTTCACTTACCATTATTCCGACGGTGTCATCACCATCACATCGGACGGCTATTCCTTTGACCAGAAGTGCATTCTTAAAGGTGACACTCTCACCATACACGATGATGCCGGTGAGGACGTGGTCTTTGAAAGACAGGATACGAAAGGATGATCACATAGATGAAGAAGCTTATTTCCATCGTGCTTTGCGCGGCGATGCTCATGACCGCCGCCGCATTTCCCGTTTCGGGTGCCAATGATTATACTCCCGAAAACGGATCGTTCGTTTTCGACAGTGCGGAGTCCCTTGGCTGGCTCTCCCATGCCAACGATCTGACGCCCACCTTCGACAGCGGCGTCGGCGCGCTCAAGCTGACCGCCTCCGGAAGGCTGTATGACCCGAGAGTGCTCCTTGACTTCGAGTACACCGTCAGCGCGGACACCTACAAATATCTGGTGTTCACCTACATGATGCCCGCAACCGTTTCGGGCTCGCCCAACGTCGGCGAGATATTCCTGTCTGCGGGATCGACGAAGCTTCCCACACAAGGCAAATCCGTGAGTTTCGCTCTAACGAGGGGATCCGTCTTCATTACGGAAAGATTCGATCTGACCTCTTACTCCTGGTGGACGGGCAACATAAACAGTATCCGTCTTGACGTTTTCGACTATGCACGCGAGGACGACCTCATGTACGTCGATTCCGTGATCCTTGCAAAGACCATGTCAGAAGCTAATGCGGCAGCAAACTCCCGCGCCGCCGCCAGAGGAGGCAAAAGCAATATGTCAGAAGATTACATCTGCAACAGCTACGAATGGGACAAATACACCTCTCCTTTCTGGAAGGGCGGCATCGTCTACAACGAAGCTGTTTACCCCATCAAGAATCAGAACGGGCAGGCAACATTTACACTCATGTACACTCCGGACACGGTCACTGCCGTCTACGACGCGCAGTTCAAGGTCAAATACCGTGAGGGCATAGACTACACCGTTTCCGGCAACAAGATAACATTCCTTCCCACCGGCGCCATCCCCATAAAGGAATACACTTATCTGCACCCCAATAACAATCAGATACCCGCGGGGTACAACGGATGGTCACCCTATTACAAGCGCCATGCCGCCGGCGACGGCAAATACGATTACCACACCGCCGAGGTGGCTAAGCAGTATATCAACGTTACCTATACCCACTCCGATACGTGGCAGGGTCCCGTTCCCGCGCAGCATTCCGACGCTCTTCCCCGCACTGCGGCAAAGATCCGGGACGGCGGGAACATGAACGTGGTATACTACGGAGACAGCCTCTGCGGAGGCGCGCGTGCATCCGCATACGAGCATATCTATCCGTACGCCGAGTGGTGGAATCAGCAGATCACCACATACCTGCGCGAGGCCTGCGGCGTAAACGTTAACGCCACCTACTCCTCCGTGGGCGGTTCCACCGCGTCCTCTATGTCGGATTCTTCCACCATCGCTCAGTACGTGACCCCCCACAATCCCGATCTTATGGTCATAGAATTCGGTGTCAACGACGCCCAGAATGAATCCGTGGGCGGCGGAAGCGTTTCCGGCCACAAGTCCACCTTCAAGAACGCCGTCATGTCCATAATCTCGCAGACGAGAGCTAATTTCCCCAACTGCGAATTCCTGCTGGTGGCCCCCTTTTACAGCAACATCGCCCTTTTTAAGGACGTATATTTCGAAGTGTGCCGCGACGCTCTCAATGAGATCGCATCCACGGTCCCCGGCACGGCTGTCGCAGACGTGACCACCTTCCACGATTATCTCATCGGTTTTAAGAACTACGCCGATTTCTCCGGTGACAACCTGTGTCATCCCAACGACTATATGTCGAGAATATTCTCCCAGATATGTCTTGAGGCCATAGTACCCGGCGGTGTGAACGCGTACGTTCCCACGGGCGATATCGATGTTCCCGATCCCGACGATCCTGACGATCCCATACCCACAGAGGTCCACACCTCCGCCGCCGCGCCCGACGGACACGGCTGGTACTGGAGCGAGGATGAGGCGTACTGCTTCATCGGCGGATACGGAAAGAACTCACAGGATATCGAGGTCACGGCGGACATCTGCCTGCTTCCCGCCTCCGATACCTCCTGCGCACACCTCTTCACCAACGACGGCACCGGTGGTATATGGGTATTCCCCGACCACGTTCAGGTCGGCTCCGCCACCGTGGCTTACGACTGGGGCGATGTTTCATGGGGCAGCTGGCACACAGTTACCTTTGCCATAAAGAACGGTATGGGCTCCGTCCGGATAGACGGCGAGCAGATAGCTTCCGCCTCCGGTTTCACCGCGTACACCGATTATCAGATGGTATTCAGTCACTACGGCTCCATGGTCATCGACAATCTGTCTCTGAAGACCTCCTCCGGCTACACCTACTGGAGCTGTGATTTTGAGAACAGGACCGATGCCGAGAACCACATGAGCGAGGGTCTGGGTGTATACACCGATCTGCTGGTGAGCACCGTGAAGTTCAACGCCAACGGCGGAACGCTCGCTCCCGGAAATCAGATAAAGCTTGACAACGTACCGCTGACTCTCACGTCGGTGAAGCCCACAAAAGAGGGCTTTACATTCAAGGGCTGGGCGACCGGCGCTGATGCGACGGCGGCTCAGTATCAGAGCGGCGGCACCTATACCGCCAACGCCTCCGCCACTCTTTACGCCGTATGGCAGGAGGGTGAGGAGCACGAGCACAAGTTCGGTGAGTGGACAGTGACCACCGCTCCCACCTGTATCGAACCCGGAGTTGAGACCCGCACCTGTGCGTGCGGTGAGGAGGAGACACGTACGATCCCCGCCACCGGACACACCGAGGGCGAGACCGAGGTGACTCCCGCCACCTGCACCGAAAACGGAAGAAGCCTCGTCTGCTGTACCGTATGCGGATACCACATCTCCGACATACCGATACAGGCGGCGGGACACCGTTTCGTATCCGGCATCTGCACTGTATGCGGAGCACGTGAGCCCGGTGCCGTTATAAAAGGCGACATAGACTTTGACGGAAAAATCAACCTGAAGGACGCGAATCTTATGAAAAGCGCGATCCTCGGCACTGTCACGCTTGAGGGCGACGCCGTCAGTGCCGCCGACATGAACGAGGATGAGAAGATCACCTCTTCAGACATGAACCTGCTGAAGCAGGAGATCATCGGCTCCGATTCATAAATATCATAAAAACGGAGATAGTTTTCTTTTGCAGATACTTATCTCCGTTTTTTGTTATTGCTTTGTCTTTTCGGTCTGTGCTTTTTAACAGCCCTTTCAGTTCATGCCGCAGAGGAAACGGAAGAGCTTTACTTTTTCTACGATAAACTTAATTACCATATAGGATATACCGAGGGTGACCAGCATATTGAAGGCTATCACCGGGACGGCGGCGGTCACTCCCAGAAGCTTTACGATGACCGTTCTCGCGACGGTGAGGAGGATGCCGTTGAAGAGATAAAGCTGCAGCGAATATCTGCCGATCTCAGCGAAGGGGGAAAGGATGGGAGAATTCCCGTTGAGGCAGACCGCCGTGACGAAGAAGAACACTCCGAGAAGTCCCGAAACAAATCTCAGTGCCTGCACATCGACAAGTTCGCAGAGGATATAGGTCGCGCCGCACCAAAGAAGCGCTGACAGCACGCAGACGGCAAAGCTCACCGCTCTGTGCGATACGGCGAAGGAATAGAGACGGCGAAGCGCGGGCATAGATTTTTTTGCGAGATACCCCGCGAAGAAGTAAAACAGGTACTTGATGATCGGTGTAAGTGTGAATATACCTATTTCGATGCCGGACGCCGCTGCCGCCGCGAAAAGGATAAAGAATATCCATTTTGCCGCGGGGAGCTTTTTCACGGCAAGGTCTATGAGCGGGAAAATGAGAAAGATCACGAACAATGCGTATAAAAACCAGTATTCCCCTCCCCGGAGCAGCACGTCCGCGATGCTTCGGGAGATGCTTTTATCTCGGTTGACCAGCTCCGGCAGGAGAGCGCGGGGCACAAGGTCTATGACGGAGAAGACCAGATAGGGGACAATAAGCCTTTTCGCTTTTTTCAGCACATAGCCGCCATAGCCGCCGCGAAAGCTCCAGCAGAAGCCGGACATGAGAAAAAACAGCGGCATATGTACGCAGGAAAGCCACATGAACAGGTACTCGCACCACTTTATCTCATGCAGATTTACCGGGAAATATATTATGGCGTGTCCGAGAAGCACCAGAAATATGGCGATACCCTTTAATATGTCTACCTCTTTGTATTTCATGGAACTCATCCTTTCAAATCACAGTGTTATGTTATCATATAACGAGCTTTTTTTCAATCTTTATATCTGTTTTTATGTTTTTTGAGCGTAAAAATGTGCATATTCTACTGTACACAAATTATTTTTTGTGCAAAAGGGAGAAAAATTTGAATTTCATATATCACAATTGACAAAAATACTCTTATATGATACAATCATCCATGCGCGGCTATAAATATAGGTATATTTATGCCCATTTGTTTTCCAATTATATTATGTGTATGACCGATTTTATCGGTTGTATATAAACATTTATCACCAAAGAAAGGAGGAAAGAAGATGCCTACCTTTAATCAGCTCGTAAAACAGGGTCGTCAGGACAAGACCTACAAGTCCAAATCCCCCGTTATGCAGCAGGGCTTCAACACCATTAAGAACAAGCCCATCGATCAGCATTCTCCTCAGAAGAGAGGCGTTTGCACGAAGGTATCCACCACCACCCCGAAGAAGCCTAACTCCGCTCTCCGTAAGGTCGCCAGAGTAAGATTCACCAACGGTATGGAGGCATGGACCTACATCCCCGGCATCGGACACAACCTGCAGGAGCACTCCGTCGTTCTCATCAGAGGCGGCCGTGTACGTGACCTCCCCGGCGTCCGTTACCACATCATCCGCGGTACTCTTGATACTCAGGGCGTTGCAGACCGCAACCAGTCCCGTTCCAAGTACGGCGTGAAGCGCCCCAAGAAGAAATAATCCGGAGCGCACAATTTTCCTCGATTGTAATATTCAACTTTCGTGCTGAAGGTGACAGATGTTTATATACACTGCCCTTTTTTGGCACAAACGGATTTATTTTCGAGTACCTATGATAACATTCTTTAATGAAGGAGGGAAGTAAAGTGTCGAGAAGAGGTCAGATTTCAAAGAGAGACGTTCTGCCCGATCCTCTGTATAATTCCAAGCTGGTGACCAAGCTCATCAACAACATTATGCTGGACGGCAAGAAGGGTGTTGCTCAGAAAATCGTTTACGATGCATTTGCTATCGTTGAAGAAAAGACCGGCAACAACCCCCTGGAAGTCTTCACAGAAGCTCTCGATAACGTTATGCCTGTACTGGAGGTTAAGGCTCGCCGTATCGGCGGTTCCAACTACCAGGTACCTATGGAAGTAAGGCCTGAGAGAAGATTTACTCTCGGACTTCGCTGGATGACCAATTTCTCCAGAAACCGTGGTGAGAAGACCATGGCTGAGAGACTTGCCGGCGAAATAATGGACGCAAAGAACAGCACCGGTGGCGCGTTCAAGAAAAAAGAAGAAACGCACAGAATGGCAGAAGCCAACAAGGCGTTCGCTCACTACAGATATTAATTTGTCATATCTGTTATACACCTAAGGAGTTTTTATAGTATATGGCAAGAGAATATTCCCTTGAGCGTACGAGAAACATCGGTATCATGGCGCACATAGACGCCGGCAAGACGACCACCACGGAGCGTATCCTGTTCTACACGGGAAAAACTCACAAGATCGGTGAGACTCACGACGGTGCCGCCACCATGGACTGGATGGAGCAGGAGCAGGAAAGAGGTATCACGATCACCTCTGCGGCTACTACCTGCTACTGGAAAAACAACAGAATCAACATCATCGACACCCCCGGACACGTGGATTTCACCGTTGAGGTGGAGCGTTCTCTGGGAGTGCTCGACGGCTCCGTTACCGTCCTTTGCGCAAAAGGCGGCGTAGAGCCCCAGTCTGAGACCGTGTGGCGTCAGGCTGATAAATACGGTGTTCCCAGAATGGCTTACGTCAACAAGATGGACATTATGGGCGCCGACTTCTATCACGTAGTCGATATGATGCGTGAGAGACTTAAAGCAAATGCTGTCCCGATACAGCTCCCCATCGGCTCCGAGGACACCTTCCGCGGTATCATCGACCTCATCAACATGGAGGCCGACGTATACTACGATGAGATGGGCAAGGATATGCGTGTCGAGCCTATCCCCGCAGATATGCTTGACAAAGCAAACGAGTACAGAGCAGCCATGGTGGATGCCATCGCATCTACCGATGACGAGCTCGCAGAGAAGTATCTCATGGATGAGGAGCTCACCGTAGATGAGCTCAAAAAAGCGCTCCGCAAGGCGACCATCGCAAATGAGATCGTCCCCGTGGTGTGCGGCACCTCATACAGAAACAAGGGTGTTCAGAAGCTCCTTGACGCCATCGTGGATTACATGCCCGCACCTACCGATGTTCCCGACATCCGCGGCATCAACCCCGATTCCGGCGAAGAAGAGGAAAGAAAGAGCTCGGATTCCGAGCCCTTCTCAGCTCTGGCATTCAAGATCATGACCGACCCCTTTGTCGGTAAGCTCTGCTTCTTCAGAGTATACTCCGGCACCATCAACGCCGGCGAGTACTGCTACAATTCCGTTAAAGGCGCAAAGGAAAGAATGGGAAGACTTATCCAGATGCACTCCAACGAGCGCACGGATATACAGACCGTTTATTCCGGCGACATCGCGGCTGTCGTAGGTCTGAAGAATACCACCACCGGTGATACCCTCTGCGACGAAAAGGCTCCTGTGATCCTTGAGTCCATGGAATTCCCGGAACCCGTTATCCGCGTTGCGATCGAGCCCAAGACCAAAGCCGGTCAGGAGAAAATGGGAATCGCCTTGGCAAAGCTTGCAGAGGAAGACCCCACTTTCCGTACCTACACCGACGAGGAAACCGGCCAGACCCTTATCGCAGGTATGGGTGAGCTTCATCTTGAGATCATCGTGGACAGACTGCTCCGCGAGTTCAAGGTCGAGGCAAACATAGGCAGACCTCAGGTCGCCTACAAAGAGACCATACGCCGCCCTGCTGAGTCTGACACGAAATTCGCGCGTCAGTCCGGCGGTAAAGGCCAGTACGGTCACGTTAAGATCAAGATCGAGCCCGGCGAGCCCGGCTCCGGATACGTTTTCGAAAATACCGTCGTCGGCGGTGCTATTCCCAAGGAATACATTCCCGCAGTTGACGCAGGTATCAAAAGCGCTATGGAATCCGGTGTGCTTGCAGGCTACAACGTCGTTGACGTAAAGGTCAACCTTTACGACGGCTCCTACCACGAGGTGGACTCCTCCGAAATGGCATTCAAGATCGCCGGTTCAATGGCATTCAAGGACGCCATGAAGAAGGCTGACCCCGCGCTGACCGAGCCTATCATGAAGGTCGTGGTCATCACCCCCGATGATTACCTCGGCGACGTTATCGGTGACGTGAACTCCCGCCGCGGTGCGATCCAGTCTATGGATCCCGTTTCCGGAGCTCAGCAGATCACCGCGATGATTCCCCTTTCCGAGATGTTCGGTTACGCGACCGACCTCCGTTCCAGAACACAGGGACGCGGTCAGTACTCCATGGAGCCCGACCACTTCGCCGAGGTTCCCAAGAGCATACTCGAGAAAGTAACCACCGGCAAGAACTGACTTAACAAACCATCAATCAAGCTAATCTAAATTAAAAAATGGAGGCTAATCATGGCAAAGGAAAAATTTGAAAGAACAAAACCCCACGTCAACATTGGTACCATCGGACACGTTGACCACGGCAAGACCACTCTGACCGCTGCTATCACCAAGTACCTCTCCCTGGGCGACGACAAGATCGAGTTCATGGCTTATGACCAGATCGACAACGCTCCCGAGGAAAGAGCTCGTGGTATCACGATCAACACCAGACACGTTGAGTACGAGACCGCAGCACGTCACTACGCACACGTTGACTGCCCCGGACATGCTGACTACGTTAAGAACATGATCACCGGTGCAGCTCAGATGGACGGAGCTATCCTCGTCGTTGCAGCTTCCGACGGTCCTATGCAGCAGACCCGTGAGCACATCCTGCTCGCTCGTCAGGTTGGCGTTCCCGCAATCGTTGTTTACATGAACAAGACCGACCTCGTTGACGACGATGAGCTTCTTGAGCTCGTTGAGATGGAAATCAGAGAGCTTCTCTCCGAGTATGACTTCCCCGGTGATGATATTCCGATCATCAGAGGTTCCGCTCGTGTTGCTCTTGACGCTCCCGCTGACGCTAACGATCCCGCATACGCTTCTATCCAGGAGCTCATGGATGCAGTTGACAACTACATTCCCACTCCTGAGAGAAAGGCTGACCTTGACTTCCTGATGCCCGTTGAGGGCGTATTCTCCATCTCCGGCCGTGGCACCGTTGCTACCGGTAGAGTTGAGAGAGGTACCGTTAAGGTTTCCGATACCGTTGAGATCATCGGTCTGACCGAAGAGAGAAGATCCACCGTCGTTACCGGCGTTGAGATGTTCCACAAGCTCCTCGACCAGGCAGAGGCAGGCGACAACATCGGTGCACTTCTCCGTGGTGTTGCTAAGAACGAGATCGAAAGAGGTCAGGTTCTTTGTAAGCCCGGCTCCGTAAACCCCCACACCAAGTTCGTTGGTCAGGTTTACGTTCTTACCGAAAAAGAAGGCGGCCGTCAGAAGCCCTTCTTCGCAGGTTACAGACCTCAGTTCTACTTCAGAACTACTGACGTTACCGGTACTATCGGTCTTCCCGCAGACGTTGACATGTGCCGCCCCGGCGACCACGTTGATATGACTGTTGAGCTGATCACCCCCATCGCTATCGAGAAGGGTCTTCGTTTTGCTATCCGTGAGGGCGGCAGAACTGTCGGTTCCGGCGTCGTTGCTGAAATTCTTGAGTAATTTCAACTAACCTTTATGCGGGGGCAAGCTTTGCCCCCGCATTATTATTAATCTTTGGGGAACGGTGAAATTCCTTACCGGCAGTATAGTCTGCGAGCTGCTCCGTTTTTCGGGGTGTGCCGATCGGGTGTGATTCCCGAACCGACGGTCAAAGTCCGGATGAGAAAAGATCGTGCTCTTCCCCGCTTTGCGGGGATTTTTCATGAGCTCCCCCTTTTTGAAAGGGATATTATGAAACATAACAATGCTAAAAGCATCGCCGGAATAGGCATGCTGACGGCCGTTGCCGTCATACTTCAGTACATTGAGATCGGAATTCCCGTAATGCCGGGATTTATTAAGCTTGATTTCTCCGACCTGCCCGAGCTTATCGGCGCTTTCGCTTACGGCCCAATCGGCGGTGTTCTTATCGCGTTTTTAAAGAACCTTATACACATGGCGGTCTCCCAGAGCGGATTCATCGGCGAGCTTTCAAATTTTCTTCTCGGTGCGTCCTTTGCGCTTACGGCAGGCGTCATATATAAACTGAAAAAAACCAAATCCATGGCGCTAACCGCATCCCTTGCCGGCTGTTTTATCATGGCGGCGGTCAGCTTCCCCTTGAATCTCTGCGTCATATATCCTCTGTACTACTCCGTTATGGGATTCCCGAAGGAAGCTATACTCGGGATGTATCAGCTGATACTTCCGTCGGTCAGATCCATTCCGCAGGCTCTTCTTATCTTCAACGTGCCGTTTACCTTAGTCAAGGGTCTCATTTGCGCCGTGGTCACGTTCTTCGTATATAAGCCTATGCGGAAAATACTCAAATAAGCAAATAATTATAGTTTACATATACTAATGAGAAAAGGGAGGCGTTGTAGGTGTGAATAAGCTTCTGTACGTGTTTCTGTGCTCCATGCTGCCTATCATAGAGCTTCGAGGCTCCATTATAATGGGCGCGGGGCTTGGGCTCACATGGTGGCAGAATTATCTCGTCAGCGTTTGCGGAAATCTCCTGCCTATTCCCTTTATACTTCTGTTCATCCGCTACATACTGGGCTGGATGAAGAATATAAACGGTCTTTCGAAGATCGCTCTGTGGCTTGAGGAAAAAGCTCACAAGCATTCGAAAAAGGTGCTCCGCTATGCCACTTTCGGGCTCTTCCTTTTCGTCGCCATCCCAATACCCGGTACCGGTGCGTGGACCGGAGCCCTCATCGCGGCGCTCTTCAACATGAGAATGAAGTATTCCCTTCTTTCCATCACTCTGGGCGTTCTGGTGGCAGGCGTTATCATGGTATGCGCGTCCTACGGCTTCGTGGGATTCTTAAATTTTCTTGCGTAAGGAGAAGATCAATGCTCGGTGATATATATTACGGTGAAATAATCCTGCCCGACGTCATACACGCAGCAACGGGACGGGAGATGAATCTCTGGTGGAACACGGCAGCCGTCTGGGAAGAGGGCGACCGCAGCGTTTATTTTGAGGTAAAATGCGACGTGGGACGGACCACGGCAAGAGGATTCGTACTGAAAGCGGATGAATCCATGATCGGCACTCATACGCTGACTATCCGCTCCAGAGAATTACATACGAGAAAGATACTCTGCGAGAGGACCGTAACGCTTTGTGTCGCAGACGAAAAGGCAGGCGCGGGCGAGAAGAACATACTGATGATCGGCGACAGCCGCACTCTGCACACCTCCGACGGTGTTCAGGGAGAATACAGGACGGACAAGCTCACCAAGACCACCACGGCCGAGGTGAAACGGCTTCTGGACGGTTCTAAGGGAACGGAGTTCCGCTTCGCCGGCACTTTCGTTTCCGAAAAGGACCCCGAGGTACGCAATCTTGCGGACAACGGCTGGTGCTATTCCACCGCCATTAACACCATCGAGGCGGCGGGCGGCATCGTTTCCTATATTGAAAACGACTGCGGTCTGGGTGGGGGCGCGAAGCTCGACTACGTGAGCGTCATGTACGGCATAAACGATCTGGCGGACTGGCACACCAACAATCTCGACCAGTACGAAAAGAGCTGCGCGAAGATACCCGCCATAGTCGGAAACGCGAAAAAGCTCGTTGATATGATCACGGCGGGATATCCGGATTGCAGGATAATCCTGGTGCTTGAGTCCTCCGTAGCGGGAAACCAGGACGGCTTCGCGTACTGGGGCGCCTCCGACAACGACTGCGCGGTGGAATGGGAATTCGCAGTGAAGGCCCTGCGCAAGAAGGTCATTGAGACGTTTGACGGCGGCAGATATTCGAAAAACGTGACCCTCTCCGCGGCGGGTCTGTGGTGCGACAGAACGTACGGCTATCCTTACGTCAATGTTCCCGTCTCGGAGAGAACCGACGAGGCGAAGAAAATGCGCCTCGTGAACTGCGTTCATCCCCACGACAACGGATACAGGCAAATTGCGGACGGAGATTTCAGTACGATAAAGTATCTGGAAAGTATTGAATAGTATAAACCAAACCGCCCGAACGGAATGTGTCCGTCCGGGCGGTTTTATATAAATATAGCCTTGACAAAGACTTTCAAGCATATTACTATTGTTATAGTAAATTCGATGAGGTGGATCATGAAAAGATTTCTTTCCTTTATCCTGTTTTTTGCAATGCTCACTTCCTCACTTTCGGTCGTCAGCTTTGCAAATCCCGCAACATCCCCGGACAACATTTACATTCCCGCTGTTGACACACGTGCGACATATATTGCGGGCGATGCGGATGATAACGGCGAAGTTAATGCGCTTGACGCTTATGCCGTAAAATATGCGGTCGGCAACCGCACGACCGTTGCAAATCCCGATTCCGCAGACGTAGACGCTGACGGTAAAGTCACTGCCGCAGACTGCTTTTATCTGAAAGCGTATTTTGTGGGGCTGAAGGAACTCCGCGACTTTGAGCTTTCATCGAACGTCGGTAAATTCCGCATCGGCGGAACGGATATATCGGAGTTTGAAATCGTTTTACCCGCAGGCACGGTTTACGATGACAATAAATATTTGGGATATGAATATCTCTCAAAATATCTGAAAATCGCGACCGGAATAACCGTTCCGCTTACCTACGGGGACAAAAGCTCCACCGGTCACGGAATATACTTCAACACCGTGGATTTTTATTCCGAATACGGTCAGTCTTTGGGCGTTGACGGCTACTGCTACAAGGTCGAAGACGGAAACCTTTATATCTACGGAACTCTCAGAGGAAACGGCTACGCCGTTTTCGATATTCTTGAACGCTTTCTCGGATTCTTATACTGTGCAAGCGACCGTGTATATTCCTATACAAAGAGAACTTCGGATATACCTGCGGACTTTGAAAGGACCTATGCACCTCAGTTTAAGATAAGATCGGCAAGCGGTGCCGAGGGCAATGATTATTATTCCAGGATCCGCGGTATGAGCTCCATGGTCAATGAATCATCGTGGTATAATAATGCCTACATAGGCTATATCTCCGGTGACGCTGTCGGTACCGTCCATTCCTTTGACGAGTATCGCGCCATAATGAGGGGCACTCTGCCAAGCGATGAGGATACCACTACCAACTATTATCTGAAAGCCGCCGACGGATACAAATTAGTGGATACCTCTCAACAGGTATGCGCTACCAGTGATGAAGCATACGATGAAATCTTCAGCGGTATGCTTATGTGGATACAGCATATTTCCGCCGCTCCCGGTAAGTATTTTGAAACCGAATACGGAGTAACTTATGCTTCCTTCGGTCCCAGTGACAACCAGAAATTCTGTCCCTGCCGCCTCTGCAATGCAATAGCACAGGGAGTTCCCTTTACCCGTGCAAAGAAAGCACAAATAACGTGGGTAGAGAATAATTACGGCGGTGAATATTCTATAGAAAAAGAAGACAACTCCACCAATATATATTTCAAAAAAGAAAATAATGTCGGTCTTTATCTTAATATGATAAACCGTGCCGCAAGAGATATTCAGGAGTATTATCCCGGTCTTAAGGTGCTCACGTATTTCTATCCCAACGATATTCCCGAAACTATCAGGCCCGAGCCAAACGTATATCTCTGGTATTGCGGTGCCTGCAATCCCGCCTGCGTAAAGCATTCCATAAATGAAGAATGCAGCTGCAATCCCGGGATCGAAAAGCTGATAACCACAGAGAAAATGCTTGAGGGTATTAAAAACTGGCGCAGAATCTGCGATGAGACCGGCGCGGAATTGGGCTACTGGTGCTATTTTACCAATTACGGCGATGAGATTTTTGCCGTTCCCAATTACAACGCGCTTTGGGGCACGCTCCACAAGCTCGGTGAGATCGGGCTTGACGGAGTGTACTACGAATGCGGAAGTATTTACACCAATCCCCTTGAGGCAAGGCTTAAGGTATTTTTAGCCCAGAAAATGATATGGGATCCGGATATTTCATATGAGGAATTCCGCGGTCTCATAAAACAGTATCTGACGGCAGTCTACGGCGATGCCGCCGCGGAGGATCTGTACAGCTATATCCTCATGAGCGAGGAAGCGATGAATGAAAACGAACGCTGCTTCGCTTTCTGGTACAAAGCCTTTGACATTTATTCCGAGGAATACATGAACGCAAATTATGAAAAAATGCGCTCACTTCTTGAATCGGCAAAGGAAAAGGTCGTTCCAGAAAAAGTCCGTGATATTGATTACATGCTTGCTGCCCTTGATCTGGTGGGACTTTCCGCAGTTTACGACGATTGGTATACCAACGGGAACACGGAAATGAAAGCAAAGTACTGCTCAATGTATGACAGCTTTTATTACAGCTTAAAGGATAACGGCTTCAACTACGGAAGCGAGGCTTACCAGCTTCCGACTACGATCAGCTATGAAAAATCTCCCGTAGTTCAGATTTACCTTACCGAGCATCAGTTCAATTGAAAACTGCGGCGGAGCCGCCTCTTAAAACTTAACTTTTAAAACTTAAAACTGAAAAAGCCCCCCGTAAGGGGGGTTTTTCAGCGGCTAGCGGCCAGCGGATTAAGCCGTTCGTCCTGCTGTTGTCGGAGCGGAGGGCACAGAGCCTTCCCCAGTACAACGTCAAAGTACAGCATATGAGGGAGGTCTGCTGACGTTGTACCCGCAAAGGCGGAGCCTTTGCCCAAATGATACTTAAATTTGGGGAAGGGGGACCACCGTCCCGAGCAATAGCGAGGGACCAATCCCGCAGGGATTGTTGGTGGGGAATGAGGTGTCTTTCTGAACGATAACGATAGGTTTATGCTAAAGAAAAGATGTGCTGATGGGACACCTCATCCACCG
>JAZLKW010000040.1:0-9178 GCA_045597805.1 Candidatus Avispirillum sp. | reverse complement strand
CTTATATTTGCCGGGGTAAATGATTTCTTTCTTTTCCATTGCGCACGATCCTTGTTTTTTCTTTAGTGTATCATATATCCGCCGTAAAGTCAAAACAAAAAAACCGCCATATTGGCGGGTTTTTTGTATATTGAAATAAGTATGTCCTTATCTCTTGCTGAACTGGCTTGCACGACGTGCAGCTTTGAGACCGTACTTCTTTCTTTCCTTCATACGAGGGTCACGCGTTAAGAAACCTGCCTTCTTCAGAGGAGCACGGAAGGTCTCGTCTGCAAGAAGAAGAGCACGGGATGCGCCGTGACGGATGGCACCTGCCTGACCGGAGAAGCCGCCGCCGGAAACGCTTGCTACGATGTCGAACTTGCCCATGGTGCCGGTAACTTCAAAGGGCTGGTTGATGATGAGCTTCATGGTCTCAAGACCGAAGTACTCGTCAATGGTTCTGCCGTTGATGGTGATGTTGCCGGTGCCGGGATAAAGGCGAACGCGGGCAACGGAGCTCTTTCTTCTGCCGGTGCCGTAGAAATAAGGTTTAGCACTTGTATACATATTCCGTTATCCCCTTTCTCAGCCTTCGTAGGGCACAGGCTTCTGTGCCGCGTTGTTGTGGTTCTCGCCTGCGTAGATCTTCAGACGGGTGATAGCCTTGTCGCCGATGGAGTTGTGGGGAAGCATTCCCTTAACTGCCAGCTGCATTGCAAACTCGGGCTTGGTAGCCATGAGCTGCTTGTAAGATACTTCCTTCAGACCGCCGATCCAGCCGGAATGACGTCTGTAGTACTTCTGGGTCAGTTTGTTGCCGGTGAGCACTGCCTTGGAAGCATTGATGATGATAACGAATTCGCCGCAGTCAACGTGAGGAGTATACTCGGGACGGTGCTTGCCGCGAAGGATAGTAGCCGCCTTGACAGCAGTTCTACCGAGAGGCTGACCTGCAGCGTCGATAATGTACCACTTGCGCTCAACGGTTTCTTTCTTTGCCATGTAAGTAGACATTGAACTTTTTCCTCCGAATAGAGTTTGATTTTTTTCAGCAAGGAGCATTATATCAAAGAGAATAGGGTTTGTCAATACTTTTTCCGAAATAATTTCCGGAAATTTAATTTATCATTGTGAGAACTCCCGTTTTCTCCTGTTTTCTCACGAATGCTCACTTTTTCTCCGACTCGGAATTTAATTTTTTATACCATTCGTCAAGATCGCGCTTTGCGATCTTTCTTGTTTCCTCGTCACGGATGAGTTTATAGTCGCCGCTTTTGAGGATCTCCACCAGCTGCTTGTTTGAGGTTATCGGCTCTTTGGTGAGGATGCCTGCGGTGGGATAGCAGGGCTCGTCGTGGTGGTCGCTGCCGGAGGTGAGGATGTACTGCGGGTAAATCTTCGCCCATTCCTCGGCGATTTTATTGTGGTTTCTCTGGTCGGGATGACCGTTGTAGACCTCGATACCGTCTATGACCCAGTCCTCAGTCACGGCACAGCCTACGCGGAACGGGTGCGCCTGGATAAAGAGGCAGTCGTTGTGGTGAGCGAGGCTTCCGGTCCAGAATCTGTCGTGCAGATACATATCTGCATTATTAAGAAAGAAATCCTCATCCGGACCGTAGATAAGATAATCGGAATGGTTGGTGGGGAAGCATACCTCCGCGCCCAGGAGCACGTTGAGGCGGTCTCCCGCGTATTCCTTTACCTTTCGCCAGCCGTCCACGTAGTAGTCCATCTTCTGCCGCATATCCATGCCATCGCAGGCAGGGTGTGTAAAGGTGCGGGCGTTCAGGTGATCGGTGATGACAACGGTGGAATACCCGAAGGAAAGATACTGTTCCACGATGCTCTCCGCATCCACGGTGGCGCAGAATTTGCTCACATATTTTGTGTGGCAGTGCATTTCGGTTTTATATTTATACTCATTCATGATGCTGTCCTTTCGGGGCTGTTATTCGCTTTTAGTATATACTTGTTATGATGCGGTGTCAAGCGAGATAAATAATAGTTTGCAGAACAGCCCCTACCCTCAAATAATATTAAACGGGGCTGTCTGTCAGCCCCGTTTAATGTTTACCTGTTATTTATTGCGGCTCTTCTTATAGAAGAACGAACCCACGATCAGAAATACTGCGAAGATTATCAGATAGAAGAGAACGGGGCATGAGAATGTACCGTTTTCTTTTGCTGTCAGATAAGGTGTGATTCCGTGTGAGTAAAGTGCCGCAAACACCATGAATGCGGATGCGATAATAGCCAATGCGGGCATCACGATATTCTTGAATATATGCTTCTTGCCGTTCTCATCAACGGAGGTTCCCTTTTTCTTTATGAACATAATGAAAATCGGGATATAGAAGCCGTAAATTGTGATGATGGGAAGTTCAGAGGAGTCAAAGCCGAACACTCCGAAAATATTGGTGGAGTGCAGGTTTGCACCGAAGAAGAAGAACAGCCATGCGGCGGTAACCAAAAGACCGATAACAGCCGCATTTCCGGGCATATTCGTTCTGGGGTCGACCTGTGAGAAGGTTTCGGGGTCGGGACCCTGATTACGCACTGCGATAGAGTACATACCGCGGGTCGATGCGACCATAAGGCCGTTCAGAGTACCCAGACAGGAGACAACTATCAGTGCGCTGATGATCTTGCCGCCCACGGAGCCGAGCATATTATCGAATGCGGCATTCGCGCCTTCGCTCATAAGTGTGGGAACATCAACGGCACCTGCGATGCCTATGTAATAAATAACGTATATGAGAACGATGACCACGCCGCCCACGGACAGAGCGATGGGGAGATTCTTTTTGGAATTCTTGATCTCGGAGTTTATGGATGTTGCGATGATCCAGCCCTCATATGCGAATGCGGTCGCAACGACGGAAGCGAACAGTGCGTTCATTGAGCCGCCAGCGGTGGAGGCTGCCGCACCGGAGGTCGCGAAGGCGGTCTGCATATTGCCGTTTGCAAGACCGAAGATGATTCCGCCTATTGCCATAACAAGCAGGGGTATGAATTTGATGACTGTGGTGCTGACCTGGAATTTGCCCGCCAGCTTGGGTGACAGAGCGTTTACGGCATATGCCGCGCACAGATAGAAGCAGCCCAGAGTCATGCAGAGGCCGCCGGTGATATCGCCGCCGAAGAGGACAACGGTATATCTCGCGGAAACCCAAGCGAGAGCGGAGGTCATGCCGGGATAGTAAATAAATGTAGAAAACCATGCAACATAGTATGCATAGCCCTTACCCACTGTTTCCTCGGCATAGTCGACCAGACCGTTACACTTTTCATAATGTCCGGACAGAGTTGCAAAATTGAGAATGCAGATAAGCATTGCGGCACCGCCGATTATCCACGCCAGGATACCCAGAGGCATATCGCCGTTGGTGGTGTTCAGAATGTTCTGCGCCTTGAAGAATACACCGGAGCCGACAACTATGCCGACAACCATGCAGATGGCGGTAAACAGACCGTACTTTTTGGTAAGCTTGTTTTCCATACTTTCTCCTTATTTTGGTATTATTTTAATAAAAATGATACCACAAGAAAACCCGTTTGTAAAGATTTTTCGACAAAAATGTTACTATATTATTCCCGTCCGACCGTTTTTCCGTCCGAAATGAGCACAATATTTCCGTCCCGGTCCGTACGGTAATACTTTACGCCGTATTTGCTGAGCAGCGCAAGGGTCTCCACGTGAGGGTGACCGTAGCTGTTGTCGCGCCCGCAGGAGATAATGGCGATCTTCGGGGAAACGGCGCGAAAGAAATCCTCTCCCGTGGAGGTGGAGGAGCCGTGGTGTGCGAGCTTCAGCACGTCTGCGTCCAGCTCGTCACCGAAGGTGGCCGTCATCTGGAATTCGGAATCCAGCTCAGCGTCTCCCGTAACGATGGCTGAAGTCTTGCCGTATTCTATTTTCGTGACTACGCTGTAATCGTTATAGTCGTAAAAATCTCCGATGGGTGCAAGGATAGTGAGCTTCATGTCTCCCGCACTGTACTCCGCGCCGGGAACGGCTTTTATCACCGCGGCGTCGCTGTCCTCTATGGCGTCAAGCAGAGACGAGAATATATAGGTGTCTTTCGCGGCGTCGGACATGATTATGTTGTTTACCTTAACGAGCCTGAGAAGCGCCGCTGCGCCGCCGATATGGTCCTCGTCGGGGTGTGTGAGTATCAGATAGTCAACGGTGTCGGTGTACCGTGTGATATACAGAGCCGTGTCCTCCGCGCACCCTCTGGGACCCGCATCGATGACGGTGCATCCGCCGTTACAGATGAACATGGAGCAGTCGCCCTGCCCCACATCTATGAAATGGAATTGGCAGGTGCCTTCGCCGATCTGCGGCCGGAAATATCCCTTGTACGCCAAAAAGGCGAGAAGCGCCGCCGCGGCAACGAGGATTACCGCAATGATGACCCTCAGCTTCCCGAGTCTTTTTTTGTAGGAGAGGTATTTCTTCTTTCTCATATGGGGATGCAATCCTTCAAATAATCTATATGTGAATTATAGCATAGCAGAAGGGCGATTTCAACAAACAAAAGCGAAATTTGAGAAAAATATAGACAAGGGCACGCCTTTGTGATAAAATATCCGTATCATTATTATGGGAGATATGCAATGTACAGAATAGTGAACAAGAAGGAACTGAATCCCACAGTCACCCTCATGGATGTGGAGGCTCCGCTCGTTGCGAAAAAGGCGGAGGCGGGACAGTTCATCATATTGAGAGTGGACGAAGAGGGAGAGAGGATCCCCCTTACCGTTGCAGGCTATGACAGAGAAGCCGGATGGGTGCGCATCATATTCCAGATAGTGGGCGCCACCACCATGAAGCTCAACGCCAAGAGCGTCGGCGACTATATTGAGGATTTCGTAGGCCCCCTGGGTAAGCCCACAGAGCTTGACGGACTTCGCAAGGTGCTCGTCATCGGCGGCGGTGTGGGCTGTGCCATCGCGCTTCCCATAGCGGAAGCACTTCACAAGGCAGGCGCCGAGGTACACACCATAGTGGGCTTCAGGTCGAAGGATCTCCTTATCCTCGAGGATGAGTTCCGCGCCGTGTCCGACAGATATACTATAATGACCGACGACGGCTCAGCCGGACGGCAGGGCTTGGTAACACTCCCTGAAAAGGAAGCGCTCGAAGCGGGAGAGAATTACGACGAGATCATCACCATAGGTCCGTTGATAATGATGAAATTCGTGGTGGAGACCGCCCGCCCCTTCGGAACGAAGACGGTGGTTTCCATGAATCCTATAATGATAGACGGTACGGGAATGTGCGGCGGCTGCCGCCTCACTGTCGGCGGCGTTACCAGATTCGCCTGCGTTGACGGTCCCGACTTCGACGGCTACGAGGTCGATTTCGACGAGGCCATGCAGAGAAGCACCATGTACCGTGACTTCGAGTCCCATGCCCGCGACGAAGCGTGCAATCTTTTCAAAAAGGAGGGGAAGTGAAATGGCAAACATGAACCCGAAAAAGAATCCCATGCCCTCCCAGGACCCCAAGGTCCGCGCCCGTAATTTCAAAGAGGTGGCTCTCGGCTATACCGAAGAGACCGCTCTCGACGAGGCGGCGAGATGCCTCGGCTGTAAGAATATGCCCTGCGTCTCCGGCTGCCCCGTGAACATACATATCCCCGCTTTCATCGAGAAGGTCCGCGAGGGCGATTTCGAGGGAGCATATGAGATAATCGCAAAAGCTTCAAGCCTCCCCGCCGTTTGCGGCAGAGTTTGTCCTCAGGAGAGCCAGTGCGAGTCGAAATGCGTTCGCGGCATAAAGGGCGAGCCCGTAGGCATCGGCAGACTTGAAAGATTCGTTGCTGACTGGCATAATGACCATACAGACGGCGCCGTAAAGCGCCCCGAGCCCAACGGTCACAAAGTGGCGGTCGTAGGCTCCGGTCCCTCCGGCCTCACCTGCGCGGGCGAGCTTGCGAAGCGCGGCTATAAGGTCAGTGTTTTCGAAGCGCTCCATACCGCGGGCGGCGTGCTTGTTTACGGAATTCCCGAGTTCCGTCTTCCCAAGGCCATAGTGAAAAAAGAGGTCGATACCCTGAAAGCTCTGGGCGTCGATATAGAGACCAACGTGGTGATAGGCAAGACCCTCACCGTGGACGAGCTCTTTGAGGACGGCTTTGAGGCGGTCTTCATCGGATCAGGCGCCGGACTTCCCATGTTCATGAATATCCCCGGCGAGAGCCTCAAGGGAGTGTATTCCGCAAACGAGTTCCTCACCCGAAATAATCTTATGAAGGCGTACCGTGATGACTCCGATACCCCCGTATTGCACGCTAAGCGCGTGGCTGTGGTGGGAGGCGGCAACGTGGCGATGGACGCTGCGAGAACGGCACTCCGCCTTGGTGCCGACGAGGTACATATAGTTTACCGCCGCTCCATGGACGAGCTTCCCGCACGTCGTGAAGAGGTCGAGCACGCAATGGAAGAGGGCATCATCTTTGATCTTCTCTGTAATCCCGTTGAAGTTCTAGGATATAATAACCCCGACGACAGAAGAGATCCCGGAAACGGATGCGTTACGGGGATCAGATGCATCAAAATGGAGCTGGGCGAGTCTGATGAAAGAGGCCGCCGCCGTCCCATCGAGATTCCCGGCAGCGAATTTGAAATGGATATGGACTGCGTGATCATGTCTCTGGGCACATCTCCCAACCCGCTGATCAAATCCACAACGGAAGGTCTTGAAGTAAACCGCCGCGGCGGAATTATTGTAAATGAAGAAACCGGTGCTACCTCCAAGGACGGCGTTTTCGCCGGCGGTGATGCAGTGACCGGCGCCGCAACGGTGATCCTCGCCATGGGCGCAGGAAAGGCCGCCGCACGTGCGATCGATCAGTACATCTCCGAAAAAGAATGAAAAACAACAAGCGGAATACGAAAGCGAAAATAGTCTCCGCCGCATGGAAACTCTTTTACGAGCAGGGATACGATAATACCACCATCGAAGAGATTATCGACGAGTCGGCAACATCAAAAGGTTCTTTCTATCACTATTTTGAAGGGAAAGATGCCTTGCTCGGCTCTCTTGCAGATCTTTTCGATGAAAAATACATCGACCTGCAGGAAAGAGAAGAAATGGGAGGCGACTGCTTTTCCGTGCTTCTTTTCCTCAACCGTGAGCTTTTCTCCATGATCGAAAACTCCATTGACCCCGACCTGCTTACCCGCCTTTATTCCACCCAGCTGGTCACAAAAGGCCCCAAACAGCTCCTTGACCATAACAGGGTGTACTACAAGCTGCTCCGGAAGATCATATCCGAGGGTCAGGAAAAAGGTGAGATCACGGCGAAGATGACCGTGGGCGACATTGTCCGCTACTATGCTATGTGTGAGAGAGGGCTCATATACGATTGGTGCCTCTCAGGCGGCAACTACTCTCTTCGTGATTACGCCGCAGAGGTCATGCCCATGTTTTTGGGTAATTTATTTATAGTATAAAAAAAGTATTTATATTGGTCTTGATTATATTCTGCCGATTTTACCTTGATTTTAAAGGGAAAATCGGCAGAATTTGTATTTTAGTATAGAATATATTCTGTATTGCATTCTTGTAATTATCATGTTATAATTCAGCGTATTTTGCAAAGAAAGGTCAGAAAAAATGACTAATACGCTTATTATCATCACCATAGTCGCATATCTTGCGTTCATGGTTGCCATCGGTATCTTCGCTTCAAGGAAGACAAAGAACACCGATGATTACTACCTGGGCGGCAGACGCCTCGGTCCCTTCGTCACCGCAATGAGTGCGGAGGCATCCGATATGTCCAGCTGGCTTCTTATGGGACTTCCCGGACTTGCACTTACCGCAGGTATCGCCGAAGCATTCTGGACTGCCGTCGGTCTTTTCATCGGTACATATCTTAACTGGCTCATTGTCGCAAAAAGACTGAGAAGATATTCCGAAAAAGTAAATTCCAGCACAATCCCCGACTTCTTCTCCAACCGTTTCAAGGACAAGAGCGGTACGCTGGTCGCGATCTCCGCGATCATCATCATAGTGTTCTTCGTGCCCTATACCGCATCCGGTTTCTCCGCTGTGGGTAAGCTGTTCAACTCCCTGTTCGGCGTTGATTATCACGCTGCAATGATCGTCGGCGGTCTTATCATCAGTATTTATACCGTACTCGGCGGCTTCCTTGCAGCCTCCAAAACCGATTTCTGGCAGAGCATCGTAATGACGATCGCTCTGTTCGTTATCATCGTATACTGCATCATGAATGCAGGCGGCATAGCTCCTGTTTTCGATAACGTTAAGGGTCTTGCAGGTTACCTCGACCTCACTCATACATACAGTCCCGACGGCATGGGCGGCTTCGGCGGTCTTGCGATCGCTTCCACTCTTGCGTGGGGTCTAGGCTATTTCGGTATGCCTCACATCCTTCTCCGCTTTATGGCGATCGAGGATGAAAACAAGCTGAAGCTTTCCAGAAGAATCGCTTCCGTTTGGGTCATCATTTCAATGTTTGCGGCGATCTTTATAGGTATCCTCGGATTTACATTCGTTAAGAATAACGGTATCGACCTGGCAGACGGCGAGAGGATCATCATTGAGATCTCCGCTCAGCTCGCAAAGATCGCATGGCCTCTCGCAATCGTTGCGGGACTTATCCTTTCCGGTATTCTTGCAGCAACCATGTCCACGGCAGACAGCCAGATGCTCGCCGCGTCCTCCAGTATGTCCGAGAACATCGTAAGACGTTTCTTCTTCAAGAAGATGTCCGATAAAACATCTATGATCGTTGCAAGATGCACGGTGCTTCTTATTGCAGTAGTTGCGATCATATTCGCATGGGATCCCGACTCTTCCGTATTCCGTGTAGTATCCTTTGCGTGGGCAGGCTTCGGTGCCGCATTCGGACCTCTCATGCTCTGCGCTCTGTTCTGGAAGAGATGCAATAAGTTCGGTGCTGTTGCCGGCGTTATTACCGGCGGAGCTACTGTATTCATCTGGAAGTTCCTTGTACGTCCTCTTGGCGGTGCCTGGGATATTTACGAGCTTCTGCCCGCATTTATCGTCAGCCTTATCTTCATCGTTGCAGTGAGCCTTATCACTCCCGCACCTGAGAAAGAAATCGTTGACGAATTTGAGAGCGTGAAATAATAGGGCAGAATAACAAAAAGAACGGGGGGGGAAGGCACCCCGCCTTTTCGGTGAAAATGGGGG
>JAZLKW010000039.1:0-15392 GCA_045597805.1 Candidatus Avispirillum sp. | reverse complement strand
ACACGCCCGGGAGCGCCGAAACGCGTTTCGGCGAAACCTCCATTGACCGTTGCTTAGCCCCTCCTTGCTTGTGCTCTCACCTATATTTTAACTATATTTTAAACAAATGTTAGTTGTTTGTCACATAAAAGTTTATAAGTTTGAACGAGGTAAATAAAATACTGTTTTTAATTCATTCTTTTTAATAAAAGTCGAGTGGAGAAGCATTTGTGCTCTTCCGCTCGACTTTAAATTATTCGTATCTTTTTGAATTTTCTCTTAGCCAATCATCAAGTGTCATTTCGTTCGATAGATTTATTGTTTTTTTCCAATCCTCAAATTCAGTCTGAATATCAATTGCCTCTTTCAGATATGTGATTTTTTCAGCTTGATAATGAATTTCACCGTCTTTTATGACAGCTAAACCTTCTTCTTCAAATACATCCTCAATTGAGGTACAGTACTGCATATATCCGCCTTTTACCTGATGAGTATATTTATAATACTTTCGAGGTTGCTTTAAATAGCATAAGACGCCGTTATTCTCAAAAAATGAAACCATAGTATCATTATAATATTTGTCCGGATCGTTTTTCATCGGACTTGTAACAGTTTTACCTTGTCCGGATTTTGTAATGATATAAGTATCACCTTCGCCGTAACTTATAGAAGAAATCACGAAACAGTCGGAAGCTTCAAATGCCTGAAATTTTCCGTTTAACACGAGCTGTATCGGTTTCGAGAAATTTACAGTCTTGCCGTAAACATTTACATAAACAGCGTGCGGATATACAGTACCCTCGACCGAAGTGGCATTGATACCGATTGTTGCAGGTCCTATCACAAGTTCACGCATATTATCGACCGAATACCCGTTTTTTGTCATTTCTGCAATTACTTCTACCGTAATATAATCAAATTGTTCTTCTTTCCATGCTCCTATGGACGCAAATGCAAGATTTCCTTGTTCGGAAACCAAGATATGACCGGTCGACTTATAATACTTATTATCTGTATCGACACGAATGGTTTCCAACTGTTTCAAAGATGAAAAAGCAGAGTGTGCTATTTCCGATGTATTTTTCCCGATTGTCAATTTGACAATTTTATCCCGTTCGGCAAAAGCAGTATCCGAAATTAAAACTACCTCATCAGGAATAGTTACATCAGTACTGTTCCCGGTGTACTTCATGAGAACTCCGTTTTCTATAATAAAATCAGTTTGCACATTCAGATGTTCATTCGAGGGATCTTGAGCACGATTTGGTATTACTTTTTTAAAGGCAAACGGGATAGCAAGAACCGTCAGGCACAAACAAGCTGCTATTACACCCCATTTGGCCCATACATTCTTTTTCTTTGATCTGTTTTCTTGAATGGCTCCTTCAATAAGTCCGTCATCAATATAGTACATCGCTTTAGTAATCTTCGGGATCTTCATAGTTCAAACCCTTCTTTCTTCAAGTAATCCCGCAATTTGTTTCGGGTATGAAACAGCATGGATTTTATCTTGTTCTCGCTGAACGAATACCGTTTCGATATATCGTTGACCGAATCGAAAAACCAATACTTGCGTATAAATACATTTCGCACATCTTCTTTTTGACTCCATAGAAAAGCGTTAATCAGTTTTCCGAGTTCTTCCTCACCGATTTCCGGTGGGATAGCTGAATCAGGTATTGTTTCTTCCATTTCATTAAGCGATAAAATCGCCTCAGATGTACGTTTTATTGCATTAGCCGACTCTATTTTTTTCAAAGACAAGTTTCTTGTGATTTTGCAGATAAAAGCTTTGAAACAGTTGGGGCGTGTCGGAGGAATCTTGTTCCATACAGCCAAGTATGTATCATTCACACACTCCTCGGAATCTTCCCAACAGGATAGTATATTGAATGCGATACTCAGACACAGTTTCCCGTATTTGTCATCGGTTACTTTGATTGCCTGCTCATCACGTGCAAAATACAACTCGATTATTTGAATGTCATCCATGTTGTTCACCTCCTTCGGTTGTTTTTGAAAGGCCTTTCACCCAATAAGTACGATTTTATTGTACATGGTTGCAAGATTATTGAAAAAAAGAAAACGGTATTAAGATACGGATACTATTATTATACACTATTTGTGTTCAGAATTAATAATATAGCAGGCAACTTGGTTTCTTTACCAAAATGTCTGCAGTAGTTAAAGATACATCGACAAATCCCCGTTTGCCGAACAACATCAGGCGTACTGTTTAGGGTTTTTACCCCCAACAATGTACTTGTTTGTCGGTACTTATACAAAGAAAAAGGACACCATCGGGTGTCCTTTTTTCATATCAGATAAATCCCTTATCCATCTCGATATCCGCCGCATTTCCGTCGGAATCGAAATACAGCTCGTATATTTTTTCCGTTATGTCCTCTCTCGGGGTACCGAAGCCGGTATTGGCAAGCACGATGATGTTAAAATCATCCCCGGGCAAAATCCTCTGTATGGTGCGGAAGCCGTAATGCCCGCCGTTGTGCTGCACGGCACATTTGCCGTGCCAGTCAAAAATGCTGCATCCGAAGCCGAAGCTGTTTTCGTCCGGGGCGGATAATACCATTTCCCACGTCTCCGGTTTCAGGAGCTTTTTCTCACGGATCGCACGGTACAGCTGCGAAAGATCCTCCGCCGTGCCGCAGGCATCGCCGCATCCGGCAAAGGACGCAATATTCATATAAGGCGCCGCGACCCTTTTCCCGTCCTGCATATCGAAGCCCGCCACCGTCCTTTTTTCGGGATGCGCTGCGGCGCAGAACGCGGTCTTCATTCCAAGGGGCAGAAAAACGTTCTTTTCGATATATTCGCCGATGGACATTCCAGTAAGCTCTTCCACGATAAGCCCGCACAGGCTGAAATTGGTGTTGCGGTACCAGACACCCGTCCCAGGGGCAAAATCAAGCGGCTGACCCGCAAGGCTTTTTATCCCCTGGCGCAGGTCGATATTTTCGCTGGCGATAAACTCCGGCGTCGTCACCTCCGGCAGGCCGCTTGAGTGGCGCAGAAGCATGCGCACGGTGACACGGGGATCGAGCCCCTCCGCCGCGGGGACGTATTTCCCCGGATGGGCGTCAAGATCCGCTTTCCCCGCCTCGTACTGCTGCATCAGTGCAAGTGCGCAGAACGGCTTGGTTATCGAATAATAGCGGAACACGGAATCCTTTGTCAGCGGTACCGTGAGGTCTTCGTCGCCGTATCCGCTGCAATGCTCGAATATGACCTCTCCCTTTCGCATTATACGGGTTATACCCATATAGCCGGTCTCTTCGGAATAGGAGTCAAGCCAGCGGCTGAGCTCTTCACCGATCATCTCGTTTCACCCTCCGTTCGGTTTATTCTTTGCAGACAAGCGTATTTCCGCTCTCAGATATTTCTTCAACGTTTGCAAGTATCATGGCGTGCGCGGCATTCGGGCACTCTATGGTACAGTTCTCCACGGTTATCTTACCGTGGATATTCTCGGATCTGTCCTCGCTCTCGGAGTACATATATATGCCGCCGCAGTAGTTGGTTCGGTGGTCACAGCCTATCAGTCTGCAACCTCTCACCGTCACGTCGTCGGTGCCGATGCCCTCTTTCCAGGAGGCTTCGGCGGCGATCTTCACGGCGTGGTCAAAGGTACGCTCCACCGTACAGTTTTCCATGACGGCGCGGGGGCACTTGATGAGCGCGGCGCGGGCAAGGTGATCCTTCATGGTGCAGTTCAGCACTTCAAGTGCAGGCACGGCGTCCTTATCGGCTATGAAATATCCTTCGGTCTCTCCGAACGGATGATCCAGTTCTACGCGGTTTTCCCAGTCCTCGCAGGTGACGGACAGCGCCTTGAAGGTGTCCTTTACCGCGAGGGTGGATATTTTTACTTTTATCAGCGTGTCGCCGCATCTGAAATAATCGGGGACCTGAGTATGGGTACCGTCAGCCGGATATGCGCGGCAGACAACTCTGTTTTCCTCCGCGGACAGGACGGTATGATAATACGTATGTACGTTGAGGGCGTCGTCGCCCATACCCACGAAGAAACATCCGTCGTATTTCACCTTTCCTCTGCAGGAGGCGATATGGGTGGCGTCCGTATTGGTGGACATACACTCGCCCGCGGCAGGGACCACGCGAAGCCGTTCAAAGAAAATATCCTTTGAATCGTGGGCGGTGACTCCCATGCCGGGATGGCTGTTTATCGTTACGTCCTTAAGATGAGTCTTTTCCGCGTTCTCGATAAGAACGGCGGGACGGGAATGGAAGGTATGCCAGATGTATATCTCGCGTCCCACGGCGTCCTCCGGCAGGGCCTCCTGCGCCTCGAATACGGCTTCGTTATCGCATACGCTTTCGATGCGCAGAAGCTCCACCAGCTTTTCGAGCCTTGTGAAATCCTTATCACAGAGGCACGCTCTCATATGGGGCATTTTATCCGTAACGGGGAAATCTTCTCCGAACCGCACGGTGACCTTCGTGCCCTCGATCTTTGCCACCGTTCCTCTTGAGAACGGTTTTCTTTTATGGTCGATGGACAGACCGAGTATCTCCACGTTTTTACAGTTGCGCACGGATATGGGTTCCATGAAGCCGTCCACTATGATGCGCACGCCGTACGCTTCTATGCGGCAGCCCACAACACCGTCGAGGTCCAGCCCGCGGTCATACTCGTAGTCGGGGCGGAACATCACCAGCTGCGGTATAGCACCGTATTCTCCGTTCATGACCGCCGCCTGCGCCTCTCTCGCCCGCTCGGTAGTGAGCTCGTAGTCACCCGGGTCGATAATAAGCGTGGAGCCGGGATGCTCGCGGAGGAAATCGCCTGCGGCACGGAGCTTATCGGCGAAACTCTTATATTTCAGTTCGTGAAGATTAATCTTTGACATATTTTTCTCCGTTTTTTCTTTTATTGTACCACGCCGCGCGCCCTTTGTAAAGGGCGTTGCCCTTATTGACTCTGCAGAATACACTGTTATGGATAAGAGTTCAAACAAACGGAGGTCAAAAGCATGATGCAAAAAGCAATATGGGGGATCCTGCTCCCCTTTATCGGAACATCCGCAGGAGCAGCCTGCGTTTTCTTTATGAAAAAAAGGCTGGGGACGCTCACGCAGCGCTCCCTTACCGGATTTGCCGCCGGGGTGATGGTCGCGGCGTCGGTCTGGAGCTTACTTATTCCCGCCATGGAAAGCTGGAGGGGTGCCGCCCCGCTCGCCTTTATTCCCGCCGTAGCGGGTTTTTTCGCAGGGGTCGGGTTCCTTCTTCTGCTGGACAAAATGATACCGCACCTGCACGCGGGAAGCAGGGAGGCGGAGGGCCCGGAAAGCAGTCTTAAAAGGACCACCATGCTGGTGCTCGCGGTGGTCCTGCACAATATTCCCGAGGGGATGGCTGTCGGCGTGGTCTTTGCCGGATGGCTTTCCGGGAAGGGCGACGTGACCCTGGCGAGCGCCATGGCGCTTTCCCTCGGGATCGCCATTCAGGATTTCCCGGAGGGCGCCATTATCTCCATGCCGCTTAAATCCGAAAATTTCAGCCGTCCCAGGGCGTTTCTCTGCGGGGTGCTTTCGGGAGCCGTCGAGCCCGCCGCCTCTCTTCTGACCATACTCCTTTCGGGGCTGGTGGTAATGGCTCTTCCCTATCTTCTCAGTTTCGCGGCCGGAGCCATGATGTTCGTGGTAGTGGAGGAGCTTATCCCCGAAATGTCAGAGGGCCGTCATTCCGATGCGGGGGTGATCATGTTCACCGCCGGCTTCACCGTAATGATGGCCCTTGACGTGGCGTTCGGCTGAATTTCAGCTTCCCATTATCATCTGCTTCAGCATGTTCATATCTGTGGGGTTCGTTTTTTCGTCGCTGTTGATGTCGGCGGCGTCGGTCATCTGTACTCCGACGTCCGTGCTGATACCGAGAACGAGCATCAGCATCAGGTTGGCATCGACTGCATTGATCTTGTCGTCGTTGTTAAGGTCTCCTTTTCTCCATCTTTCGAGGGCGGGGATCACCTGACGCACCTCTTCGCCGCACCGTGTGCACAGGCTCTGTATATACCCTGCCTCATAGATGGTCGCCTGCTGTATGTACGTGGGTGCTCCGGGAACGTGGCCCAGTGGATCTACAGCATCGGTCTGCTCCGTATGTCTGCAAAATCTGCAGGTGAGGGTGGTGTAACCGGCTTCAGTGCAGGTGGGAGAAGTTACCGCCGGGTCATATACGTGTCCGCCCAATTCTCTTTTGCCGGTCTTGTCCACGACTGTCGGAGGGTAATATACGGCGTTGAAATCCACGAAATTCTTCGGGTTTGCGATAAACTGGAAGCCGTACGCGCCGTCGGGGTCAAGGATCTCAAATTCGACAGAGAAGAACGCTCCGTTCCCGCGGACCGGGTCGTTGCTGCTGGCGTGCTCAAAATACACGTTGAGCGGTCTCTTCTGCAGGTTTATGGTCCCGCTGCCCAGTCCGATATCCGAATCGTCCCAGATCACACCGTTGGAAAAGCTGACAGGTGAAAGAACGGTATCGTCAAATGCTACTTTCACGACTGCGGTCAGCAGTCCCGGGTTGTTAAGCATAGTGGAATTAAGCGTAAGAGTTCCCGCTGTATCGTCCCTGACGGTTTCGAAAAGCAGGGTGAAATCGCCCGTATCGTCGTGCTCCCACGCGTATTTCGTATAAGTATCTCCGCAAAGAGAACAGGTATATACTGTGTGTTCAGCCGAAACACAGTTCGCATCGCAGTGAACTGCAGTGTAGTTGTGGCTGCATCCTGCCGCACCGACGGAAACGCACAGGGAAAAGAGCGTTGCCAGGGCAAGAATGATTGAGAGTGTTTTTTTCATATATTTCGTCCTCCCGAAATCTGTTTTCATTATACCACTATCGGCGAAAAAGGTCAAGTGTGTGTCAAAACCACTTGAAAAGCGACGCTGTATGTTATATAATGATATATGGAAAAGTATGAGTGAGGGACGGTATGATATTATGAAACCGAGAATACTGGTGATAAGCTCCGCTAACATAGACTTCGTGCAGAACATGGCACGTCTGCCCGAATCGGGAGAAACCGTGGTAGAGACTCTGCCCTACGGCTACGTTCCCGGAGGAAAGGGTGCCAACAGCGCACTGACCTTTGCGAGGCTGGGCGGTGATACGGTGTTCTGCGCCAAAGTGGGGCGCGACGACAACGCCGCAAGGCTGAAAAAGCTTTACGAGGACGAGGGTATAGACACCCGTTACGTTTTCGAAAACAAGTACGCTCCCACGGGGCTTGCCTCCGTTATAGTTGAGGGAGACGGCTCCAACCGCATAATCGTATATCCCGGTGCCAACTCCACCATGACTGCAGACGACGTTGAGGAGGCTTTCAACTGTCTTCCCGATGCGGTCTTTATCCATTTTGAGATCCCCGACGAGGCGATCTACGCCGCCGCGGAGCTTGCCGCCGCGAAGAATATTCCTCTCTTTATCGACGCGGGTCCGGTACGTCCCACGCTCAATCTCGAAAAGATCACAAAAGCGGAGATCTTCTCCCCAAATGACGTGGAGTGTGAAGCACTGACGGGTATCCGTCCCGATTCCGTGGAAAACTGTCTTCGTGCCTGCATAAACATCCGCAACAGGTCCGATTTCAACTACGTGGTACTGAAGCTGGGCGCAAGAGGCGCTTTCATCTACGACGGAAAATACTACAATATCGTACCCGCCCACAAGGTCAAAGCCGTTGACACCACCGCCGCAGGTGATGTTTTCACCGCCGCTATGGCATATGCTTTTATACAGAAAGGTGACGTCGGCGAGGCTGTACGCTTTGCCAATCTCGCCGCCGCGATCTCCGTCACACGGGAGGGCGCATCGTCCTCCGTGCCCACGCTGCGCGAGGTCAAGGCTTTCGCAAAGCAGGTGAAAGAGGTGGGCAGATAATGGCAAAAATAATATCAGGTGCAGACGATACGACATGCAGTTTCCTTGTGAGGTGAGAAACGTGGCAGGAAATAGAATAATACTTGGTGTAGACTACGGTGACGCCAGAACGGGACTTGCCGTAAACGCAGGGACCTTCGCATTCGGCGCGGGATGCGTCAGATGCGAGGGCATGAGAAAGACAGCTGAGGGCGTTGCCGCCGCTGCTGCGGAAAGAAAAGCAGATCTCATCGTTGTAGGCAATCCCTTGAACATGAACGGAACGGAGGGCCCCAGGTCGGAAAAGTGCCGCGCCTTTGCCGCCATGCTTTCCGAAATGGCCGGCGTCCCCGTGGAATTATACGACGAGCGGCTGACCACGGTCACCGCGCACAACATTCTTTCCGAGCTGAACGTTCGCGGGAAGAAAAGAAAGGATAACGTGGACGAGCTGTCGGCGACACTTATCCTGCAGGACTACATCGACAGAAATCTGAAATGATGGACTCCGAGCAGAAGCTTATTACCTTTGCAGTTCCGTGCTATAATTCGGAGAACTGCATGAAAAGCTGCATCGAATCCCTGCTTCCGGCGGGAGAACGTGCCGAAATAATCATTATCGACGACGGCTCGACTGACAGAACGGGTGAGATCGCGGACGGCTACGCGGCAAGGTATCCCGGAATCGTCATCGCGCACCACCAGGAAAACGGAGGTCACGGTGAGGGCGTAAATCAGGGCATCCGGCTCGCTTCCGGTAAATACTACAAAGTAGTGGATTCCGATGACAGTCTCGACCCGAACGCGCTGTCAAAGCTCATCGGTACGCTGAAAGAGCTGGGTGAACGAGGAGAGGACGTTGATATGTTCCTCATGAACTACGTATACGTCCGTTCCGATACCGGCGAGAGACGGCCAATGAACTACAAGAACGTCTTTCCCGAGGGGAAAGTGTTCTCATGGAAGGACAGTCGTCCTTTCGGCCCCTCGCAGTATCTCATGATGCACTCGGTCGTGTACCGCACCTCCCTTCTGCGCGAGCACCGGGTCGAGCTGCCCCGCCACACCTTTTACGTGGACAACCTTTATATGTACGCGCCGTTTCCGTTCGTGGAGCGGATGTACTACCTTGACGGGGATCTGTATCTCTATTCCGTGGGGCGGGAGGAACAGTCCGTCAGCGACAAAAACGTTCTTAAAAGGATAGATCAGCAGGTGACGGTAACGAAGCTGATGATCGACTGCCATGAGCTTCCGGCGGTGAGGGCGAAAAGCCCGCGCCTGTACCGCTATATGCTTCACGAGCTTGCCATGATGATGAGTATATGCGGCGTGTTTCTTGAAATGAAGGACACCGCGGAAAGTCTCGATGACCTTAATAAGCTGTGGGAGCACCTGAGAGAAAGGGATCCCGAGGCTTACAAAAAGATAAGATTTTTCTCTGTCGCGGCGCTGACAAGGCTGCCCGGGAAAGCAGGAAGACGGCTCACCGTAGCCATGTACCGAGCCGTACGCAGGGTATACAAATTCAACTGAGCAAAAAATCCACGTATTTCTATTGCATTTTCTTTAAGATATGGTATAATATATTTGTAAAATTATTTAATCTCGGAGGTATTGTCATGAACGAGGAAAAGAGAGTCAACATCTATAAGGTCATCGGTATCACCGTAGGTGCCGTGATAATCGCCACCGCTATTTGCTATGCCGCTTATTCTTTCTTCAAGAAGTATTTCAAGATCACCTTCGACTGCGGCGACTGTGCAGAATGTGACGGCGACTGCTTCAGTGTTGATTTTGATCCTGAGCTTTGCGACGAGGACTACGAGCCCGAGTGCTCCCTCGACGACGAAGAGAAGGCAGACGCCGCAGAAGCGTAATCAGAAACCGAAAGTGTGCCGCCGAACGGCGGCACCTTTTATTAAAAGAGTATTTATGAAAAAACTTATCGCCGTAATACTGCTTTTTTTGCTCTTTCTCGCTTCCTGCGGGAACGAAGCCGAAGAAAAGAAAGATACCACCGCCGCCCCCGACTGGAGAAATCTCATTGAGTACGAGGGCTCTTTTTACGTTGACCGCGAAACGAAGCTGCTTTACGCCGCCGATACCGGGAAAGTGACCCTTTGGGACAATGGCGGAGACGGCAGGATCCTGCAGGAGATAGAGTACGACACCCTCGCCTCCGACGCGGTCGACCGTATGGAGACCGACGATGCGGACGGCGACGGAAAAGCAGACATCAGGATCATTTACAGGGAGGCGGACGGCGTTTCCACCTACAACCTGTGGCTGTGGTCTGAAAACGATGAAAAGTTCTTCCCCTGCCGGGATTACAGAGAAATACCCAACCCCGAAAACCGCGGTGACGGTACTGTTGTCGGCACCCTCGATCTGGACGAGTTCGGCATCCTCGAGACCGTGTACGGTTTTGACGGCAAGGGAGGTGCTGTACCGCAATCCTTCGTTATCACCAACGCCGACGAGATCGCGTCGAAGATTTCCGAGGCACTCTTCCCCGGCGATATAAAGAAGGGTGATGGCAAGGCTACAGTCGGTGAGGACAGCTGTCCCGTGTATGTTATCAGGAACGGAGACAGTGCCGCATATCTCGCCTACTCCGAAAAGGGTGAATGGTTCTGTGACGCGGGATGTATCGGTGTATACCGTGCAGTGCTCTGTGAGAACGGCGCCTACACTGCCGGCGCGTACGTTGGCGAAGCGGGAAGTGTATGCGACACCGTTTCAAAGCTTGGCGGCTCTCCCGCAAATATCACGGAAGTGCAGAAGGGCACGGTCGACACATCTTCTGCGGTGATGTACACCCTTTCCGACGCAAACGGAAAGACATCGTTTGCCGTTACGGTAAAGGGCGGACTTTGGTACTACTCAGAGGACGGCGAAAGCTACAGCGTCCTCATATCCGGCGACGCCTCTCTGGGCGACAAGGTCACTATAACGTTCTGCGTTCCCACCGACGCGGAGGAAACAACAGCGGAAGAATAAATTACCGCCGACAATGCCTCTGTTTCATGATAGAATAGAAGCATGAAACGAGGCGATATAATGATAAAGCAGGAAAACGTGAACCGTCTGATGAAAGTATTTTTCAGTGCGGTGATAATACAGTTGTTATACATATCCCTTTGTCTGTGGCATTACAGATACGGCACCCCGGCAGATATCACGGTACCTCTCCACAAGATACCGGAAATGCTGGAGTACGCCGCGGCGTCATGCGCCATATCCACGGCAGGGGGATTCATCCTCACCTTTGCGGATGAATTGCTCACGAGGTAGTATGCAGAGTTTTTTTGAGAAAGCGGAAGAATACGCAGAAAGAAGCGGGATCGCAGGATCGGTAAATGCGGCTCCCGCCGTTCTTTGCGCTTTCTCGGGGGGAGCGGATTCCTCCGTTCTTCTGCGCTTTCTCACGGAATACTGCAAAAGTGAGGGAAAGACTCTGTTTGCCGCCCACGTGAATCATATGATACGCGGGAAGGATGCGGACGCCGACGAGGAATTCTGCCGTGGCGTGTGCCGGGAACTCGGAGTGAAGCTTTTCGTCCTGAAAACGGACGTGCCGAAAGAGGCGAAAGAGTCCGGCGAAGGACTTGAAGAAGCGGCGCGGCGCATAAGATACGCCTTTCTTGAAAAGACCGCAAAAGAGCTGGGCGGTGCCGTGATCGCCACGGCGCACAACGCCACGGATAATCTGGAGACCGTCGTTTTCAACCTGGCGCGGGGCACCTCCGTCCACGGGCTGGGCGGTATCGCGCCGGTCAGAGATAATATTATCCGTCCTCTGCTTTTCGCCACGGGCGACGAAATAAGAGAGTTCGCGAAAGATAATAGTATTCCCTACGTGACGGACGCGACCAACTCCGACACAGACTACACGAGAAATCTGATACGCCACACGGTGGTGCCCGCCCTGCGAAAGATCAACCCACGTGCGGACGGCGCAGCACTCAGACTTTCCGAAATGGCGAGAGAGGACGACAGAAGTCTCGGGAACGCTGCCGAAAAGTTCGTCGGCGGCAGAAAATATATCCCCCGGGATGAGCTCGCATCCCTTGACCGTGCCGCGGCGTCAAGAGTGATAATGCTTCTTTGCGAGCAGGCGGGAGGCAGGAAAAACGTTACGGAAAAGAACGTGGACGACTGTCTCAAAATGATCGCTTCCGGGAAGGTCGGAACGGTCTCGGTCCACGGTTGCAGCGTTTTTGTCCACCGCGACGCAGTATTCTGTGAGAAAGAGCGTAAAAACGCGCCCGCGCCCGGAGAAGTGGTGCTGAACGTGGGAGAGATTACGGCTTTCGGCGAATATCTTTTGGGGATCTTTGAAAAAGAGGAAGATATACCCCCGGTGGATGGAAATATTTACAATTTATTTATAAAAGCAGCGCTGAACCGTGATAAAATGTATGGTGATCTTTTTGTAAGATGCCGACGTGAGGGTGACATTTACCTCCTCCGGGGCGTGCGCCGGAAGCTGAAAAAGCTGATGTGCGACGAAAAGATACCCTTGAGGGACCGCGACACCCTGCCGCTTCTCTGCGACGGCGGCGGTATAGTTCTCATTCCCACGTTTCCCGCCTCCGACGGGTATGCGGGAAAAGATATACACGTAATAATTTTCCGGAAAAAGGAATTGGGATAATATGAACAGAAATCACTACGAGGTATGGGACGAAGACGTGGAATACGTGCTCGCCACCGAAGAACAGCTTGACGAAATAGTGACCCGCATCGCCTCCGACATCGACCGCGATTACAAGGACAAGAACCTGCTCATGCTCTGCATCCTTAAGGGAAGCATCGTTTTCATGGGTGACCTCATGAAAAAGCTGACCATCCCCTGCGAGATCGACTGCATGAAAGTCTCCTCCTACGGAAGAAGCACTACTACCACAGGAAAGATCAATATTTTACTTGACCTGCACCGCAAGGACCTGTCCGAAAAGGACATACTTATAATCGAGGACATCATTGACTCCGGCAGGACGCTTTCCTATCTGGCAAGCTATCTCGAGCTGAACGGCGCCAGAAGCGTGCGCTCCGTTGCCCTGCTCGACAAGCCCTCCCGCCGCGAGGTGGACTACGTTCCCGATTACATCGGAATGGAGATCCCCGACGAGTTCGTCATCGGCTACGGCCTCGATTTCGCGGAGAAATACCGCACTCTCCCTTACGTGGGAGTTCTCAAGCCCGAATTTATCCCCCGATAACAAAACCTTTCGAAAGGTAATCACAGAATGAAGAAAAACGGACTTAAAACCGCCATTTGGTACGTACTGCTCATAGGAGCGGTCATCGTTGCCATATCATTCCTTTATAAAAGCACCGGCAAGAATGACAAGCTGCAGTACAGCGACATCATCGCGCATTTCGAAAAGGACGAGGTCCAGACCTTCGTTGTCGACTGCAACGACAACGTGGTCGAGCTGAAGCTTAAGGACGCTTCCGGTGCCGAAAAGACAGTCGAATACAAGCTCGCAGACGTTAAATTCTTCCTTGATAATATTCAAAAATATATCGACGGAAATACGAATCTGCAGAAATACGATATCAAGCCCGCAACCTCCTTCCCCTGGTGGCTGAGCACTCTTCCGTGGCTTCTCATCGCCGTGGTGTTCATGGTGCTGTGGTGGTATATGATGAGCCAGGCAACCGGCGGCAAGGGCTCCAAAATAAACAGCTTCGGCAAGGCGAGAGTGAAATCCGCCGACAAGAGCAAGGTGTTCTTCCGTGATGTGGCAGGTGCCGATGAGGAGAAGGCCGAGCTCGAGGAAATCGTCGAGTATCTGAAAGATCCCCAGAAGTTCACAAAACTGGGCGCAAAGATCCCCCACGGCGTTCTGCTGATGGGCCCTCCCGGAACGGGTAAAACGCTTCTCGCAAAAGCAGTTGCAGGAGAAGCGGGAGTTCCTTTCTACTCCATCTCCGGTTCTGATTTCGTAGAAATGTACGTGGGCGTGGGCGCATCCCGTGTCCGCGACCTGTTCGATACCGCAAGACGTCACCCCGCATCCATCGTCTTCATCGACGAGATCGACGCCGTGGGCAGACAGAGAGGCACGGGTCTGGGCGGCGGCCACGACGAGAGAGAGCAGACACTGAACCAGCTGCTCGTTGAGATGGACGGCTTCGGCTCTACCGAGGGCATCATCGTCATCGCGGCGACCAACCGTCCCGATGTGCTTGACCCCGCGCTTCTCCGTCCCGGCAGATTCGACAGACAGGTGACCGTTCACGCTCCCGACATTACGGGACGTGAGGAGATCCTTAAGGTACACGCGAGAAACAAGCCTCTGGAAGAGGGCGTTGATCTTTCGACCATCGCAAAGCAGACCGGCGGCTTCACCGGCGCCGATCTTGCGAATCTTCTGAACGAGGCGGCACTGCTTGCCGCAAGGAAGAACAAGTCCCTCATCGGCATGGACGAGATCGAGGACGCTTTCACCAAGATCATCGCGGGACCTGCGAAGAAGTCCATGAAGATAAAGGAAGGGGAAAAGCTGAAAACGGCTTATCACGAGGCAGGACACGCGATCCTTACCCACGCGCTTCCCCTGCTTGACCCCGTGCGACAGATCTCAATTATTCCCAGCGGAAATGCTCTCGGCTACACCATGAGCGTTCCCGAGGAGGACAAATACAGCGTTTACCGCAACGAGCTGCAGCAGCAGATCAGCATGCTTCTGGGCGGCAGAGTCGCGGAGCAGATCATCTTCGACGATTTCTCCGGCGGAGCCTCCAACGACATTCAGAGAGCAACGCAGATCGCCCGCAAGATGGTAATGCAGCTCGGCATGAGCGATCTGGGTCCCATACTGTTCGGCTCCGGCCACAGCGAGACCGAAGTGTTCCTGGGACGTGACTTCTCCAATAACCGCGACTTCTCCGAGGATGTTGCCGCGAAGATCGACGCACAGATCGAGAAGATCATCAAAGAAGCTTATGACACCGCAAAGAAGCTTCTGGAAGAGAATATCGACAAGCTTCACTTTATCGCAAAGTTCCTCGTAAAGAACGAGGTGATGTCCGGCGAGCAGTTCAAGAGAGCTATGGAAGAGGAAGTCTCCTTTGAAGATCTTGAGGAAATGACCGCCGAAAAACGCCGCCGTTCCGAGGAAGAGAACGCCGCCCGTGCTCTGCAGATCGCGGAGAACGAGAGACTGCGTGAGGAAGAGAGACGCAGAAACGGGGAGTCCTCTGAAGAGACTCCCGAAGTTCCTCATGAGTCTGAGGACGGCGATGAAGACGAAGATGAATAACAAAAAGACCGCCGCAGGGTAACCTGCGGCGGTTGTTTTTGTTAATAATAGTTTAGCGAGGAGAAAATTAGGAATTAGGAATGAAAAATTAGAGTTTAGCGAGCAGTTCGCCAATGGTGTGGTTGGCGGCGAAGCCGCCATTTTGCCTTCCCTTACGATTTACAGCGAACTTAGGCAAAGGCTCTGCCTTTGCTGGCGCACCACAATATTACTTGGATTTTGCTTACCTATATG
>JAZLKW010000038.1:0-10363 GCA_045597805.1 Candidatus Avispirillum sp. | reverse complement strand
GCCGCAAGGCAAATTCATAGTTTTCTGCTTTGCCGGCCGCCAGCCGCTAAATAAAAAAGAGCCTTTCGGCTCTTTTTTATTTCTCAAATCTCTCGCAGCAATCGTCGTGCTTCGCGGGCTCGGGATCGTCACACCCCGCGGGGGTAACGTCGCCCAGTCCCGTGGTCTCGGAGAACATGACGTTCGCCTTGACTGCGTTCACGGCGTCTGTGGGAATGATTAACTTGGATGCCTTGCCGTTGGACATGTTGACCAGCGCCTCGTACTTTTTCAGCTCAAGGACTGCCTCGTCAACGCCTGCCTCTTTAAGCGCACGCAGACCGTCAGCCTCCGCCTGCTTCGCGAGGAAGATCGCTTTGGCTTCACCTTCGGCGCGGGCGATCCTCGCGTCTCTTTCACCCTCTGCCTCAAGGATCATAGCCTGCTTGTCGCCCTCAGCGCGGGTGATCGCGGCCGCCTTGTGGCCCTCTGCCTGCAGAAGCGTCTCACGGCGATCACGCTCCGCTTTCATCTGCTTTTCCATGGCGTTCTGGATCTCTGCGGGAGGAATGATGTTTTTCAGCTCAACGCGGCTGACCTTGATGCCCCACTGGTCGGTGGCGTCGTCAAGGATGGTGGTCATCTTGCCGTTGTTGGTGTCGCGGGAGGTGAGAGTACCGTCCAGCTCCAGCTCGCCGACGAGGTTACGGAGCGTGGTGGCGGTGAGATTTTCAAGTGCGGAGATGGGGTCTACCGCGCCGTAAGCATAGAGCTTCGCGTCGAAAATGCGGTAGTAGACCACGGTGTCTATCTGCATGGTGACGTTATCCTTGGTGATAACGGGCTGCGGAGGAGAGTCCATGACCTGCTCCTTTAAGGTGATCTTTTTCGCAACGGTCTCAAAGAAGGGGATCTTAAAGTGGAGACCTGCGGACCAAGTTTTTCTGTACTTGCCCAGGAACTCGATAACGAACTCGGTCGCCTGGGGCACAACGCGGATGTTCTTGAAAAAGATGATCACAACGATCACGAGTACGATCAGCCAGCCGACGGGAAACCTGTCAAAAAATTCTGTCATAAGTGTACCTCCGGTAAAAGATTCAGTATGTCACACATACTTTATCATATTATACAGTACCCATAAAGAAAAGGCAATACACCGGGAGAAAATTATCAATTTATATGCGATTATCCGAAAATTTTGCAACAATTAAGAAAAACTGTTGAGAATTTGCGGGAAGTGTGATAAAATGTCTTTGTATGCGTAGAACGCATAAGGAGAGAAAATGCAGACTGAAAAACGAAATAAATATTTTCATATAACCTGCGACCGCGAGAAAAAGCATCTTATTCTGTACGGTGTCATCTCCGTCCTTATGGCGGCGGTGGCGGCGCTTCTGGGCGTCCATTGGGCGCTTGCCCTGCTGGGCGGCGGCGCCATGATGCTTTTCCTCATGTTCCGTTTTTACGTGGAGGATTCGGTGACGGTGCCTTTCCGGTTCCTTATCCTGTTTTGCTTCACGGCAGTGATATTTCTGCTCATGCAGACGGCCATCAGCTGCGGCTTCATACTCATCGGCCCCCTGAAGTTCATAATGAACCTGGTGCTGCTGACGGGACTTGTAAGCCTTTTCTGGATGGTGTCGGGCAGTATAAAGATGTCTGTCACTGTGGTGACGGTGTTCTGCTTCCTCGTGGGCATCGCCGACCATCTGGTGGTCCAGGCGAGAAGCTTCGAGATCCAGTTCTCGGATCTGAGCTCCATCGGCACCGCGGCTGAGGTCGCGGGCGGCTATTCCTTCGAGGTTTCCCAGACCTCCATGACGGCGATAATCCTGGGAGCGTGCTTTATCACCTTCGTCCTGCGCTCCCGTTTTCCCAGCCACGAGCGCAGCTGGCACAGAACGGCGATCTCCATGGGCTCCATCACGCTGACGGTGCTCTGCGCGATCCTCATTTACACGCAGCTATGGTCGGGCGTTATCGGCTATCAGGACAAATACTGGAAATACAGAGGCAGCGAAAGAAACGGCTTCTGGGTGAATATAATTTATTCCGCCTCCGCCACCAGAGTTACGAGACCCGACGGCTACGACCCCGAAAAGCTTCCGGGCGAACTTGAAAGCTATCTTGAAGATTCAGAGCCCGTCGAAAAGAACGAAAGCAAAAAGCCCAATGTCATAGTCGTAATGAACGAGACCTTCTGTGACGTGCATAACGTAGCGGCTTATATGGGCGGCGAGATGAAATGCTCCGTCTCCCCCACGCCCTTCCTCGATTCTCTTTCCGGCGACGACGATAATATCATGCGCGGTTACGCCCTCGCCTCCGTATATGGCGGAAACACGGCGAACTCCGAGCTGGAATTCTTAACGGAGTTGTCCGTACAGTATATCCCCCGCAATACCGTGGCGTATAACCTGTATCTTAAAGAGGAAAACACCTTCTCCATCGTGGATCTGTTCCGCGAGGCGGGGTACAGGACCGTGGGAATGCACCCCGAAAACCGTACCAACTGGCAGAGAAACAAGATATATTCCATATACGGCTTCGACGAAACATATTTCGCCGACGACTTCACGGACCTCACCGAAGAGGATATGTTCCGCGGCCATATAAGCGACGCGGCGGCGTACCGAAAGGTGGAGGAGGTCTTTGAAAACAAGAAACCCGACGAGCCCCTTTTCGCCTTCGTGGTCACCATGCAGAACCACGGCGGGTATCTGGGAACGGGCTTTACGCCGGACGATTATACCGTCAATATAGAGGGCTTCGAGAACTACATGAGCATAAGGGAGTACCTGGCCAGCATACATAACGCCGACGAAGCGCTGCACTCTCTTATTGAGTATTTCGGAAAAGAGGACGAGGAAACCATTATCCTCTTCTACGGCGACCATCAGCCGTCCCTTTCCAATATAGCGTCAAAGTTCTATCTTCTGAACGACGACTCTCCCCAGAAGGAGCAGCAGGCGAAATACGTGGTGCCCTATCTCTTCTGGGCGAATCACCCCATTTCCTGCGAGCGAGCCACCCCCTTTACCAGTATAAACTACCTGTCCTCGTGGCTTCTTGATATGACAGGCGTGGGCGGGACGGATTTTGACCGCTTTGTGAAAAAGACCAACGAAGAGATCATGGCGGTAAACGCCATGGGCTGGTTCGACTACGACTATAACTTCCATGAAACGGACTACATCCACCCCGACTATTCGGAAACGCTGAAGCTGTACGGAAATCTCCAGTACAACGCCATGTTCGATAAGGAACAGAAGCTGCCGGAAATCTTCGGGATAAAGTAAAAAAGCACCCGTAAGGGTGCTTTTTTCTTATATCTCCACCTCAAATTTCTTCTGAGCCTTAATAACGGTCTTCTTCCCGAGGCAGTCGATGACGATCTTTTTATATTTCTTCGCGTAGCCCTCGTGGACTATCTTGCCGCTTATCTTCCCGCCGGAAAGGGTGAAGCGGTACTCGTTGTACTCACCGTCGCGGTAGTTGAAGTCCTCGCCGTTGTCCTCGTAGTGGACGTACTCGCCCTCGCCGGGATAAACCTTCAGGATCAGCGTGTCGAGAGGCTTCTCGCCGACGTAGTTCATTTCCTCATAGTTGGGGAAGATGGCTCCCGCTTTCGCGTACATGGGGCATACGTCGATGGGGGCGGCGGTGACGAAGGACCTGCCGCCGCGCACTTTCTTGCCGGTGTTCATGTCGTACCAGTCGCCGCGGGGCAGATAGACCATCTTTTCCTCCATGCCCTGATCGAGCACGGGCGCGACTATCATCTGATCGCCCACCATGAACTGGCTGTTGCACCGGATCGCTTTTCTGTCGTTCTCGTAGTGGAGACCCATAGGCCGCATGACGGCGAGACCGTCCCGCTCGCCCTTCCAGAACAGGTCGTACAGATAGGGGATGAAAGCGTAGCGGAGCTTTACGAATTTCTTATATATCTCCAGCGTCTCCTCACCGAAGCGCCAGGGCTCCTGATAGCGGTTGCCCTTGTTGCAGTGGTTGCGGAACAGAGGCGAGAAGCACGCCGCCTCCACCCAGCGGGTCAGAAGCTCCGGGGTGGTGTCCTGCATGAAGCCGCCGATGTCGGTGCCGCAGAAGCCTATACCGCAAAGACCGAGAGTGCAGAGCTGAGGCACCATCACGCGCAGATGGAGCCAGATGGCGCGGTTGTCGCCGGTCCATACGGTGGAATACTTCTGCGTGCCCGCGTAGCAGGCGCGGGTGATGACGAAGGGACGCTTGCCCGTCGCCTTTTTCAGTCCCTCGTAGGTCGCGCGGCTCATGTAGTGGCCGTAAACGTTGTGTATCTCCGCATGGGTGGTCGCCCGGTCGCCGTCGTGGAAAACTATATCCTGCGGAAGCTCGCCTCTGAAGCTTGCGGGTTCGTTCATGTCGTTCCAGATGCCCGCCACGCCCTGATCAAGGTTGAATTTCAAGTGCTCGCCCCACCATTCACGCACCTCGGGATTACCGAAATCGGGATAGAGGGATTCACCCGGCCACACCGTGTTCACGCAGGGGAGACCGTTCTGGTCGGTGGCGAAATATCCTTTTTTAAGACCCTCCTCGTAAACGTCGTAGCCCTTTTCGATCTTTATGGCAGGGTCGATTATGGTCACGGTCTTGAAGCCCTTTTTCGCAGCGTCCGCAAGGGTCTTCTTCGCGTTTTTGTAGCGCTCGGTGTTCCACGAAAAGATCTTGTATCTCTCCATGTAGTCTATGTCGAGATATATGGCGTCGCAGGGCACGCCGCACTCTCTCATGGTGTCCGTTATGTAGTTGTAGTCGTTCTCGTCAACGTAACCCCAGCGGCACTGCTGATAGCCGAGAGTCCATCTCTGGGGCAGGGGGGTGGTGCCGGTCAGATAGGTGTAAAGCCCCACCGTCGAGGGCAGGTCGTCGCCCGCCATGAAGTAGTAGTCAAGGTTTCCGTCGTCAACGCCGTACCACATATACTCCGGCGAATCCTTCGCCATGTTGAAGACTGAGCGGAAGGTGTTGTCGAAGAAGAAGCCGTAGACGGCGCCGTTCTGCTTTTTGGACATGAAGAAGGGAACGGACTTGTAGATCGCGCCCATCTGCTCGTCGTGGACGTTGGTGGTGTCGGTGTTCCACATGATGTACTCATATCCCGTCTTGTCCATAAATCCCGCCTTGTCGCCAAGACCCATGAGACACTCGCCCCGGTCTATGCGGCGCACCACGTTTATCTTCTTGTCGAAATCGGCGCGCTCGATGCGGTGTCCCTCCTGCGCCATCAGCGCAAGATCGGCGTCGCTCATGCGGATGACCTTCTCCATTCTGCCGCGGTACTCGCGGGAGAGGGTCTTTCCGTCATAGCGGTAGAAATCCACCTTGAAGCCGGAGTAGACCTTCACGGTCAGAAAAGCGGTCTTTATGACCACAGCCGCGCCCTCTTTTTCGCAGGTGAATACGGTCTTCACCGCCTTGTCGCCCTCGATGGCCTTCGACACGTGCTCCTCGCACATGAATCCCGAGAACACGTTCACGATGCGGTCGGTGAGGATTTCGAGCTTTCCTTCACCGTTCTCAAAGGTGAAGAAAACGCGGTTTCCTATTTTCTTAAAGTCTAATAGCTTTCCGAAATTTATCATGATTTGTCCTTTCTATAGTCTTCCCCGGCGGGGGAAGGTGGCAGCTGCCGGAATATCCCCCGGCAGCTGACGGATGAGGCGTCAGCTTCAGGCAGACGCTGATAAGCAGAGCGTTCAATAAATTGCGCCGCACCGGAAAACAGGTGCGGCGCAAAAAAGTCAGTCTATGTCCTCAACGACCGTTTCGGGGGGATTATCCAGCTGAGCGGGCTGACGGAGAATGAACTTCATCAGTTTGAGACCGGCGGCATAGTAGAAGCCGTCGCATATCCTCTCGTCGCAGGTAAAGGCGATATCCACATACTGGTCCTTGTAAACGGAGCCGTCGGGGTTAAGCTTATACTCACGCTTCTTCGTACCGAAAGCGATGAAGAGAGGGCAGGTGCCGAAATCGTACAGATGGTGGTAGATGGCGGGGATGCCCAGAGAGCCCATGGAGGTGATGAACATGGAGCAGTGGAAGGGGCTCACGCGCTCGATGAATTTAGGGATGAGGCCGAAATAGTCCAGCGTCTTTATGAACCATATAACGAATTTCAGAAGCAGGGTGGGGATGTAGCTGAACCACCTTGCGGTGTCGTCGAAATCTCCGCCGGGCTCGTTGCGGTAGTCGGTGATGATCTTATCCATCTTCTCGTAGACCTCTTTGATGGTGTCGGAGGGGTCGAAGATGACCTTCACCACGGTGTCGGGAGAATCCATGGACATTTCTTTCTTGATGGTCAGAGCGATCTCGATGGAGCGCCTTGTCCAGACCCGCTGACCGCGGATAAAGCGGTTGACGGCGGGGCGCTGGGAGACGAGACGGACGTAAGCGGCGATGATGACGTGCATGAGAGTGAGATGCTCCATGCCCTCCTCGCGCTTTTGCTTTATGTAAGCGTCGATATCTGCGGTGGGGATCTTTTCCTTCATCAGATTGCAGGAACCGTTGCGGTTGACCATGATGAAAGGAACGATAGCTGACATGGGCGGGATGCTGCGCACCCTGCGTATATCCTTTTTGCGGCGGCGTGCCGCTCTCGTTTCCTTACTCATATATAGCTCCTTATATAACGGATGATTCATTGTAGCACATTTTTCGACAATAGTAAAGGGTTTTTTATCGTAATTTGTTAATAAGTATTCAGCATTCGGCTTTGAGTGAGGAGTGTGGAGTGTGGAATGAGGAGTGAGGAGTTTTAAGTTTTAAGAGTTAAGTTTTAAGAGTTAAGAGACGGCGGGCGATAGCCTCCCTTAGTCCCAAAGGGACAAAGGGAGGGGGACCGCTTTAGCGGTGGAGGGATCAGAAGCCTTAGATTTCAGCGCAAAAGAATCCCTCCGTCACTCGCTGCGCTCGTGCCACCTCCCTTTGATTCCTGCGGAATCTAAGGGAGGCACCGGGGCGGCGGAGCCACCTACACCGAGGGGCGTAGCCCCGACGGTGTCATTGCGAGGGAGGGCGTCGCCCGAAAGACACCTCATCCCCCACCAACAATCCCTGCGGGATTGGTCCCTCGCTATTGCTCGGGACGGTGGTCCCCCTTCCCCCGCTGGGGAAGGCAAACTGCCCCGCCGTCCCTTTCACTGCGGGACGAACGGTTTTGAGGCTCAAAGCTCAAAGCGAAAGCGCCCGCCGCTTCCTCTTAAAACTTAAAACTTAAAACTTAAAACTCCACACTCCTAATTCCTAATTCCTCCCTTCCTCACCCCCCAAAAGCCGCCACATTCCCCTTGACAACGCTGCCTGCAGGTGTTATCATTACCATAGATAAAAATGCGCAAAGGAAAAAAGATATGAAGATCAAAACAGTAAAAGGCATGAACGACTATCTCCCGCGCGACGCGGAGATAAGAGATTACCTGCAGTCCGTTATCATCGACACCTATAAGAACGGCGGCTACGAGCACATAATCACTCCCATCATGGAGGACGCCGAAAACCTCGATAAATCCGACGGCGGCGATAACTTAAACCTTATATTCAAGGTAATGAAGCGCGGCGAAAAGCTCAACCGTGCTCTTGAGTCCGGTGACCCGAAGGAGCTGTCCGACATGGGACTCAGATACGACCTGACCCTGCCTCTGTGCCGCTATTTCGCCAACAACCGCCAGGAGCTGATGATGCCCTTCAAGGCGATACAGACCGACAGAGTTTACCGCGCCGAAAACTCCCAGAGAGGCAGACTGCGCGAGTTCATACAGTGCGATATCGACATCATAGGCTCCAAGGCACCCGAGGCGGAGGTGGAGCTTATCCTCACCACCGCGAGAGCGCTTGAGAAGATCGGCATAGGCGCTTTCACCGTGAAGATAAACGACCGCTCTCTCCTTCGCGCCGTCATAGAAAAAATAGGCTTTGCCGAAAGCGATTTTGAGAGTGTCTGCATAACCTTCGACAAGCTCGATAAAATAGGAGCTGAGGGCGTTACCGCCGAGCTTCTGGAAAAGGGCTTCGATGAGAGTGCCGTCGGGAGCTTCGGCAGCTTCTTCGCGAAATCTCCCATCACCATGGACGATGTAAGAGAGCTGGTCGGAGAGAACGAAGCACTGGAGCGCCTCACATACATCATGGACACGGTCACCGCCGTTTCCGACGGTAAGGTGAAGCTTGATTTCGACATCTCCCTTGTGCGAGGTCAGGGCTACTATACCGGCACCGTCTTCGAGGTCAGAAGCGACGAGTTCTCCGGTGCCATCGCGGGCGGCGGCAGATACGATAATCTCATAGGCAAGTTCATAGGCGAGAGCATCCCCGCCGTGGGCTTCTCCATCGGCTTCGAACGCATTTTTGCCATCCTGAAGGACAGAGGAAACTTCAACGTCCCCGACGGCAGGGAAAAGGTGGTCGTGGTCTACGATAAGGAGAACTATGTTCCCGCCGCAAAGAAAGCAGATGAGCTGCGCGAAAAATACGACGTCACCCTCTGCGAGAGAAATAAGAAAACCGGCAAAATGCTTTCGAGATTTGCCGAGCGCGGATACGGATATTTCTGGACTTACGGTCAGTCAGAGGCTCTGCAGGAGCTGAAATGACGGAAAGGAGACGGCATTGAAGAAAAAATCGAAGGTGGGGAAGCTCCTCAGCTTTCTCGGCAGCGCCGTCGTCATTCTGTTCGGAAACGCCCTGTATGCGCTTGTGGTGGAGCTTTTCATAATTCCCTCGGGGCTGGTCACCGGCGGTGTTACGGGCATATCCATCATGCTCCGCCACCTCGACGTGCCCTTCAACGTTTCCTATATGGTATTCGCGCTGAACGTGGTGCTGTTTATCATAGGCGCCGTTTTTCTGGGACGCCATTTCATGATAACCACGGGCGCATCCACCGTGCTCTACCCGCTGTTTCTGAATATTTTCGAGCGCCTTGCCGGAAAATACGACCCGAAAACGCTTCTTCCCGAAGTCCATGAGGATCTGGTGCTCTGCGCCCTCGCCGCCGGTATCGGCATCGGCGTTGCGGTCGGAGTCCTCGTCCGGATGGGCGCTTCCACGGGCGGCTCGGACATTCCGCCTCTGGTGGTCACCAAGCTGACGGGCTTTCCCGTAGGAACCGGTATGTTCATCCTTGACGGCGTAATAATTCTCTCCCAGCTCATGGTGTTCGATATCCGCCATACCCTTTACGGGGTCATAATGGTCATAGTGTACTCTTACGTTATAAACCAGATCTCCGTCATGGGTGCCGCGAAGGTGCAGATAACGGTCATGAGCGATAAGACGGAGGAGATCCGCCGCGCGATACTGACGACGGTGGGGCGGGGAATTACCTTCCTGTCGGCTACCAAGGGCTATACGGGCGAGAAAACGCAGATGGTCATGTCGGTGGTGTATAACCGCCAGCTGGCACGGGCGAAAAGAATTATCCTCGATACCGACCCGTCGGCGTTCATGGTCATAACGCGGGTCAGCGAGGTCAACGGCAACGGCTTCTCGTTCTCGAAGGGCGACAAAAAGCTTGACAATTCGGATATAATGTAGTAGAATCTCGTGGGAGATCGGACTGCCGCGTGCGCGTGCCGAAAGGGAGCGTATGAGGAAAGTCCGGGCATCGCAGGGCAGGATAACGGATAACGTCCGCCGAGGGGAACCTCCGGGAAAGTGCAACAGAAATAGACCGCCTGATTTTTCAGGTAAGGATGGAAAGGCGAGGTAAGAGCTCACCGGCACGGCAGGCAACTGCGTGCAAATGTAAACCCTATCCGATGCAACACCGTATGCGGAGCGCCCCTCACGACCGTGAGAGGCACATTTGCCCGATGATCCGCGGGTGGCTTGAGGCGTGCAGTAATGTACGTTCGAGATAGATGGCAGTCGATAACAGAACCCGGCTTACAGATCTCCCATTGAATAAAAATCCCCCCATCGGGGGATTTTTTATTCAGCTTTGAGTGCGGAGTGAGGAGTGAGGAGTTTTAAGTTTTAAGAGTTAAGTTTTAAGAGTTAAGTTTTAAGAGTTAAGAGGCGGCGGGCGATAGCCTCCCTTAGTCCCAAAGGGACAAAGGGAGTGGGGACATCGCTTTGCTTGGTGGAGGGATCAGAAGCCTTAGATTTCAGCGCAAAAGAATCCCTCCGTCACTCGGTGCGCTCGTGCCACCTCCCTTTGATTCCTGCGGAATCTAAGGGAGGCAATCAGGCGGCGGAGCCGCCGCACACCGAGGGGCACCGCCCCGACGGTGTCATTGCGAGGGAGGGCATCGCCCGACCGCGGCAATTTCTGCAAACATTCTGATGACACCTTTATCACTGTCAGCGGGACGAACGCGTTAAATAGCCT
>JAZLKW010000037.1:0-51292 GCA_045597805.1 Candidatus Avispirillum sp. | reverse complement strand
CTTTAAAGAGCTGGCATTCTTAAAGAATACCTTAATTCAAAATTCAAAAGAATTTTCGGAGTCTTTTGTACTTGTCTTTTGTTGTTCAATTTTCAAGGAACCTTTGCTTTCCCCTCGGGTGTCCCCCTCGGCGACAGCTTTATTAATATACCACTCCTTGTCCCTCTTGTCAACCCTTTTTTTGAAAGTTTTTTCGATTTTTTCATATTTTTTTCAGGCCGGGAAAAACTACCTGTATGCTGACTATTTCTATCAGGACAATACTCATATATTTCTTTCTCATCCTCACCATGAGGCTTATGGGAAAGCGGCAGGTGGGGGAGCTTGAGGTATCCGAGCTGATCGTCACCTTCATGCTTTCGGAGATCGCCGCCAACCCTATTATGAACAAAAGCGCCACGCTCATCGACGCCGCCGTCCCCATCTCGCTTCTTCTGGGAATAGAGGTTCTCATGTCGTATCTGCTCATGAGGTTTCCTGCGCTCAAATCTGTCATCGCCGGAAAGCCAAGCATGATAATCGAGCACGGAATCCTCAATCAGAAGGAACTGCGGCGGCAAAGGATGTGTATGTCCGAGCTGATATCCGCTCTCAGACAGCAGGGGATCTCCGATATATCCGATGTGCAGTTCGCCATTCTCGAGGAAAACGGGAAGCTTTCGGTCTTCCCGAAAGCTTCCCGTTCCCCGCTGACGCCGGATCATATGAAAATTGAAGTGCCCGCCGGCGGCATCGCCCGTTCGCTTATCATCGACGGGCGGGTGGTCGAATCGAATCTCAAAGAGGGTTGGAGCAGGCAGCGTCTCGAGCGAGAACTCACCAAGCGGAGCATCGCCCCGGAGGACATATTTCTCTTCTCCGCGTCGCCCGACGGCACCCTCTATATAATAATGAAAGAAAAGTGACTATCTGAAATCGCTCATATCGGCGGTCATGAACTTCTTTCTCGTTATGACGTGCCAGCCTTTTTTCGCGGGATCTACCACGTCGGCGATAACTGCGGCGACGTATTCGGCATTCAGATAATTCTCGTTATCCGCGCAGGTCACGGCGTGAACTCTTATACCCTTTTCCGTTCTCTCGGCTGTGACGGATTTTATATAGGGTGAGACATCCACCTCTTTCGTGGAGCTCTTGGTATGCTTTTCCACCACCACGGGTCCGTTGAACAGCCCCTCCACGGCGGAGGCAGTGTTTTCGTCTGCGTCGCAGGTGAAGTCGATATCGTTCAGCGCCCATGCTATGTCGCGGAATTTGGAATCGGAGGTATAGACCTCGATCACTTCAAGTCCCTCGGGCATACATTTTCTGAGCTTTTCGAGGATCACTTCATCGGGAACATCTTCCATGAGCTTTATCTTGGCAAGCTCTTCCTCGCCGCCGCTGCCCACGGAAAGGGGAGAAGCGAAAGTGACCTTTGGGATGGGATTGAATCCCTCTGTATAGTACAGCGGGAGCTTGGTCTGGATAAGTGCGCGCATGAATGCGCGGTTGATATCAAGGTGGGAGACGTACACGAAAGCGCCCGTTTCGCGGAATTTTATCTTTATTTCGCGGACGGGTTTCTTTTTGGCGGGATTTATCGCCGCACCCGCGCCGTACTTATCTCTTTTTCCCGTATCTGTAGCCGTGGGGAGGGGCTTCTTTATGCCCTGCCCCAGATACTCGGTCTCCGATTCGGGGTGGCCGGGGCACCAGCGGTAATATTTCTTATCGCACATGGAGGACGCGCCGCATCCGGAGCATTTTTCCTTGCAGGAGGGGGTTGTCGCCGCCATCTGCGATTTGTGGCGCTCGGAAATGAGAAACTCCTTCGTTACACCGCAATCGATCATATCCCACGGCAGGATCTCGTCATCGGGCATTGAGCGGTTCGCGAAAAATGCGGGGTCTATACCGACCGCTTTGAAGATATCCATCCAGCCGTCGTAGTCGAAAATCTCCTCCCACGCATCGAACTTCACGCCGCGGCGCACTGCTTCACGGAGTGCTTTGCCAAGCGTTCTGTTGCCTCTTGCGAACACTGCCTCCAGGTGGGAGGTTTTCGCGTCGTGATAGTTATATTTTATCTTTCTGTCCGTTATCGCGGACATGAGAAGCTTCTGCTTTTTCTCAAGCTCCTCAGCAGTGTTCTGCCTTTCCCACTGGAAAGGGGTGAACGGCTTGGGAATGAAGCAGGCGACACTGAGTGTTACCTGAGGCTGTTTTCTTCTGTTTCTGTCCTCGGTAGCGTAATACTCCTCTATGACTTTCTTGGCAAGTGCGGCGATACCGACCACGTCCTCATCTGTTTCATAGGGCAGGCCGTCCATAAAATAGAGTTTGACCTGGTTTTTTCCTGCACGGAAAGCGACGCCTGCGGCGCGGAGGATATCCTTCTCAGTGACGTTCTTATTTATGACGTCGCGGAGTCTCTGGCTTCCCGCCTCGGGCGCAAACGTAAGTGTAGACGAGCGCACGGTGGATATTTTCGCCATGAGCTCCTCGGTGAAGCTGTCAGCGCGGAGCGACGGCAATGACAGATTTATCCTCTCGTCATCGGTCCATTCGAGAAGCTTATCGGTGAAGGTATTTACCTTGGAGTAGTCCGATATGGACAGGCAGCACATGGATATTTCGTCGTAGCCGGAATTGTCCGCGATCTCTCTCGCCTGCTTTGAGAGCACCTCGGGAGATTTCTCGCGTACGGGACGGGTAACGAATCCTGCCTGGCAGAAGCGGCAGCCTCTTATGCAGCCGCGGAACACCTCAAGGGTTATTCTGTCGTGCACGGTCTCGATGACCGGAAGCACGGGGCAGGTAGGCACATACGCCTCGTCGAGGTTTTCGATTATTCTCTTTTTTACTTTTGCGGGGACGTCTCCGTACTTGGGCGCGATCTTTTTGATCGTTCCGTCGCCGTTATACTCCACATCATAGAGTGAGGGCACGTAAAAGCCCTCCAGATGGGAGGCTCTTCGCAGGAAATCCTTTTTGGTATAGGTGCCGCTCTCTTTCATTTCCATATAGAGCCTTGCCAACTCGGGAAGCGCCTCCTCGCCCTCGCCTATGGAAAAGATATCAACAAAATCCGCCATGGGCTCGGGGTTATAGGCACAGGGACCGCCGGCGATGACTACGGGGTAGTCCTCGCCTCTTTCCTCGGTGGTAAGGGGTATGCCTGCGAGTGAGAGCATATTGAGTGCGGTGGTATAGCAGAGCTCGTACTGCAGGGTGAACGCGACCATGCCGAAATCGGTTAAGGGGTCGCCGGACTCATGGGCAAAGAGCGGGATATTCCTTTCCCGCATCTTCTCTTCCATATCGATCCACGGTGCAAAAACCCTTTCGCACCAGACGCCGTCCGTGTTATTGAGAACTCCGCACAGTATCCTCATTCCCAGATTGGACATACCTATCTCGTATGTGTCCGGGAAGCAGAACGCCACGCGCAGCTTTACGTCTTCTTTATCCTTATAGACGCTGCCCGGCTCGCCGCCCGTGTATCTTCCGGGCTTGCGGACCTCCGTCAGGAAGCTTTTGATATCGTCTCTCATGGTGTCTCCAAAAAATCAGCCACGGAGAGGTCTCTCCGTGGCGATATTCATTTAATTTATCTTACGATGAGCCTTGTGGTTATCAGCGCGGGAATGAGCCACAGCACCTGACACAGTACAATATAAAGGCTGAAGAGGTTTGCGAAGCTGCCTGCTATGAGCATGATGCCCACGATGGCGGCTCCGAATATAGCGGACAGGACGCCTATTATATATCCTGTCTTCTGTGCGGAAAGGATCCTGTCGCATCCGGAGACCGTATGCAGGAGAGCCTTGGAGTTCCCTCTGGAAACTATACCGCCCTCGGCACGCTTTGCGTACTTCGAGATCTCGTCCGTGTTCTTATACTTGATGACTCTCATGGAGTACTTGCCGGAGGAGTGCATCTGGCGGTAGATCATTTCCTCGTCGATATTGGGGTCAAAGGTCTTGACGCACACGCACATACCGCTTCCGGTAAGCTGCTTGAGTATATACTCGAAATCGGGCTCTATCACGTAATTGACGACCATCTTAGATACCAGCTTGCGCTGATAGATCATATACATCACGGAGCAGTCCGCGGGAAGCTCGGTGGTATCGGAGATAACGTCATCGGGAATGATGATGCCCAGCTTCGAAAGAGCGGACGCTCTGCCGAAGATGATGCTCTTGCCGTTAACAGTTGCTTCTATGTAACCCGTACCTGTCTCGAGGATCTGCACGTTATTTGAATGTCCGGTCTCCATTGTAGCGACCTCGAACACGTCCGCCAGAGGGCCTCCCGTTGCGGAGAACACGCTTGCGGCGTAGTAGAGGACCTTATCTATACGGCTGTTATTGAACAGACGTACGTTTCTGACCTTTACGTTGGAGGAGGGGAACACGTTCACATCATCGAAGGAGAGAACGCCGACGCCGGAATATTCCTCTACGGATGCCTCGCCTATGATGGTGGAGTCGTTTTCATACGCGCGGCGGTTTGCCCTGTAGAAGGGATACGCGCCGATTATCAGCATTGATATGGGGAGTGCTGCGGTGAGGGTCGCAAAGCCCGCCGTCAGGGGTGCGGCCTGCTTGGTAAAGCCCGCATATACCGCCACGAGGACCGCCAGGAACAGGGATATGACCACAGCAAGTCCCACAAAGCCGTCGTTGACAGTAGAGCGGTTTCCGGTCCTCCAGAAGTAGCCGTCCACAAAGTCGGTGTTCTGGATCTTTATGATGTCGCCTTCATCGGCAACGGCAGAATCAAGTTCCATATCGGCAACTGCTTCGCTCTCCATCATGGAATCCCTCGTGGAAAGGTTACGCATTACCAGCTTGGTCTTCTTGGATGATATAACGTTGAAGCTGAATATCTCCCGGCGCACCGTAAGGTACTCGTTTACAGCCGCGAATGCGAAGCACATCGCAACGGGGAAGTTGAATACTGTGGGCTCAACACCGGGAACTGTGGTGAACGCGGTGAAAAACGACGTTACCACCGACAGTATAAGCAGCAATGCGGGGATGGTCTCTACCGTCAGCTTAAGCTTCACGAGGTTTTTTAAGCCGCAGGTAACGATCTTCCATACCATGGCGGCGCCGATAAGGATAAGCTGCAGGTCTGCCATAACGTACACCACAGGGTATACGGAGGGGTCAAGCGCACCGGAAAGCTGATAACCCAGAAGAGGCAGGTTCTCAATGAACAGCAGGATCGCAGCGAGAGCTATCGCCACCAGCATTTTTACCGTTGACGCGGTATTGCGCTTTTTATACATTTCGGCGATCTCGCCGTTCTGAGAAGGATCGGAATATTCGTCAGGACCGAATCTGTTGGTACGGTCCACCCATTCCTCCTGGTCCGCCACGTAGTCCTCTGTCATCTGGGTGGCGGTCTCCTCGCCGACGGTCTTCGCCAGCTCGTCCTCCATGCCCAGTGCGACCATAAGGCTTATGTCATTTTCGCTGAAGCCGGTGTCCTCATCGGGCTCACCCGTTACCTCCTCGACCAGGCTTTTGAATTCCTCGTCTCTGTTGGGTTCGGGAACAGCTTCATCGGAATAATACTCGTCCTCCCCGCCATCGTAGAACATCTCGTCCTCAAGAGGGTCTTCGTCGAAGAACTCGTCGTCGGGGATAATATCCTCTGAATACTCGGCGCTGTAATTTTCGTCGGGCTCGTCGTAGTTGTTGAAATCCTGGTCCAGCTCATCTACGTCTTCGGGACCGGCTTCGACGGCGCCCTCGTACTCCGCGTATTCGTCAACGAGTCCGGCGGCTTCCTCGAATGCCATCATTTCCTCCTCGGTGAGGTCCGGGATATCCTCCGGGTTCTCGTCCACGGGGTAAGCCTCTTCATACAAGGTTTCGTCGTACGCGGGCTCGGGAGCAGCCTCATCAAAGGCCTCGTCAGCGGGCATCACGGGCAATTCTCCGAACATATCGTCAAGGTCGGACTCTGCAGCCGGTGCCTGTTTCTCCTCTTCTTCAAAAGCAGAGAGATCGGGCTCTGCGGCCGGTGCCGGCTCTTCTTCCTGCTCAAAAGCGGAGAAGTCGGGCACAACGGATTCAGCCTCGGCGATTATCTCCGCCTCCTGCGCTTCCAGTTCGGATACCTGCTCTTCCACTGTCTCTGCCGCATCGGAACCTATCTCGAATCCGTGCTCCTCTGCCGCGGGCGCGTCCTCAGACCTGTTCTTTCCGAGACGGAACAGCAGGTCCTTCGCAGTTACGTTTTTCTTATCTTTATCTTCTGTCATCGTTTTTTCTTCCTTTCGGGAGTTTCAGCCGCCTGCTCTCTGCATCCTCGCAGCATGGCACAGGATGACGGAAGCGGCACAGGAAACGTTGAATGAATTTACTTTTCCGTACATGGGAATGGACACTATGAAATCGCTCTTTTCTTTTATCGCTCTGCCGATACCCTCGCCCTCGCTGCCGAAGATGATAGCCGCAGCGCAGTTGAAGTCGGTATCGTAATAAGCGGAGCCGCCCGCCTCGGACGCAAAGATCCAAAGACCTTTCTTTTTCAGCTCGTCGACGGTGGCGGAAATATTCGCGACCTTCGCGATCGCCATATGCTCTATGGCGCCCGCAGAAGCTTTTGCCACGGTGGGAGTAAGTCCGGAGGAACGCCTTTTCGGAATGATCACCCCGTGTGCCCCGGCACACTCGGCGCACCTGATGAGAGCGCCCAGATTATGGGGGTCCTCGATCCCGTCAGCAATGACAATGAGAGGCTTTTCGTTTCTTTCCGCGGCGATGGCGAGGATGCCGTCCACATCGGTATATTCCTTTTCGGAAGCCATGGCGACCACGCCCTGGTGGTTCATGCCGCCGCAAAGGGAATCGAGCTTTTCCTGCGTTACCTCGATTACGGGTATCTTTTTCTCTATGGCCTCGCCCACTATGGCTACGATGGAGCCCTCTCTGCCGCCGATCTTCACGAACAGCTTATCTACGCTTCTGCCGGACCGGAGAAGCTCACGAACGGAGTTTCTTCCGGCGACCGCGTTTTCGGGGACCTCATCGGCAAATCGCTTTTCGGGGCGAGCACCTTTCTTTTTCGTATACTGATTATTCATACTATTCCTTAAAAAATTATAATCCAATTAATTGTATCACAATTATTATTATATGTCAATAAAAAAACGACCTTTGGTCGTTATCTTATCATAGTTTGGCGAGAGATGCACCGTGCCCTGCAGGGGGCGACCTGTGGTCGCCCCTGCAATTCACCGTTTTCCTTCTCCCGTCAGCTTTATTATAAGCTTCAGGTCGTCCATCTTCCCCTGTTTTCCGCCGTATGCCGCCTTGTTGCGGCGAAGAGCGCCGCAGACCGTACAGCGGTGGATGATGACGAAGCCTTTTTTCGGGTCCGGCTCCGCTCCCACGGGCTCCATCAGCCCTCCGCAATCGGAGAGCCTGTCCCCGGGAAGCACGTCCAAGTGTCTGCTCCAGAGGCAATATGGGCAATGGTTGCGGGAGGTATAGCCCAACGGCTCCACCTCGCGCCCGCAATGGCCGCAGACAAAGCCCGAATCATTTTTCGTAAATCTTTTCGTTTCCATATCTGTCCTTTTGTGAATACTTCTCCTTTTCCCCGGGCAAAATAACCGTACCACCGATAAAGGAGACAATTGTATGAAAAATAAAGCAAAGATACTCGCCCTATCCCTTGCCGTCGTTTTCTCGCTGATGCCCGTCATCGCCTGCACCGTATGTGCCGAGGACACGACGGACCTCATTGAAAGCACGGACACGCCCTCCGGCAAGGATACCGATCCCGCTGACAGCGGCCTTCTCGGCGATCTGACCGGCACCGGGGATGCCGAAGATTCATCCGGCAAAGATAAGGATACGGAAAACGGCACCGGAGGCGTAGTTTCCGACGCGGAGTCAATGCTTGATGAGATGGACCGTGATGACGGCAACAATATTTCCACCGGAGACGACGGAACTATCGACAAAACGCCCGAAAATCCCGAAAAAGAGACCGTCAGTACGTGGGTCATCATAGTCGCCATCGTGATCATCGCGGCGGTGATAATCCTCATCTGCGCGCTGATGCCGAGGAAACGCAGCTGACCTTATTTTCCCACGCAGAAGCGGGAGAATATCTCGGAGACTATCTCGTCCGTGATGCCTCTGCCGTCAAGGAGTGACAGCTGTGCCAACGCACTTTCCGCAAGGGTGCAGACAGCGTCCAGAGCATCTCCGCGGCGAAGCCCGTCCAAAGCGCATCCAATGCTTTCCAGGGCACTCTCCACGGTCGCCTTATGGCGTGCATCCCACAGGAGCGCGTCGGAGGTGAGAGACAGAGAATCCTCGTTGAATATTTCGGAAACGGCACGGTACAGTTCTTCCGTGCCGCTTTTGTTTTTCGCGGACATGACCACCGTTTTGTCGCTGACGGCGGAAATCTCGTCCTCCTCGGCCACGGTGTCAAGATCGGACTTGTTTATGACCGATATTTTCGGTTGGGGAGCGTTTTTCAGTGCAGCGATAAGCTTCCTGTCGTCGTCGTCAAGGCGGCGGGAACCGTCGAAAACGGTGATTATCAGCTCCGCGCCCTCCATGCACTCGACAGCGCGCTCGACGCCCATTTCCTCGATGATGTCGCCCGTCTCGCGGATGCCCGCGGTATCGGCCAGGCGCAGGGTTATGCCGCCCGCGTCTACGGTCTCCCACAGGGTATCTCTGGTAGTACCCGCGATATCCGTGACGATGGCACGCTCCTCACCGCACATGAGATTATAGAGCGAGCTCTTGCCGCAGTTGGGTGCGCCGCAGATGGCGGTGACCACTCCGTCGGCGACGGCACAGCCGGTCTTATATGTACGCAGGAGAGCGGAAAGCTCCCCTTTCACGCTTTCGAAAACTCTCTCCATGCTTCTCTCGCCCTCGTCACCCACGTCCTCGTCGGGGTAGTCGATAGCGGCGTAAAGCGCCGAAAGAACTCCCAGAAGCTCCCGTCTTATTCCCTCCGTTTTTTCGCGGAGTTTTCCGCGGGCGGCGCCGGACGCGAGCTTTCTTCTCGAATCCGTATCGGCGTCGATGAGCTTGCCCACCGCCTCTGCCTCGGTCAGCGAAAGCTTTCCGTTGACGAAGGCTCTTTTTGTGAACTCTCCGGCAGGTGCGGGAACTGCGCCTGCACGGAACACCGCTTCGAGGACGGCGAGAGTCACCGCCACACCTCCGTGGCAGGCGATCTCGGCGGACTTTTCCCCGGTAAAGGACTTTCCCGTCTCGAAAAAGGTGGCAATACCGGTATCGAGCACCTCGTCACCGTCAACGATCTCGCCGAAGGCGGCGTGTCTCGGGTTTTCCCACGGAGCTTTTCCTTTCGGGCGGAAAACCTTCCCGAGGATCTCCGCGCTTTCGGAGCCGCTTATTCTTATGACCGCGATCCCGCCTTTTCCTCGGGGCGTGGATACGGCGGCAACAGTATCAAACATTTCAAATATCCTTTACGGTGATTTTTTCTATCTCGCAGACGTAGACCTTGTGAAAATCGTTCTTCGGGTAGTTCTTCATTATGCCCTCGTCTGTCATGCTTTCGGGTTTTATGACGTCCGTGTAGATCTTGCGGCACTGAATGCAGACCTCCGCGCCCTCAAAGGTGTAGGCGCCCTCGCCCAGTTTCACGGGGGCAAGCCCCGCCTCTTTTATCTTGTCGCAGTCGCGGCCGCTTTTCGTTCCGCATATTTTCAGCGCTTCCCGCTTCTCTCCGCCGAAAAAGGTGAGTGTCATCCTGTCGCTTTTCTCGGTGAACTCATAGGTATATCTCTGAGGACGGATGAAAACGAACGCCACTCTTTTGTTCCACAGGATGCCCATACCGCCCCAACTGGCGGTCATGGTGTTGATCCTGTCGCCGTCGGCGGCGGTGACCAGCATCCAGTCTCTGTCTATCATCTTGAAAACATTTCCGTTCAGTTCTTCGGGTGTTATCTCTCTCACGGTACTTCTCCCATCATAAGTTATTTTTACTGCCGCACAGCGGCAAAGCGAAGAGACCGCGGTTTTGATCTGATTAAATTGCGTCAGCAATTTTTACCGATTCTCTTCACTTTTCACTTTTCACTCTTCACTCTTCTCTTCTGATTAACTGTCCCCCTCGGGGCAGATAATCAGAAATTCCCGCCGTTCCAGCCCCATTCGGAGAAGCCGGAATAGGTGACATAGACTCTGTCGGGGGAGATCCCCAGCTCTTCTTCCAGAATATCGCAGATCCTACCGGTAAGCGCGTCGCAGGAGCGATGGTCGATATTACCGTAGACCTTAACCTCCACGAAAGCGGTATCTGCGGAATTATCTCCCCGCATCCACAGCCGGCAGCCTCCGGTGAACTCGGTCATGAGCCACGCTTCGCTTTTTCCGGGGATCGTTTCGATCGCCTTTCCCATTTTCGCTTTCAGAGCCGCCTCTTTTTCGGGCGTTATTTCTTTTGTCGTTCTCGTTCCTATATAAGGCATGGTAATACCCTCCGTTCTCTTTCTTTCCTTATTGTACCCCATTTTTATTTATTTTGCAACTGTTGATTTATCCTGACTTCTGTGGTACAATTCTATGGTGAGGAGGTGTGTATTATGAAGAAGAAAAATATAGAGACCAACTGCGAAAGCTGCATGTATTTTGACTACGATGAAACCCTTGATGAGGACATATGCACTCTGGATCTTGACGAGGACGAAATGATACGCTTCATGTCCCATCCCTACTCCTCCTGCCCATATTACAAATTCTACGACGAATACAAGACCGTACAGAAGCAGAACTGACATGACCTTCGACCTTACAAAATGCACAGTCTGTCCCCGCGAATGCGGCACAGACAGGACGAAGTCCGCCGGTATCTGCGGTGCGGGAAGTGCCATGCGTGTAGCGAAAATCATGCTTCACCGCTGGGAAGAGCCCTGCATCAGCGGGAACGGGCGCGAGCGCGGAAGCGGTGCCGTCTTTTTCGGCGGCTGCCCCCTGAAATGCGTCTTCTGCCAGAACAAGGCGATCAGCCGCAGCACCTACGGCATGAAGGATTATTCTCCCCGCCGTCTTGCTGACGTTCTGAAAAAGCTGGAGGAGGAGGGCGCGTACAATATAAACTTCGTCTCCCCGACCCAGTATATCCCGCAGATCATCGAAACCCTCGACCTATATCGGCCCTCGATCCCCGTCATATTCAACACCGGCGGCTACGAGAAGCGGGAGACCGTCGCGGCGCTGCGCGGATATGCCGATATATTCCTGACAGACTTCAAATACGGCACAGCACAGACTGCAAAAAAGTATTCGAACGCACCCGACTACCACGAGCAGGCACGGGAGGCCCTCGCCGAAATGGTATCGGTGACGGGGGGACCGCTGTTCGACGAAAACGGAATGATGAAGCGGGGCGTGATAGTACGGCATCTCATTATTCCCGGTGAGCGGCACGACAGCATGGAAGCTCTGCGCCTTGTCTCCGAGACCGTCTCCCCCGGCGACGTGGTCATCAGCCTGATGAGCCAGTATACCCCCGATTTCGCGCCGGAGAATATGAAAAATCTCCGTCGGAGAGTCACCACCTTCGAATACGAAACAGTCAGAGAATACGCTCTGTCCCTGGGCTTTTCCGGGTATTCCCAGGATACGTCGAGCGCCCGAAAAACATATACCCCGGATTTCTGATATGTACGATTATCTTATAGTCGGCGCCGGACTTTTCGGCGCGGTGTTCGCAAGGATCATGACTGACGCGGGAAAGAAATGTCTCGTCGTTGACCGACGCCCCCATATCGGCGGCAACGTGTACACCGAAATAAAGGAAGGAATAAACGTCCACCGCTACGGCGCGCACATTTTCCATACCGACGACAGCGAGGTGTGGGAATTTGTCAACCGTTTTGCCCGCTTCAATGATTTTGTCAACTGCCCGAAAGCGAGCTTCGGCGGAAAGCTTTACAGCCTGCCCTTCAACATGAACACCTTTCACGAGCTTTGGGGAGTCACCGATCCGGAGGACGCGAAAAGGATCCTCGGGGAACAGCGGGAACGTGAGAATATCACCGATCCGAAAAATTTAGAGGAGCAGGCGCTTTCTCTGGTGGGACGCGACATATACGAGAAGCTCATCCGCGGATATACGGAAAAGCAATGGGGCAGAAGCGCCCGGGAGCTGCCCGCGTTCATAATAAAGAGAGTACCCCTGCGCTTTGAATATAACAACAACTATTTCGACGACAGGTATCAGGGCATACCGGAGGGCGGCTACACCGCTCTTGTCGAAAAGCTGCTCGAGGGAAGCACACTTCGTCTCGGTACGGACTTCACCGCTCACCGTGAGGAGCTCACCCGGCAGGCCGCCACCGTGGTCTACACGGGAATGATTGACGAATATTTCGGATACTCTCTGGGAGAGCTTGAATACAGATCCCTCCTTTTTGATACGGAAACTCTTGACAGAGAGGTCTTTCAGGGCTGCGCCGTGGTCAATTACACGGACGCCGCCGTCCCGTTTACCCGCATCATCGAGCACAAGCATTTTGAGGGTACAAAAACGCAAAAAACCATCATCACCCGCGAGTATCCCGCAAAATGGGAACGCGGTCGCGAGCCCTTCTACCCCGTCAACGACGAAAACAACAGTGCGCTCTACAAAAAATACCGCGCCCTCGCTGATAATGAGAAAAACGTCATTTTCGGCGGCAGGCTCGGCACGTACAAATACCTCGACATGGACGACGTGGTCCGCGAAGCGATGGGGCTGGCAAGGCGAGAGGTCGAAAAAGAGCGAAATATGTAAATCGAAAAACGGAAACTTACCGCGATTTCTATTGACATACGTCACATATTTGGTATAATTTAAGTGTAATAACAAAATATGGTAATTTTTGCGGCATTTTGCAATAAATGTTGTGATTTACGGGAAAAGAGGAGATATTATGAAATCATTGGGAATGGTAAGAAAAATCGACGAGCTTGGGCGAATCGTCATGCCCATCGAGCTGAGGCGCGCACTTGACATTTCGGCAGGCGACGGCATCGAGATGTTTTCCGACAAGGACTGCGTTATACTGAAAAAGTACTCCCCCGCCTGCATTTTCTGCGGCGAGGCGGACGGCGTCATCGACTACATGAACAAAAAGGTCTGCAAAGGCTGTATAAAAAAGCTGAGCGCAAAGGAATAAGAAAAAGCCCGCAGACGGAGCGCTCACTTAGGGATTTTTTCACCGCCGACCGGCAAGGAATATTGATGAAGAATATCAAGTACGGCGGGAATTTCCCGAATAACTAATGAAAAATGACCGAAACGAAAGTTTCGGTCATTTTATTTTTATCTTGCCTTTGCCCGTTTTGGACACCTGCCGTACAGTTGTACGGCAGGTGTCCCAAAACGAACAACCAGCGGCGCCTCTCTCCCTATGTGAGGGCTCCTAATGGGGGCTTTATTATTTCTTTTTATTGCAGTTTCAACTCTTCTGCGTCCCTAAGTAAGTACTCGCAGCGCTCGTTTATCTCGCTGCCGTAGTCCCCGGCAAATTCGTATAGCTCGGAGAGATTCTTCGCGCATTTTTTCGACGCACCGTGGATGTCACTTCCGAAGGCGCAGACGATTCCCGCTTCGAGCCACCGCGCCACCTTCCTTCTGCCGTGGCGGGTGGATATGTTCTCTCCGTTGAGCTGTACGGACACGCCGCACTCGGCGATCAATCGTTCCGCCTGATAGGACGGATATCTGCCTATATGTGCCATAATCACCTTAAGGTTTGAGCGCGAGACGTTGTATACCGTTTCGTAGAGCTGCTCGCTCCATCTGAAAAACGGCATTTCCAGAAGTATTATATTCGTGCCTTTTATGCACAGCTTTTCAAGCCCCGGCATTCTGTCTATCCCGGGACAGACAAGGACCTCTGCGCCCACATATATCTGCGGTTTTTGCTCCGATGAAAGCGACGCGAGGCGGTTCTCCGCCACGCTTCTCTTTTTCAGAAAGCTCTCCACGCCGGTTTCATTGGGATAAAAATGTGGGGTAGCGATCACGCGGCGCACCCCTGCGCCGTACAGTAAATTCAGTTGTGTTTCCGATGTTTCGAGGCTTTGTGAGCCATGATCTGCGCCGGGTAGGATATGTGCGTGGAAATCAGTCAGTTCTGACGTTTTTGCCATATTACACCTCATTCCGCCGTTTCAGGCAAAACACAATAATTTGTGGCGTTTCTCTTTATTTCTTTTCGTTTCCGTAACCGTAGCCGTAGCCGTATCCGTAATGTCTGCCATAACCGTAGCGCTTGCCGTAGCCGTAACGCTTGCCATAGCCGTATCTGCCGTAGCGTCCGTAGTGTCCGTAGCGCCCGCCGTAGTAACCGCTTGCCTTGGAATCCACGTCATTCATGACGAAGCCCACAACATTGGAGTTCGTCTGTTCCATGGCAGAAAGCGCGTAGGAGAGCGCCTTCGTATCGTCCACACCGGCTCTAACCGCGAACAGGTAACCCGTGATATGGTCGGAAATTACCATTGCGTCGGAAACCACCGCTATGGGAGGCAGGTCTACGAATATTATATCGTAGTGCTGCTTCATGAATTCCAGGAACTTGGCCATTTTCGCGCTTGCAAGCAGCTCCGCAGGGTTGGGAGGAGTGCCGCCCGCCGTGATAATGGACAGATTATTATATGCGGACTTTTTGATATATTTATCAAGGTTCGTGTCGGCGCCGGCCAAGAGCTCGCTCATGCCGCCTGCACGGTCTATCTTGAATATCTTATGCACGCTGGAGTTTCTCAAGTCGCAGTCGATCAGCAGGACTTTCTTTTCAAGCTGGGAATAGGATACCGCGAGATTGGAGATGATAAGGCTTTTTCCGCTGTGCGCGAAAGTACTCGTTATTCCGAAAACGGGGCATCTCTCGCCCTTTGCGGCATAGAACAGATTCGTTCTCAGCGCCTTGAACGCTTCGCTTATGGCAAACGGAGTGGATTCGCTTAAAAGTTTTCCGTCGTAACTGCTGTTTTCCATTACTTCGCCTCCTCCGTTTTATTTGCGTTCTTTTTCTTTTTATCTGATTTCTTCTGACCGTAGCCGTAGCCGTATCCGTACCGATCACCGTCAGCTTCAACGCTGATCGTGGGGATCAGTCCTATTATCGGATAATCGAAGCGGTCCTTTATGTCGGCTTCCTCGTATATGGTATTATCCAGTGCCTCCGACAGGAAGAACACAAGGAAAGATACAATGACTCCGATGAAAGCGCCGATAAGGGTATTTATCAGGATATTGGGAGAGTCGGGGGTCTGGTCCTTCTGGGGAACGTCGAAGGTAGAAACGTCACCGCCCTGTATGACCTCGGGAATGACCTCAGGCACCACCGCTCTGAACGCCTCGGCAAGGCTCAGCGCATCCTCGGGAGAGGAGTTGGACACCTTTATGGAGAACGCCTCCGTGGAGGACATGGAGGTTGCCGTGATCATTTCCTTAAGGTCTCCGACGGTACAGTCCACATCCGAATACTCTATGACTCTCTGCATCATCTCATTATTGTTCTTGATAATGACTATGGCAGTCTCCGCGAGGCTCTGCGATGCGTTGATATCCTGAGAGGAAATGGTGGTGGAGCCCTTCTCTGTGTTATTGTTCACATAGAATTTCGCAGTGGAGGAGTAAATGGGGGTGACGAAAAACTTCGTCACGAGGGCAAACACTACCGCCACGGCGACTCCGATCCCCAGAATCCAGAATATTCTTCTCCAAAGAACGTATATCAGCGTCTGGACGTTGACTTTTGTTCCGCCTGTTTCTTTGTTTGTCATTTTCAGTTTCCTTTATTTTCGTTCGGATCAGAGGTACTTTCTGCAGATCTCCGTCATTTCGTCAAGCTTCTCGTCCATATCGGCGATGAGCTTCAGCTGGTTTCTCGCACGGTCGCGGTTCTGCTCGGGATAGTGGATATGGAAATACACGTCGCCGTTCAGGTAGTCGCCGAGGAAGCGGATGCCCGTTTCGAAGGTCATGAGGTACGCGCCCATGGGGAGGCCCAGTATTTCGTCCTCGGTCATGGAATCGTGCAGCTCGCCCACGAAGCCCTTAACGTACGCCTCGAACATACCCAGGTCCATATATACCTTGGAAAGGTCGGTCTCGTCCTCGGGTGCGCTGGAAGCACCGAAGCGGATGGAATCGCCGAAATCGTAAAGCACGGAGCCGGGCATAACGGTGTCAAGGTCTATGATGCACACGCCCTCGCCGGTCTTCGCGTCCATAAGCACGTTATTGAGCTTGGTGTCGTTATGGGTGACGCAAAGGCGGCATCTGCCGTCGGCAAGTCTGTCCAGTATGTAAGAGCACTTGTCAGCCTTGGAAAGTGCGAACTCTATCTCGTCTTTCATTTCCGCCGCTCTGCCCATTTTATCCTCTGCAACAGCGCGCTTCAGATCGTTAAGCCGGGAGACGGAGTTATGGAAATTGGGGATGGTCTCGTAAAGGGTCTCCGCCGGGTAGTCCGCCAGCTGGTTGAAGAACTTACCGAAGGCAACGGCGCTCTTATAAAATATCTCCGCGGAATCGGGAACATTATAGGAGATGACATCCTCGATGCACAGGTATGCTCTCCAGTAGCCGCCGTCGGGATCGACGTAGTAGTCCTCACCGTCTTTAGTCTCGATTATCTTTCTGACCTCCCGGTCGGGGTCGCCGCCCGCCGCCTTGATCTTTTTCGCCACGTGGGTGCAGACGCCCTTGATGTTGGACATCAGCTGGATGGGGTCCTTGAATATATTTGTATTGACTCTCTGGAGGATGTACTTATCCTTGCCGCAGTCAACGAAATAGGTATCGTTGATATGGCCTGCGTCACATCTTACATAGCTTACGGGTGAGGCGGAGAATGCGAATGCTTCGCCGGCATTTTTCAGATATTTCAGTTCCATTTTTATATTCCTTTGCTGTATTTCGCCCATTTCGGGACATACTGATTTATTTTATTATACTCTAAACCTGCGTTTGTGTCAAGTTTGTAACAGAAAAAAGGAAGGTCATGTGCCTTCCTTTTTCTTCTCCGGCAAAAGCTGGGCGGCGATTATCGCCGCGAACATTATGGTACAGCCGACAAGCTCTCTCGCCGTGGGATATTCGGGGGCACCATTGATAAGGCTTATCGTCACGGTGCCGATAACTGCGAACACAGACTCAAGGCTCATTAGCAGCGACGCTATGGTGGGGTCCGTTCTCTGCTGACCGAGGATCTGCAACGTATAGGCGACTCCCGAGGACATAACGCCAGCGTATATTATGGGGATCCAGCCCGCAAGCATCTGCGCGGCAGTGGGCTTCTCGAAAATGAGCATGCCCGCTGTGGCGATGACGGCGGAGGTGAAAAACTGTATGCAGGAGACACGTATTCCGTCAAGCTCTCCCGCGCAGCGGTCCACGGTGACGATGTGCGCCGTGAATATGAAAGCGCAGATGAGGACCAGAATATCACTGAGGCGGAACGTGGTGCCGCCTTCTTTTATGCATATGAACCACAGTCCGACAAGCGCCGCGGCGATACAGAGCCAGAGCGCGGGATGAACTTTTTTTCTGAAGAACACCAGCCCCGCCACGGGGACAAGCAGTATATACAGCGCGGTAATAAATCCCGCGTTTCCGCCCGACGTGCCGAGTGCTATACCGTACTGCTGAAAGAGTGACGCGACGCAGAGTATGGTACCGCAGACGATGCCGACGATAAAGGTCCTGCGGCGGACTTGGGGGGTAATTTTTTCATATCTTCCGGAGCGTTTTTTCAAAGCGTCCGCTGCGGCGATGACCGGTACCAGAAACAGTCCGCCCATATAGCTTCTCATGGCCTGGAAGGTGAGCGGGCCCATGAAATCCATGGCTTCGCTTTGGGCGACGAACGCCGTGCCCCATATTACGGCACAGACGAGAAGCATCACCGTGCCGACGGCTGTATTCTTTTTCATCTTTTGATGATGATTCCTTTTCGGGTGTTGATTTTTCGAACGGATTACGCCATCCCCGAGCCTCCCTTGTGTAAAGGGAGACATACTTAACGGCTCGTCCCGTGTACAGCGGGGCGAACGGCTTATTCCGTCAATGACGCTTTCTCGCGGGTCTGCGGCGGGCCGAGTCGCACTGGCGGTAGTCGAACTGAGGAGGAACGACTGCCTTTTCACGGTCAAATTCTATGCCGTCTCTCTTTGCCTTCAGCTCTTCGAGCATCAGGAACATATCGGTGACGATGAGCTCGCCCTCTCTGATATCGGGAAGCACCAAGCCTCCGTCGCGGTAGAAATAATTCTCCGCTTCCTCGATATGACCGAGATGCAGGTGCGCGAGGATGATATAGATCTTTACTCTGCCGACTTCAAGCACCTTTTCGGGGAACTCCGAGGCAAGCTTTATCGCCTCTTCGTCCTTTCCGGCGGCGGTCAGCAGCTCAAGCGATTCTTTAGCGAGGGAAATATCCGAGAGATTCATTCTTGCCGCCTCGGCGCAGAGGATGGCGGCGTTTTCGATGTCGCCTATAACTCTCTTTACCTGCGCCATGCCGTATTTTGCCCAGCAGGAAGGATTCAGCTCCATGGATTTTTCCAGCTCGAGCCAGCCATCGTTGAGTCTGTCGGATGCAATGTAGGTCATGCCGAGCTGAAGTCTCGCGTACCAGTCGTCGGGATCCTCTTTCACGGCATTTTCCATCATCCGCGTCCACTCGGGTTGGAGCATCCATGCCACGGGGATCTCGTCGGGAGTATGAGAGGGGTATTTGCCCTCGTCCATGAGGCTTATGAAATCAGCCTGTTCCGCGCCGGTCTCGCCGAAGTCGAGGTGAGGCGCGATGTGCTCCATGCCGACCTTGTCTCGGCGCAGGTTTTCCAAAGCGCACCAGCCGCTGCCGCGGAACAGTAGATCTCCATCCGCTTCTGTGGTCGCCATTTTCTTGGTTTCGGCGAGGATCTCGTCCATTCTGTCGTCGGTGATGATGCCGTCAAGCTTTTCTCTGACCTCTGCCTTTGCCGTTTCCCAGTCGCCATGTACGCGGTCGCCGTCGGCATAAAGCGCACCGTACGCCTCGAGCCACTCCCAGGTGGTATGGGGAGGCATGGGCAGGCACTCGTACTGGGTGTGCGCCACGCCCGCCTGCAGCTCTATGTATCTGTCGGAGCTTCCGTCCTCGGTCAGATATTCCTGCCAGCGGTCGCCGCCGGGGTTCTGTCCCCAGACGAAGAGCTTACGGCCCATAAGTCTGTAAGTGGAGGTATGGATAAATCCGTAGCCGTTCTCATCGAGAGCCGCCTCGAATTTTCTCTTTTTATGGGGGATATTATAGAAGTAGTCGCCTGCGGCGGGAACGTTTACGGGGTAGGTCACGTCGTCGCCCTTATACACGGGGATTGGAGCAAGACTTGTGTTATTGTCCCACACGTACGCGCCGTCCGCGTCCACGATGACACGGGTGTCGGGGGTCTCGGGTACTGCTATATTAGACCACCAGTACATGGGCACCACGTCGGGCAGGGGGTTGATGATACGGTTTCTCGCGAAGAGCACCTTCGAGCCCTCGGGCAGGAAGAAGTCCATCTGCTGAACGACGCGGCGGATACGGTGGAATTCATACATACGGAGCACGGGGGTACCGTCCTCCAGGTGGGTAGTGGTGGTGAACATGGTCTCGCAGGTGTTGACGTGGTGACCGAACATACCGCAGTTCCACTCCACGCCGCCGGAAGTCCACGCGTTTCTTATCGCCAGGTTGCAGGGACGCATGACGGGATTGCAGTAAAGCAGGTCCTCGCCCTTTTCTTTATTGATAAGCGACATGAGCTTGCCGCCCCAGCGGGGGAGGAAGGTCGCTTTCAGGTATTCGTTTTCGAGAACTACCGCGTCCATTTCCGTCGGATGCAGTTCACGGGTATACATATCCTGCATCTTATAGGGAAACGCGGAGGGCACGTGGCCGTAGCCGATAAACAGCTCGTCGTCCTCGGAAAGGCCAGAGTCGCCGTTTCTGTGCCAGAAATTGAGTTTTGCCAGAGCGGGAAGCGAGGATGTGCCGTTCATGTTTTGAGCGGGCATGGTGAATTTTATCTGCTTTAAGGTCGTTTTCATATCAGTTTCCTTTCAGATGGGGTATTACCTTTGTTATGTCTCCCGCGCCCATGACGATTATCGCATCGCCGGGGCAGGTAACGGAATTGAGATAATCGGCAATATCGGAGAACTGGGCGATGAAGCGGCACTTTTTGCCGCCCTTCGCCACGCTGTCGCAGAGTGCCTCAGAGGACACGCCATAGGTGTTGGTCTCCCTTGCGGAATATATGGGAGCAACGACTATCTCGTCCGCCTTGTTATCGCCGAGGACTCTTGAGAAATCGTCGAAGAGCTCGCTCGTTCTGGAATAGGTATGGGGCTGGAACACAGCAAAAACTCTCTCAAAGCCCATGGAGATCGCCGTTGCGAGGGTCGTCTCCACCTCGGTGGGATGGTGGGCGTAATCGGAATATATCTCCGCGCCGGACAGGGTTTTTCCGCAGTTGTCCATTCTTCTTGCCGCGCCTTCGAAGGCGTGGAGTCCGCGGGCAATATCCGCGGGGTCGGCGCCGCACAGATGTGCCGCGGATGCCGACGCAAGGGCATCGCATATGCAATGCGCACCGGGGACGGAAAGGAAAATGCGTATGAGCTTTTCGCCGTCGTGGCAGAAATCAAAGCTGCCGCAGCCGCCGGAAAACTCTATGTTCTGCGCGCTGTAATCCGCGTCGTCCGCATCGACTCCGAAGGTGACTACCGTGCCGGAGAAGCTTTCCGCCGCGCTCATGGCGTCGTCGTCGCCGCAGTTGACAAGGGCGATGCCGCCGTCGGTGCGCCCGAGGAACTTCGAAAAGGAGTCCCTTATCTGATTCATGGAATGGAAATAGTCCACGTGGTCCATTTCGATATTGAGTATCACCGCGATGGTAGGATAGAAATCGAGGAAGGAATCCATATACTCGCACGCCTCGAAGACGAAATAGTCCTCTCCGCCAATACGGTGGCACTCGCCAACGTCCTTCATCACAGCGCCGCAGCTGACCGTGGGATCGAGCCCGGCGGCGGAAAATACCGCTTCCGTCATGGAGGTGGTGGTAGACTTGCCGTGCATACCGCTGATACCTATGCGGCACTTGTAGCCCGACATGAGGTAGCCGAGAAAGTCAGCTCTGGAAATGCAGGGGATACCCGCTTTCATGGCGGCTCTGTACTCGGGATTGTCCGCGGGGATGGCGACGGTATATATAAGCGCGTCACAGTTTTTGACATGATCGGCGCTTCCCTCATAATAGACCGTGATACCCTGATCCTCAAGTCTCTGGGTGGTGGGGGTCTTCGTTCTGTCGTAGCCGGAAACGTCGTGACCTCTCAGCTGAGAAATACGGGCGAGAGAGCACATGCTCACGCCGCCGATGCCGTCGAAAAACAGTTTTTTTCTGCCGTTCAGGAGGGCAGCTATTTTTTCAGCTCCTAAATGTGTATTATCAAGAGACATATTTTCCTCCGAAAATCCATATTCCAAATAATTATACCATAGCTTTCCGGAAAAGAACAGTATTTCCGGAAAATTTATTCGAATAAAGGACAAAACCCTCGGAGATCCTTCTCTCCGTCACAATTTCCCGGCTCCTTTTTCTCAGAACAGTGAGGGCGAAAGTATCAGTCTTATTAATAATGTCTGCCGCCGGTCAACAAACTATAATATGCGCAGCCGATGCCTTCACCTTCACGGTATTCGGGAAAAGAGCTCTCCCCCAAATCCCTCTTGACAAAAAGAGGTAATTAAAGTATAATTACTTTGTATATATATGCTATGCAGAAAGGCACGTGATACTTATGTATAATATAGGCATCGACCTGGGCGGTACGAACATCGCCGCGGGTATCGTAAACGAAAACTACGAAATAGTGGCAAAGGGGAGCATCCCCACCAATGCGCAGAGAAGCGCGGACGAGATCACGGCCGATATCGCCGGGCTGTGCAAAAAGCTCTGCGATGATTTCGGCATCACGCTCGGCGACCTCGGCTCCATCGGCATTGCCACTCCCGGATCCGCCAACTGTGAGACCGGCATGATCCTCTTCGCAAACAATCTTCCTTTCGTGAAATATCCCATGCAGCAGAAGCTTTCTGAGGCGTTGGGCACCGAAAAGAGAGTCTACATCGAGAATGACGCCAACGCCGCCGCTCTCGCGGAATCCGTTGCAGGCGCGGCAAAGGGCGCGAAGTTCTCCGTTATGATCACTCTCGGCACAGGCGTGGGCGGCGGTATCATCCTTGACAACAAGGTATACTGCGGCTTCAACTTCTGCGGAGCGGAGCTTGGCCATATGGTAATCGTAAAGGACGGCATCCAGTGCTCATGCGGAAGGCGCGGCTGCTGGGAGCAGTATTCCTCCGCAACGGCTCTCGTACGCATGACCCGTGAGAAAATGGAAGAATACAGACGTCTCGGCAAGCCCACGATCATGGAAGACATGGTCGGCGGCGATCTTGACAAGGTCTCCGGAAAGACCTCCTTCAAGGCCATGCGCGAGGGTGATGCGGCAGGTAAGGAAGTCGTTGACGAGTATCTTTCCTACCTCGTATGCGGGCTTGTCAATATCATCGACATTTTCCAGCCCAACGTGCTGTCTCTGGGCGGCGGTATCTCCAACGAAGGCGACTCACTGATCGACATGATCCACGACAGAGTCTTCGCGGAGACCTACTCCAGAGGCGATACTCCCCAGTGTAAGCTTAAGATAGCGAAACTGAAGAACGACGCGGGCATCATAGGTGCCGCCGCGCTGGGAATGTGAGGCAAAGAAATGGCTGTAAAATTCAAGAGAGTTCTCTTAAAGCTTTCCGGCGAAGCCCTTCAGGGCGAAAAAGGAATAATCAATTATGACTATGTCCGTGAGATCGGTAAGGTAGTAAAAAGCTGCGTGGACGACGGCGCCGAGATTGCCGTGGTCTGCGGCGCGGGCAACATCTGGAGAGGCCGTCAGGGTCTCGCCATGGACCGCGTTCGCGCCGACCAGATGGGTATGCTGGCGACGGTCATCAACGCCATAGCCATTCAGGACGCGTTCATCGCCGAGGGCGTTGACGCCGTAGTCATGAGCGCCGTGGAAATGAACGTCTTCACCGACCAGTACACTGTGCGCGATGCAAACCGTCTTCTCTCCGAGGGCAAGGTCGTGATATTCGGTGCGGGCACCGGAAACCCCTATTTTTCCACCGACACGGGCGCGGTACTGCGCGCAGCGGAAATCGACGCCGACGTTATCCTCATGGCAAAGCACGTTGACGGCGTTTACACCGCCGATCCCAATAAGGATCCTACGGCGAAGAAGCTGGATGAGACCACCTACGACTACATCCTCGAGCATCATCTGGGCGTTATCGACCTGGCGGCGGCAAGCCTTGCCACCGACGCCCGTCTTCCCCTTTACCTCTTCGCGCTGGACGACCCGGAGAATATCCGCCGCGTCATCAACGGCGAAAACATGGGCACCTACGTTAAATTTTAATTCACCGTACATAAAGAAAGGATCAGAATTATGAAGCTTGATACCGCTCCCTTTGAGGAAAGAATGAAAAAGAGTATCACCGTCTACAAGGAGTCCCTTGAGAGCATCCGTGCCGGCAGAGCGAACGCAGCCGTTCTCCGCGGCATCGAGGTAGAGTACTACGGAACTCCCACCGCTATAAACCAGATGGCAGAGGTAAAGGTCACCGACCCCAGAACGCTCGCCATCACTCCCTGGGACGCTTCCACTCTGAAGAACATCGAGAAGGCCATCCTCGCCTCCGACGTGGGCATCACCCCCGTCAACGACGGCAAGGTCATCCGTCTCAGCTTCCCCCAGCCCACCGAGGAGCGCCGCCGCGAAATGACGAAGCAGATCGCAAAGATGGGTGAAGAGGCGAAGATCGCCATCCGAAACATCCGCCGCGACGCCATCGACAAGGCGAAGGATATGAAGAAGAACTCCGAAATGACCGAGGACGAGCAGAAGCAGTCCGAGAAGTCCTGTCAGGATCTGACCGACAAGTACATCAAGGAGATCGACACCGTTACCGAGGCGAAAAATCAGGAGATCATGTCTGTCTGATCGACGAATGTCTCATCAGGCGTGAAAACGCCGAAAACAAGTTTTTATTACGAGATATTTGGGTTGGGGATGCGGGGCATCCCGCATTCCCCCATCCCATTTATATGTTTTGGTCATAACATCAGGATGACTCGTCAATATCGTCCGCATCAGTCCGTGCGCGGACATTATTTTTATTTGAGAAAGGTTTTTTGTCATGGCGAAAAAAGGAACCGACGCAATGTCCCTCTCCCTTGAGGATATGAAGAAAATAGTCAGCGAGTCGGGTCTTCGCCACATCGCCTTCATCATGGACGGCAACGGCAGATGGGCCCGCCGCAGGGCGCTTCCCCGAGAGGCAGGTCACGGCGTGGGCACAAAAACCTTCAAGAAGACGGTGACGCTGTGCCGCGATTACGGTATATCCACCGTCACCACCTATGCCTTTTCCACCGAGAACTGGAAACGCCCGGAGCGCGAGGTCACGGAGATCATGCGGCTTCTGGACGTATACATCAAGGAGGCCGAGGACGACAATGAGAAAAACCGCATACGCTATATTTTTCTCGGCGACAAGGAACGGCTCGGAGAGGCTCTCCGTGAAAAGTGCGAATACCTTGAAAAGCTCACTGAGAATAATTCTCTCGTTCTGAATATCGCCTTAAACTACGGCGGCCGCGACGAGATTGTACGGACGGTAAACTCCCTTATCTCCGCGGGCAGGACCGAGATCACAGAGGACGATATTTCAAAGAATCTCTATACCCGTCTCTCGCCGGACCCCGATCTCATAGTCCGCACAGGCGGCGAATACAGGCTCTCCAACTTCCTTATGTGGCAGTCCGCGTACTCTGAACTGTATTTCACAGACTGTCTTTGGCCGGACTACGACGAAAAGGAGCTCCGCGAGGCGATCATCGAATTTGCGGGGCGTCAGCGCCGCTTCGGAGGCGTATGACAAAAAGGCGGGGTTGGACGGACGGCTCCGAATACAAACCTCTCCCGCTGCGGCATAATGCCGGAAAGTTTTTACTATGCTTAAAAGAATCATTACCGCAATAATAGGACTCGCTCTTCTGGCGGTGGTCTTCATCTACTCCGACACCGTGGTGCTGCCCATAGTTTTCGGGCTCATGGCACTGGTAGGCGTATACGAGATGCTGGGATGCATCGGCACGAGGAAAAACCTCCTCGTCAGCGTCAGCATGTATCTTCTGACGGCGGCATCCGTCGTTCTGACCATCTTCATCACGAAGCATTCTTTCTTCGTCGCGATATACTCCTCTCTGCTCTTCTGCGCTCTGACGGTGATCTTTGCGTCCTCCGTTTTCTCCGAGGGCAGGATCCCGGTTGACCGTGCATGCATTGCTTTCACCACGGGAGCGTACATTATTACGGGATTCATTTCCATAATCCTGCTCCGCAGCGTTGCGCACGGCAAGGAAGTATTCCTTCTGGTGTTCCTCGCTCCGTGGATAACCGACACCTTCGCCTATTTCGGCGGATATCTGTTCGGACGTCACAAGCTTATTCCATCCGTCAGCCCCAAGAAAACCGTGGAGGGCGCAATATCCGGAACCGTGTTCTGTACCCTGGTGTGCTTCTTCTACGGCTACGGACTGGAAAAGCTTTTTGAAAAGACCTACGCGCTCTATATGTTCGCCGTGATGGGCTTCCTTATTTCCGTCGTCTCCCAGATAGGAGACCTTATATTCTCGCTCATCAAGCGCCGCTACGGGATCAAGGATTACGGCTTCATATTCCCCGGTCACGGCGGAGTGCTTGACCGTTTCGACAGCGTTATCGCCACCGCACCCCTCCTTCTCATCGGCTGTGAGGCGATGATGAAGTTCGGTTTGATGGGGTAATTATAACCTTTATTTCTGAAGGCGAGATCATGAACTACAAAGAACGTACCGCCGCGGTACTTGGTGCCACCGGCTCCGTGGGCAGGCAGGCTGTTGATGCTCTGTGTGCCCTGGGCGTCAGGATAACCATGATTACCGCGGGTAATAATATCGAAGAGCTTATCCGTCAGGCAGAGCTCTGCCACCCCGATACTGTGGCAGTACCCTCCCGTGAAAATGCGGAAAAACTCAGAAGCGTTCTCCCCTGCAAAGTACTGGGCGGAGAGGATGCCATCTGCGGCGCCATACGAGAGTGCGGCGCCGATCTTATAGTGCACTCCATTTCCGGCATGGCGGGCATCCCCGCGGCGCTTGCCGCGGCTGACACGGGTGCCCGCATCGCCATGGCAAATAAAGAAGCCATCATCTCCGCGGGACACCTTATCTACGAGCGTCTCGCCGTCTCCGGCGGCGAGCTTATCCCCGTGGACAGCGAGCACAGCGCCATTTTCCAATGCCTCACCGCGCAGGGCGCGGCAAGGCTATCCTCCCCCGCTGATTCTTCCTCTGTGCGCCGCATACTCCTCACCGCCTCCGGCGGCCCCTTTTTCGGAAAGACGCGGGAAGAGCTTATGGGCGTGACCCCAGAAATGGCTCTGGCGCACCCCACCTGGAAGATGGGTCGAAAAATCACAGTCGACTGTGCCACCCTTATGAACAAGGGCTTCGAGCTTATCGAAGCGTGCCGTCTTTTCGGCGTGACTCCGGATAAGGTGGAAGTGCTCATCCACCGACAAAGCATTATCCACTCCATGGTGGAATATACAGACGGCGCCGTTATCGCCGAAATGTCCTACCCCGATATGCGCGACTGCGTGCGCTACGCGCTGACCTATCCCGACAGAGCACCCTTCGGCGGCGAGCCCGTCGATTTCGCCTCTCTCGGCACTCTCACCTTCCACCGTCCCGACACCGCCGCTTTTCCTCTCCTTGACGCAGCGATTGATGCGTGGAGAATGGGCGGCACCGCACCTGCTTCCCTTATCGCCGCGGACGAAGAAGCCGTCGCCTCGTTCCTCTCCGGGAATCTTTCCTTTACGGGCATCTCCGATTCCGTTTTCGCTGTCATGGAAAAAGTCACCGTGCGTGACGCTTCCGACGTAGAAGAGATCTACGCCGCCGAAAAGGAAGCGAGAGAGATATTCCATACTTTATACTGATTTGAAAGGCAGTCTACCTTGACAACAGCTTTATACATCATTCTTGCAATAATCGCCTTCGGGCTTCTCATATTCGTCCACGAGGGCGGCCATTTTCTCACCGCCCGTCTTTTCGGCGTTACCGTGAACGAGTTTTCCGTCGGCATGGGGCCCAAGCTCCTGTCGAGAAAAAGCGAAAAGAGCGGTATCGTCTATTCTCTCCGCGCTCTGCCTATCGGCGGTTTCGTCAGCATGGCGGGCGAGGACGAGGAATCGGATGATCCCAACGCGTTCAACAAAAAGCCCGTGTGGCAAAGACTTATCGTCACCGTGGCAGGCGCCGCCACCAACCTCATCATAGGCTTTATCGTCATGGCAGTGCTGGTTTGCACCTCACCCGTGCTCGGCAGTACCGTGGTGGCGGATTTCGACGAAAACGCAGCTTCCGAAGCGGCAGGACTGAAGCCCGGTGACCGCATCGTTGAGGTGGACGGAAGAAACGTACACATAGCGGACGACCTCTTATACGAAATAATGCGGCTCGGTATCGAGCCCGTAGACCTGACCGTCGTCCGTGACGGCGAAAAAGTCACCGTCCCGGACGTATCCTTTCCGCAGGTGTCCGAGAAGGGTGTCGCTTTCGGCATAAACGATTTCAGAGTGCACGTGGAGGAAAAGAATTTTTCCGCCCTCTGCCGCCACTCCTTCTGGCGCTCCGGATATACCGTAAGGATGATATGGGAGTCACTTTACGATCTCTTCACCGGACGGTACGGCGTCGAGGCAGTTTCGGGACCCGTTGGGGTCACCGAGGCTCTGACCGAGGCGGCGTCCACTGGTGCGTACAATTTCGTATCGCTTCTGACCATAATCAGCATAAATCTGGGAGTAATGAACCTTTTACCCCTGCCCGCCCTTGACGGCGGCAGGATAGTGTTCCTCTTTATTGAGCTTATCCGCCGCAAGCCCCTGAAGTCTCAGATCGAGGCGTATATCAACGCGGCGGGGCTCGCCGTTCTTCTCCTGCTCATGCTTCTGATCTGCGTAAAGGATATTGTGGGGTTGTTCTGATGAGAAGAGAATCCAAAAAAGTAGCGGTCAAAAATATCTTTATCGGCGGGGACGCGCCCGTCAGCATACAGTCCATGACCAATGTGCCTGCCCATGATTTTGAGGGCACCCTTACACAAGCGAAAAAGCTTTGTGCGGCAGGCTGTGACATAATCCGCATGGCGGTACCCGACGAGGATGCCGCCGGCGTTTTTCCGTTTCTCAAAGCGGGCGGCATTGAAGCCCCTCTGGTCGCGGACATCCATTTCGATTACAAGATCGCTCTCGCGGCGCTGAAAGCGGGAGCTGACAAAATAAGGATAAATCCCGGCAACATCGGAGAAGCGTGGAAGGTGGAAGAGGTCGCCAGCGCCTGCAAGACGGCGGGGGTTCCCATACGCATAGGCGTGAACAGCGGGTCTCTCGATAAAAAGATCCTCGTAAAATTCGGCTCCCCCACGGCGGAGGCTCTCGCGGAGAGCGCGCTGACGCAGGCCGATATGCTTGAGAGCTTCGGCTTTTCCGATATCGTCATATCCATAAAGTCGTCCACAGTTCAGACTATGTGCCGTGCCTGCGAGATAGTGGCTGAAAGCTCACCCTATCCCATACATCTGGGTGTGACAGAGGCGGGTACGGAGTTTTCCGGGATCATAAAAAACGCCGTGGGCATAGGCTCTCTCCTCTGCCGCGGCATCGGAGACACCCTCCGCGTTTCCCTGACCGCCGACCCCGTGCGCGAGGTCATGGCGGGACGCGAGATATTGCGGGCGCTGGGGCTCACCGACTCATACGTGAACATAATCTCCTGCCCCACCTGCGGCAGGACGAAAATAGACCTTATAGGCATCGCGGACACTTTCCGCGAGAGGACTGCCGCCCTTGACACGAAGGGCAGAAAAATTACCGCCGCCGTCATGGGGTGCGCCGTCAACGGACCCGGAGAGGCACGGGAGGCAGACTTCGGCATCGCCGGGGGCGACGGCTGCGTCGTTCTTTTCAGGCACGGCGAAATCATCGGAAAGTTTCCCGAGGAGCGCGCCGTTGATGTTCTTATGGAAGAAACCGAAAAGCTGATCGAGGTGCAGTAATGGCTGAAAGCCGGAGTTTACGGGACATTTTTAAAAAATACATACCCACGGACCTACCCGAGCGCGAGATCTTCGAGCACTCCTCGGGTGCCGTGCTTTCCGGAGACAGGGAGAAGAAGATGTACGAGGTACGCTTCGATCTCCCTTTTACTGCTGAAAAAAAGATTCTATATAAGCTGGAAGAAAACATTACGGAGATATACGGCCTTTCTTATATTAGGCTTTTGCCTAAATATCCTGAAGAGCTGTTTTCCCTTGACTACGTAAGGGAAATCCTCACCGAGGCAAAGCGAGTGCTGTCCCTTGCCAACGGCTTTTTCGACAATTGTCAAACCTCCTTGGCGAACGGTGTGCTGAAAATCTCCGTGCCCTATTCCGGCGGTGGTGTGGAGCTTCTCGATCTGGGGCGTGCGGGAGATATGATCTCCGGCATTATCCGCAGCGAGTTCGGACTTAACATTGAGACCGATATTGAAAGCTCCGACGATTACCTCCGTTACAGAGAAGAATTTCTGAACTCTCAGGCGGAGTTTCTGAAAAATCTGGGGAACGAGGCGCGAGAGAGCTTTGAACGTCAGGAGGAGGCAAGGCTTTCGGCAAAGGAAAAAGAGGAAGAGCCCGAGGGACCTCAGCTTGAAAGAGTAAAGTCGCTGTTCGAGGCGAGCGATAAGGCAGAGGAGCTCTCCGAAAACACCTACCGCTGCGGACGGATGTCCTTTAAGATCCCCGCGGACGCCGACCTTTTGTACGGTGAGGATTTCACTCCCGACGAGCCCACACCTCTGCGCATGATCACCAGACCCATGAAGAACGTGACCGTACTGGGGCAGATATTCGAGGCGAGCGCCCAGGAAATGCGCCGTTCCTCCGATATGTCCGTTACGATCGGCATCACCGACAAGGATGCCTCCGTTTTCTTAAAGCTCATAATGGGAGCGGAGGAATCCGAAGGCTTCGTCAAATCCATGAAGACCGGAATGTGCGTTGCCGCCACGGGACCCGTGCGGCAGGACAAGTCCGGCGAATATAACGTGAGCCTCAAGGGGCTCAAGAAAATCAAGCAGGTGATCAGGGAGGACAATGCTCCCGTGAAGCGTGTGGAGCTGCACCTGCACACCAATCTTTCAGCCATGGACGCCATACCGCAGCCCAAGGACGTGGTGAAACGCGCCGTGGCATGGGGACACCGTGCAATGGCCATTACCGACCACGGAAACGCGCAGGGCTTCCCCACCGCCATGCTTGAGGCGGAAGAGCACGAGGGCTTCAAGATGCTCTACGGCATCGAGGCGTATTTCGTGGACGACACGAACCGTGCCGTTTTCGGTCACACCGATTCGGAATTTGACGACGAGATGGTCGTGTTCGACATAGAGACCACCGGACTTTCCGCCCAGAGCTGCGGCATCACGGAGATCGGCGCAGTAAAGGTTCAGGGCGGAGAGGTGACGGAAAAATTCAACATCCTCACCGACCCGGGAGAGCCTATTCCGGAGGAGATCACGAAACTGACGGGCATCACCGATGAAATGGTGAAGGGACAGCCGTCGAACATCGACGCCGTGCGCGCTTTCCTCGATTTCGCCGGGGACAGGCTCCTTATCGCCCACAACGCATCCTTCGACACTGGCTTTATCAGAAGGGTCGCGGACGACGGGGGTATGTCCTTCCCCAACCCCTATCTCGATACCCTGTCTCTTTCCCGCTACGTGAATCCGGAGCTGAAGAAGCACAAGCTGGATATTCTCGCAGACTATTTCGGCCTGGGAGATTTCAACCACCACAGAGCGTCCGACGATGCGGAAATGCTGGCTCTCATCTTCTTCAAAATGCTCGAGAAGCTCCGTGAAGAGGGTATCGTCAGCTTCGACCAGCTTTCGGAGACCATGAGCCACAACGCCGATCCCCTGAAGCTGCCCACCTATCATCAGGTCATTATCGCAAAAACTCAGACGGGGCTGAAAAATCTATATAAGCTCATTTCCGATTCCAACCTCAAATATTACAAAAAGCGTCCCCGTATCCCGAAGACGAGGCTTTCCGAGCTGCGCGACGGACTTATTATCGGCTCTGCCTGCGAAGCGGGAGAGCTGTTCCGCGCGATTCTCGACAACAAGCCCGAGGCGGAGATCGAGGAGATCGCTGACTTTTACGACTATCTGGAGATCCAGCCGATTTCGAACAACCGCTTTCTCATCGAGGAAGGCAAGGCGGCGGACGAGGAAGCACTCCGGGAGTTGAACCGCAGGATAGTCCGTCTGGGAGAAAAGCTGGGAAAACCGGTGTGTGCCACCTGCGACGCCCACTATATAGACCCCGAGGATGAAATATACCGCCGCATACTCCTTTCCGGCATGAAGTTCGCCGACGCCGACAAGCTGACCGAGCTCTATATGCGGACCACGGAGGAAATGCTTGAAGAGTTCGCGTATCTCGGCGAGGAAAAGGCGTACGAGGTGGTAGTCACCAATACCAATCTCATAGCCGACATGGTGGAGCCCCTGCGCCCCATACCCAAGGGCACCTATGACCCGAAGATCGAGGGATGCGAGGACGAGCTCCGGAACAAATGTCACCAGACCGCCGTCGAAATGTTCGGCGATCCGCTTCCCGAAGAGGTTTCCTCCCGCCTTGACCGTGAGGTGGAGGCGATCATCAAGAACGGCTACGCCGTCATGTACATTATCGCCCGCCGACTGGTGGACAAGAGCGAGGAATGGGGTTACCAGGTGGGCTCCAGAGGCTCCGTGGGCTCATCCTTCGCCGCTATGATGGCGGGTATCACGAGAGTTAATTCCCTGCCGCCCCACTACCGCTGTCTGAAATGCAAACATTCGGAATTTATCAAGGACGGCTCGGTGAAATCCGGCTTTGACCTGCCCCCGCGTGACTGCCCCGTCTGCGGCGAGAAGAATATGCACCGCGACGGTCACGATATCCCCTTTGAGACCTTCCTCGGCTTCTACGGAGACAAGGTGCCGGATATCGACCTCAACTTCTCCGGCGACGTTCAGGGTAAGATACACAAATACACAGAGGAGCTGTTCGGCGAGGGACACGCTTTTCGCGCAGGCACCATCGGCACTCTTGCTGACAAGACCGCATTCGGCTACGTTGCCCACTACCTTGAGGGCAAGGGCATTTCCGTCAGCCGTGCCGAAATGGAAAGGCTTCTTTACGGATGCGTGGGCATCAAAAGAACTACCGGTCAGCATCCCGGCGGCATCATCGTCGTTCCGCAGGAATACGACGTTTACGATTTCTGCCCCGTTCAACATCCGGCGGACGACCCTAACTCCGATATTATCACCACTCACTTTGAGTTCAAATATCTGCACGATACGATCCTGAAGCTGGACGAGCTGGGACACGATATTCCCACCAAATACAAGAGGCTCGAGGAATATACGAACACCAACGTCCTCGACTGCGATCTTTCCGACAGAGCGCTCTATAAGCTCTTCACATCCCCTGAGCCCCTCGGGGTCACGCAGGAGGATCTGCTCGGCGTCGAAACCGGTACTCTGGGGCTTCCCGAGATGAACACGAAATTCGTACGCGGAGTGCTTATGCAGGCGCAGCCGCAGAATTTTTCCGATCTTCTGCAGATATCGGGTCTGACCCACGGCACGGGCGTATGGCTTGGCAACGCCGACGAGCTCATCGCCGCGGGGACCTGCACCATCGCGGACGTTATAGGATGCCGCGACGACATCATGCTCTACCTTATCCACAACCACGATATGGACAAAGCGGAATCCTTCAACATAATGGAAAAAGTCCGTAAAGGCAAAGGTCTTGCCCCGGACTTCGAAAAGGATATGATCGAGCACGGCGTTCCCGACTGGTACATCGAATCCTGCAAGAGGATAAAATACATGTTCCCGAAAGCTCACGCGGCAGCGTACGTCATCGACGCTCTGCGGCTGGGATGGTATAAGATATACTACCCGAAAGAGTTTTACGCCGCGTATTTCACCGCAGCCCCCGGCGGCGTGGAAGCAGCGACGGTGGTCGGAGGCAGAAGCACCGTAAAGGCGAAAATGGATGAGATCGAAAAAATGGGTCGCGACGCCTCGGCGAAAGATCACGAAACTTTTTCGGCGCTGCAGCTCTGCAACGAGGCGATAGTCCGAGGTATTCGTTTCCTCCCCGTAGATCTGAAAAAGTCCCACGCGGCGAAATTCCTGCCCGAAGCGGGCGGCATCCGTCTGCCGTTCGCGTCCATCGCGGGGCTGGGCGACGCGGCGGCGCAGAACGTGATGAAGGCGAGAGACACGGAAGGCATCTTCAGCATCGAGGATCTGAAGACTGCCGGAAATCTCTCCAAGTCCGTCATTGAGCTTCTCTCCCAGAACGGCGTTCTGGACGGAATGAGCGAAACCAACCAATTAACGTTCTTCTGATACAAAAAAGCACCCCCAACGGAGCGCACACTTAGGGATTTTTTCACCGCCGACCGGCAAGGAATATTGATGAAGAACATCAAGTACGGCGGGAATTTCCCGAAAATCTAATGAAAAAATGACCGAAGCGCAAGCTTCGGTCATTTTATTTATCTTGCCTTTGTCCGTTTTGGACGTCAGCGCACTTTAGTGCGCCGCATACACTTTGTACGGCGACGCCGCTCCAAAACGAACAATCAGCGGCGTCTCTCTCCCTATGTGTGCGCTCCGTTACGGGATGCTTTTTTAGTGTCTGGTGGCTTGCGGCTAGTGGCCGGCGCTGATATAAAAAAACGGCTTACGCCGTTTTTTATGTCTCTATTCCCGACAGAGCGGCGCCGATGACGGTGCCGAAGCGGGCGTATTCGGGGATCACGAAATTCATACCGAACATCTTGGAGAGCCCTCCGAAGATCTCCGGCGCCTGCGCCACGGTGGCGAGGTTGCCGGTGAGGACGATATCTTTTAATCCGTGCTGTCGGGCGGCAAAGATGGAGACCATGCCCACCGTCTCGAATACCATATTGATTATTCCCAGAGCTATATCGCCTTTGGTGGCGATGTCGCTGATATTTCCGAAGTTGGACGCCGTCATGGTATCGCCGAAGCCGGGGACTATATCGTGCTCGGTGATGTCGCTGATGCGGAGGTCCACGTTTCTCAGGTTGCCGGTCTTCGCCAGCTCCTCAATATGCTCCACCGTATCCATGCCAAGCATCTTCTCGGAAAGACCGAGAAGAGTACCGCCGCCGACACCCGTACCGCCGAGATACACAGGCTGTTCGCCGCGCTTCGCGTGCACCAGCGCCGTGCCTGTGCCCAGGCTTCCGATGATGGCTTCGTCAAGGCCGCTGAGATACAGTCCGCCGAGACCTATGCAGTCAAACTCGTCCAGTATTTTACAGTCCAGCGAGTACATCCCGTTTTTAACGGAGGACGAGCCCACGCCGGTTATCATGACCTTGTCGACATCGGAAAGGGTAAGGCCATTCACGTCAGTGAATCTGCCGAAGGCGCCGTACACGGAGGTCAGCGGATCGGTGGCACGGACGAAGATGGGCTCAATGAATTTCTTGTGCCCTTCCGTCACGTCAAAACCGACTATTTTCGTAGCGCTGCCGCCTACGTCGATGCCGACTACTATTTTCCTCATAATCATACCTCTTTTCGGTTTACGGGTACATTCTACCACAACCGTGAGGAAATTGCAAGAGGGGAAAAGTGCCCGGCGGACAGTGACCGTCAGCAGGTTTTATTCCATATACTCGCATAGGGTGTCGGCAAAAATCTCGGCTGTGCGCTTCGCTTCGTCCAGAGTGTTGCCGGAGGCACCGAACTCAAGGAGAAGTGCGCCGGGGCCCGTGTCCTGATAGAACGAAGCTTCTTTCAGATCTATTGGTCTCATGAGGTCGGACGATCTCTGCCATAAGAGAGACTGGAGTTGAAGAGAGACGGTGAGATTATCCTGCCATCCGTGGTGAGCGCTCCCGCCCTCGTCGGTGCCGCAGACTATCATGAGCTGGGCACACTCTTCGCCGCCCACCGCTGCCGCGCATTTCACGTATTCACCGTCTCTGTCCACCGAATCGCGGTGGATATCAAGCACGAACTGCACCGACGGGTTATCGGAGAGCACCCCGCGCACCGCCTCGGTACTCCTGTCGTACGCCGTGTTGAAATCGCCCTCATCAAACATTTCGGTAAGATGGATCGTACCAACTCCTTTTTCCCGGAGCTTTTCCGCAATACAGCTTCCAACAGCCACCACGTTCTTCGACTTGTCCGTCGTTCTGTACCCGGTTTTTGCGCACTCAGCGTAAGCCTCCGTGCCGTGAGTATGGTATATTAACACCAAAGGCGCGTCCTCACCGTACCGCTCCACAATCTCTTCTCTGCCGGGGACGGGTCTTTGTGACGTCAGCAAAGAGGCAAGATCCGGTTCAAAGGAGGTCTCGTTCATCAGCTGCATAGCGTTTTCGGCACTTGCCGAAAGGTCGCAGCTTATGTACGGTAAGGGAGACGGCGCCTGCGTTTTTTCCTTATTGTCGGTTTTCACCGTTTTTTTCTTTTCCGGTGCGGGTTCCTCTGCCTTTGCGGCGACGGTCTCCGGAAGCACCATCGAAAGCAGCATGTCCCCACCGCCCGCCTTACACGTACGGAACGCCTCCACCGCCAGCGCCGCATGAACGGCAAGAGAAACGGCGATCAGCACTGCGGCGGCAAAGCTCACCGCCGTGGGAACGACCCTCCCTGCCGGCACGTGCCGTACACTCTCCTCCGGGGACTTCAAAGCGTCCAGATCAATTTTCACTTCATGCATTTCCATGTTCTCATCCTCTTCATTTTGGTATATTATATTCACAGGCAGAGCCTTATACCATTATTTTTGCCAAAAATGGAAAGATTTATTGTGCAATAAATAAATATTATTATATTTAGGTAAATTTGCATTGATTATCTCGAAACGTTGTGATATAATAAGTTGTATTAATTTGGTGTATTGTGCCGACAGCGGCGCGATATACGGATTTCGGCAAACACCGAGGAGGTTTCCCAGCAATGAAAAGAGCATTCTGTCTTATTCTTGCAGTCATCATGATCTGCGGCACCTTCGCTTCCTGTTCTTCTCTGAAGAAGGGCGACAAGGGTGCTATCATCACTATGTATCTCGCGGACGAGATATATAACTACGACCCCATGGTCGGCTTCAACGACACAGCGACTGCAAAGATCCTTTCTCTTATCTTCGAGGGTCTTACCGTTCTGGACGAAGACGGTGACTGGAAAAAGGGTATGATGAAGGATTACGACTACGTAAAGCCCGAGAAAGAGGGCGATACGTATAAGCTTCTTATAGATCTGCGCGAGTCCAAGTGGAGCGACGGCAGAACCGTTCAGGCAAACGATTTCGTTTACGCGTGGAAGCGCATCATGGAGCCCACCGCAAAGTGCGAGGCTGCCTGCATGCTCTACGACGTTAAAAACGCGTACGACATCAAGATGGGCGACGCTACCGTTGACGATCTGGGCGTATACGCCGTTGAGACTTACGTTCTGCAGGTCGAGTTCGACCACGACATCAACGTTGACGAGTTCTTCAAGACCTGCGCGTCCGTGGCTCTTGTTCCTCTGCGCGAGGATAAGGTAGGAAACGATCCCTCCTGGGCAAAGCGTGCTTCCACCATGGTCACCAACGGACCCTTCGACGTTAGAAAGATCACCTACGGTCAGCAGCTGAACCTTGAGCGTTCCTCCTACTATCTCCGCGATACGGAGTCCAACCAGGCGCTCGACAAGTACGTCACCCCTTACAGGCTGACCGTGTACTATAACTACGGCAACGCCGAAAAGCAGTTCGAGAGATTTGCCGCAAACGACATCTTCTATATCGGCCAGCTTCCCATCAGCGCACGCGCAGATAACAAGAGAAGCGCCGAGGTGAAGGATGCCGCGATCACCACATCCTACTACTTCAATACCAAAAACGAGCTTTTCAAAAAGCCCGAGGTAAGACAGGCGCTCTCCATGGCGCTTGACCGTCAGGCTATCGCCGATGCGGTAGTATTCGCTAAGGCTGCTACCGGCTTCATCCCCAACGGCGTTGACAACGCGGGCTGCAAGGGCGACTTCCGCAAGGTGGGCGGTGAGCTCATCTCCGCCGCCGCAGATGTGGAAGGTGCAAAGAAGCTCTTAAAGTCCGCAGGTGTTAACCGCGGCAAGTTCACTCTGACCGTACGCAACAGAGAGGAAGACCTCTTTATTGCCAACATGGTCGCAGACGTATGGGAAGAGCTCGGCTTCAACGTCAAGGTCGAGGCTCTGGCTACTGCAGCCGAGCCCACCAAGGTGCAGAACCAGTCCGTAGTCTACACCGACCTCTACCAGAAAGCATTCTCCGAGGGTGCCTTCGACGTGATCGCCGTAGATTATAATATGCTTGCTCCCAACGCGTGGTCCGCTCTGGCTCCCTTCTCCGCAGCATTCAGCGGAAACGGAGTTGACATGGAATCTGAGAATTACGACGTATTCACCCACGTTACCGGATACGAAAGCGAAGAGTATGACGCACTCATCGAGCAGGCATACGCCGAGCAGGACGGAAAGAAAAAAGCAGAGCTTCTCCACGAGGCTGAAAAGCTTCTTCTCACCGATATGCCCATCGTGCCCGTCCTCTTCATGCAGGACGCATACATGAGCTCCAAGGTCATCAGCCACATCGGTAACACTTACTGGGGCCGCGATTTCAAGGATCTCTCCATGAAGAACTACATGAAGTACAAGGAATCCATCCAGGAGGCGAACAAGGAAGACGTGGTCGCCGATGATAACTGATCCCAATAATAACACTACGCCCAAACAAAAAAGTGCATAATCAGACGGCGGGCAGGTTTGCTCGCCGTCATTTTTCCCCCGCCCGCCGGAGCGGAGTAAATTTCAGGAGCTCTGAAATGGCATCACAGTTAAAAGAAGAAAACGAAATAAAAATCTTTATCCTGTACCTTCTGGACAAAATAGGATACCCCCTCGACTACCCCAGCATAGGTGCGATAATGATGCAGGACGGGATCGTAAACTTTTTCGATTTCGCCCAGTGCTTTTTCGCGCTTGTTGACGCGGGACATATCCGTGAAATAGTGGTGGAGGACGACGGCGCACAGGAAATCGCAGCGGATGCGGAGGACGAGGAGCCTGAGCCCGGCGCAACGATCCTCTACGAGGTCACTGACACAGGCCGCGAGGTGGCGAGAGTGCTCTCCGATAACCTTATGGTGGCTGTCCGCGAAAAGGGCTACCGCTCTGCTCTGCGCCATCTCTCCTTTGCGAGAAAGGGCGCGTATATCGACACATCCTATAAGCCCGACGGCGAGGGATATCTCATTAACTGCTCCATCAAGCACAAGGGCGGCGTGCTCCTCGACCTGAACGTACACGCCGACAGCGAGTATCAGCTGAAGCGCATGCTTGATAATTTCAGCGGACGACCCGAGGTGGTCTTCCGCGGGATCGTGGCGCTTCTGTCCGGGGACGTAAACTATCTGTTCGAACAATAATACTGTATTTATACAAACTGTAAACTGTTTCTTTACAAAAAATTAAAGAAAAGTCAAAAAACTATTGACAAATGCCACTATGATGATATAATAATAGAGAATCATAGTTTTTTTGGGACATTTGTACAATTTTCAACGGAGACAGCTTGAGCACAGACGTAACTGACATCGTTAAAGGGATAAAGAACGGAAAGCAGGAGGATTTTGACCGTCTGCTCCGCAAGTACAGCCCTCTTATATCAAAGTATGTGTTCAGTTTTTCCCAGAGTTGTGCGGTAAGCGAAGATGAGCTTCGCGACGAGGCGCAGAGAGCACTTCTCTCCGCGGCGGTGTCCTTTGATGAAGAAAAGGGCGTAGGCTTCGGCTACTACGCGAAGGTCTGCATAAGAAATGCTTTGATAACGGTGCAGCGGGCATCCCGCAGCCGTGAGAAGAAGCCGAAAAAAGAAGCCGCTCCCGCAGGAGGGTGGAGAAATATCAGCTTTGAGGCCTTCGAGGGACTCAAAGAGGAAGAGATCATGGAGAAGATCGGCACGGTGCTTTCCGTGTACGAGAAAAAGGTTTTCGTTATGAGTCTCGACGGCAAAAGCGCCGGAGAGATAGCGGCTATCGTCGGAAAGGACGAGAAATCCGTCAATAACGCCATTTTCAGATCGAGAAGCAAAATACGTAAGATGGCGGATAAATAAAGTTTATGGCGGGTTTTCCGTTATATATATGCCTGAATAGCTTAAGTAGAGCGTTGTTTACAAAGGTAACGGTATAAGTCCGTTTTTGGGCGAAAATCTTCTATACCATACAGAGAGGTAAAACATGTACGAGGACAAAACCTTAGTTTGCAAGGATTGCGGAAACGAATTCGTTTTCACCGCAGGCGAACAGGAGTTCTACGCTGAGAAGGGCTTCCAGAACGAGCCCCAGAGATGCAAAGCTTGCCGTGACGCAAGAAAGAACGCATCCAGAGCGCAGAGAGAAATGTTCACCACCGTTTGCGCACAGTGCGGTAAGGAAGCAGTTGTTCCCTTCCAGCCCACAAGCGACAGACCCGTATATTGCAGCGAGTGCTTCGCAGCAATGAAACAGCAGTAATCTATCAGCTATTCGCTATATTTTACCGTTTACAAAAAACGCACCTCCGGGTGCGTTTTTTGTTTTTCTGTTTTCAGCATTCAGCGGCGAATACTAATAACACAGCAAAAAAGAATGCAGTAATGGAGAGACTACCGACAGAGATCGTCAATAACTAGTTGATCTACGTATAAAATCAGCGGCAGGATTTTGGGAATCCTGCCGCTGTTCCTTTGGAATGATTATTCAAAAACAGTGTATTTCTCGGAATACTCGCGAAACATCTCATCGTATTCTTCGTTCCCGTGACGTGTTGCACGCAATAATTCGTGAACATTAAGATTGTGTTTGGCGGTGTCGATAACACATCCGGCAATATTAGAACAGTGATCGCTAACACGCTCTAAATTGGTCAGGATATCTGCCCATACGAAACCAACTTGTGCTGTACACTTTCCATCCTGCATACGCAGAATGTGGTTTGTACGGAGCTGCTCCTTTAGAGCATCAATGACCTGCTCAAGAGGCTCGACTTTTGTTGCAGCTGCGGAATCATTTTCACGAAATGCCTTGACGGCGGATTCAAGCACTTCTATGACCGCAGATGAAATGACATCATATTCTTTGATAGCTTCTTCTGTGAATGTCAGGTTTTTATCACGCAGTTCCTCAGCGGACTCCAATATGTTGACAGCGTGGTCGGAAATACGCTCGAAATCTCCGAGCACCTTTAAAAGTGCCGTTGCTTCTTCACTTTCTTTCTGACCGAGCTGCTCAGCACTCAATTTTATCAGATATGTACCGAGCGTATCTTCCAGTTCATCGCATAAATCTTCATCTGTCCTGATTTGTTCCGCTTTTTCTTTGGAATACTCCGTGAACGTTCCAATGGCATTTTTTAACGCCGACACTGCTTTCTCTGCCATTTCAACGGTAACGGAGCGTGCTTGGCCAAGCGCAAGCGGAGGCGTAGCAAGAAGGCGGGTATCAAGTTTGACAGTCTTTTCTTCGTATTTCGCGTCAGGTACAATTTTGATTGCAAGTTTTTCAAGCAAGGAGGACATCGGCAGAAGCAGCACCGTGGAAAGAACCTTAAATGCGGTATTGACCACGGCAATACCGACAAGCGTTGCCGAACTGTCGAGAATTGCAGGTGCAAGCACTGCTTTAATGATCGAGTATATTCCAAGCCAAACAGTTGCACCGATGATATTGAAAAGCAAGTGGACGACCGCAGCTCGTTTTGCTTCTTTTTTTGCTCCGACAGAGGACAGCATAGCCGTTACGCAAGTTCCAATCGCATCGCCCATAATGATCGGAATGGCGGCTCCGTAAGATACCTGACCTGTCATTGCCAGTGCTTGCAAAATTCCGACAGATGCCGAGCTTGACTGAATAATCGCCGTCAAAAGTGCGCCTGCAAGCAGACCGAGTACGGGATTCTTAAACATCAGGAACAGCTGCTGAAATTCCGGGACATCGGCAAGTCCTGAAACAGCAGTTGTCATCGTTTCCATACCGAACATCAGCGTTGTAAAGCCGAGCAGAATCATTCCCGTATCTTTCTTCGTATGCTTTTTGGTGAACATATAAAGAATAATACCAATCAACGCTAATACAGGTGTAAACGAAGAAGGTTTTAACAATCTTACCCACATACTGTCACCACTGATACCGCCAAGGGATAAGATCCATCCGGTGACGGTTGTGCCGACATTCGCACCCATAATTACGTTTACTGCTTGCTTCAGTGCCATTAAGCCGGAGTTTACAAAGCCAACCACCATAACGGTTGTGGCGGACGAACTCTGAATAACAGCCGTAACACCGCATCCGGTCAAAAATCCGGCAAATTTATTGGTGGTCATTTTTGTGAGCACTGAGTGCATTTTGCCGCCGGCACGTCGTTCCAATGCTTGTCCCATCAAGTTCATACCGAACAAGAACAGACACAAGCCGCCTATCATTGATAACACGTTAAAAATATCCATATGTAATACTCACTATCATATTATTTTACGTAGATATTATAACGGCGCAACATCAAATCTATTATCAAGTCATTGTAAAATCCGTGTAAAGTGAGTTATGAAGTGTTTAGAAAAGTTCTTCTGACAAATGCTTTAGTTCATGTTCAAACTTAACTACATACCAATGAGAAGGATCGTTTAACGTTCTTTCTATAGCTTTTACAGTAAAATCGGCAGCAATTCTAACAGATTGCATCAATGATCTTTCTCGCAAAAAAGCGCCTACAAACACAGATGAAAAAATGTCGCCTGTTCTGTGGAAGTTCTTTTGAATTTTAACGTGGCAATAATACTGTGTCTTGCCATTTGAAGAAACCATAATTCCGGTTTGGTTATTATCAAAACCAATTCCGGTCAAAACAATTTCTGCGTTATAGTTTTTTGAAAGAGTGAACATCAAATCGTTTACAAACTCTTCAGTTACTTTTTCTGGATATGGAACATCAGCAAGAAGACAAGCTTCCGTTAAGTTCGGAAGCAATATATCTGCACATTTACAAAGTGTTTTCATTGCTTCAACATAAGTTTCATCAAAACCATAATAAATGCTTCCATCATCAGCCATTGCCGGATCGACAATCAGTATTCCATTTTCAGATAGCAAATTATTGCATATATCCTCAATATATTCCACATGCTTAATATTTCCGAGATAACCGGTATAAACTGCATCAAATTTAATACTTTCCGACTTCCAATGTTCAATAATCTTTGGGAATTCTTCGCACAAATCTTTAAATGTGAAGCCCTTAAAACCACCGGTATGAGTTGAAAGCACTGCAGTCGGCAAGATACACGTTTCAATCCCACAAGACGAAAGAATAGGAAGTGCCACAGTCATTGAACATTGACCGACACACGAAATGTCCTGAATAGTAAGAATTTTTTATACATAAATTATTTCACTCCTTTACTCCGGTCACAGAAAACACTACCCACCCCGCTATGTTTACTGCGTGATCGCCGATTCTCTCGAAGTATTTTGCGATCATTAATAGGTCGAGTGTGGTTTCTCCGTTTGTGTTTCCGTTTTTAATTCTGTCTATCAGATTTTCTTTTATATCATTGAAATATCCATCCACGATGTCATCATATGCAATAACACTTCGAGCAAGCGTAACATCACGTTTCACAAATGCTTCAATACTGTCAGTAACCATTTTAATTGTGGCAAGTGCCATATCGTGAATTGTGAGCGTGTCATCGGCTTTAGTAAAGCCGGCAACCATAACAATTTCCGCAATATCGCCAGAATTATCGCCGATTCGTTCCATATCCGTCACCATTTTCAGCGCAGAAGAAATGGTCCGTAGATCTTTGGCAACGGGTTGCTGCTGCAAAAGCAATTTCATGCACATTCTCTCAATTTCACGCTCTTCCTCATCAATGCGCAGTGCCATCTCCGGAACCTTTTCGGCGATGGATATATCTCGATTTGTCAGCGCCTTCGCCGACATCGCAATGGCATTTTCACAAAGCCCGCCCATAGCAATCAATTCTCTGTGCAATAATTCCAGTTGTTCATCAAATTTTGAACGCATTATCCGAACCTCCCCGTTATATAATCTTCTGTTCGCTTGTCCTTCGGCATAGAGAACAGTTTTTCAGTATCATCAAATTCAACCATTTCTCCAAGAAGAAAAAATGCGGTTTTATCGGAAATTCTCACCGCCTGCTGCATATTATGGGTGACAATGACGATGGTGTATTTTTCTTTTAATTTGAGTGCAAGATCTTCAATATGGGATGTCGAAATCGGATCAAGGGCACTGGTGGGTTCGTCCATCAAAAGCACTTCCGGCTCAACCGCCAAAGCACGTGCAATGCAAAGACGCTGTTGCTGACCGCCAGACATACCAAGTGCTGATTTTTTTAAACGTTCTTTTGTTTCGTCCCATATTGCTGCATCTCGCAGCGAACGCTCAACAATTTCATCCAGTTTTGATTTGGAACGGATACCGTGCGTACGAGGACCGTAAGCAATGTTATCATAGATACTCATAGGGAACGGATTTGGCTTTTGGAATACCATGCCAACCCTTTTTCGGAGCAGGTTAATATCCATATCGCCATATATATCCTGATTATCAAGAGAAACCTTTCCCTCGATTCTGCATCCCTCTATTAAATCATTCATACGGTTCAAGCTTTTAAGAAGAGTTGATTTTCCGCAACCGGATGGTCCAATCAATGCAGTTATTTTATTCTCGGGTATAGCGAGGTTGATATTTTTAAGAGCCTTAAAATCGCCATAATATAGATCTAAGTTTTCGATTCGGATTTTATCCATTTTGTTTTCCTCCTATTCTTTTCGCAATAAGCCCTGAAAGTAAGTTGATTATAATAACAACGACAAGCAGCATAACGGCAGTGGCATAGGTTTGATTGATATACAATCCCTCTCCTGAAATAGCATACATATGAACTGCAAGCGTTCTTGTAGAAGAAAACAATCCTTTTGCAATTTCTGCAACTGTCCCTGCTGTAAAAATCAATGCTGCAGACTCGCCAACAATTCTGCCAACACCGAGAATTACACCGGACAAAATGCCGGGAACTGCCGAAGGAAGAACTATCTTGAATACTGTGCGGAGTTTTCCGGCTCCTAATCCGAAACTGCCTTCACGAAAGCTATCGGGAACGGCAATCAATGCTTCCTCTGTCGTTCTCATAATAAGCGGCAAAATCATAATTGCCAATGTCAACGCACCGGATAGGAGTGACAATCCAAATCCACACGCTTTCACAAAAAAGATAGATCCGAACAGACCATATACGATAGACGGAATACCGGACAACGTTTCTGTAGTAAGCCGAATCAGACCTACAAGTTTATTGCCCCGTGCCGCATATTCCGTCAAATAAACAGCCGAACCAATACCAACCGGAACTGCAAAGAATAAAGAAAGTATTGTCATCAAGATAGTATTGATGAGAGCCGGCATAAACGATACGTTTTCGGTGTTATATGTAAGACTGAATAAATCTGCTCTAATATACGGAATCCCTTTTATCAGGATATAAGAAACTATAAATACAACAGCAAGCACAGTGATGAACGCAGAAAGCAAAACCAGAATCAGCAAAAATAATGATTTCGGATCCCTTTTGTATGCTTTCATTTTTTGTTTTATCGACTGTTTCACGATTCCTTCGACCTCCTTTTCAGCACGGAAAAGGTCAAATTGATCAGTAAAATAAACACGAATAATACCACACCGGTTGCTATCAACGCTTCACGGTGTAAATCAGCCGAATATCCCATTTCCATCACGATATTTGTAGTGAGTGTTCTGACGCCGGATGTTATTTTACTCGGTATCATTGCTTGGTTTCCTGCCACCATCATAACTGCCATAGTTTCACCGATTGCTCTTCCGATACCGAGAACCACACCGGCAAGAACACCACTTTTTGCGGCAGGCAATATCGTGAAGAATACACTTCGTTCGTGGGAAGCGCCAAGAGCGAGTGAACCTTCATAATAATTCTGCGGAACAGCTCGAAGCGCTGACTCTGAAACACTGATAACGGTAGGCAGAATCATAAGCCCGAGCAATATAGATGCTGTTAAAACACTAAATCCTCGTCCTCCGATATTTTCACGGACAAACGGAACAATAACCACGAGACCGAAAAAGCCATAAACCACAGATGGAATACCAGCCATTAGGTCAATACCTGACTTCAGCAGTTTATAAAGCGGCTTCGGACAAAACCTGGCCATAAACACTGCTGTTAATACTCCTATCGGGACACCTACAACAAGTGCGCCTGCTGTTACATAAACACTTCCGACTATCATCGGGAATATACCATAAATATTGTTTTCGGGTCTCCATTCGGTGCCAAGCAGAAATTTAAAAATGCCGATTTTTCCAATAGCGGGAATGCCATTTGCAAGTAAAAACACACAAATCAAAACAACTGCTGCTATGGAGATGCACGCCGTTGCAAGAAACACGACGTGCATCAATTTTTCCTTAATACTCTTCATATCACTATTATTCTTTAACAATGGTAGCCCATTCGGTAACCTTGCCGGTATAAATCTCTTTTACCATCTCGGAAGTCAAGTTATCAATTGGGCAGTTATTGTTCACAATTACCGCAATACCATCCATTGCAATCACTTTTGCGCTCACACCCTTTGCAGACTCAGAGTCCTTCAGTTCACGGGAAGCCATACCGATGTCACAACTGCCGTCAATAGCAGATGTTACACCCGTGGAAGAATCGTTCTGCTGGATTTGTACGGTGACACCGCTATTAACAGTCGCATACGCTTCTTTCAGCTTTTCCATAACAGGCGAAACAGAGCTTGAGCCTTCGACTTTTACAATACCGCTTGAAACGGAACTGTTGTAAGCCGGTGCATCAGATACGGAAATATAACCGTTATCTTCAATAATTTTCTGCCCGTCCGCACTCATAATAAAACTGATGAAATCTTTTGCCGCATCGGAAATGTTTTCTTTCGTTACAATGTTAAACGGACGAGAAATCTTATAACTTCCGCTTTTAATGTTTGATACCGTTGCTTCAGCACCGTCAATTTTTACAGCCTTTACAGTATCATTAAGGCTTCCAAGAGAGATATAGCCAATAGAATAAGGATCTCCTGCAACAGTTGTCATCATTACGGATGTTGAGTTGGTTGTTACTGCGTTTTGGGTAGTGTTATCGATTTTTTCGCCAGCCGCATTCTTTTCTTCAATGCCGAACAGTTCAATAAAAGCACCTCTGGTACCCGAACCGTTTTCACGGGAAATAACACCGATTTCTTTTGAAGAATTAAATTCTTCCTCTTTTGCTCCGCATCCGGCAAGCGTGCCAAGACACATTGCTGCCGCAAGCGCGAATGCTGCGATTTTTGTGGTTGTTTTCATTTTGAAATCTCCTTCATTCAAATATTGTCCCTTTTAGTACGGGTAAATGATACAACGTCAACATCAAATCCGTTATCTTGTTAATGCAAAATCGGTGTAAAAAATCCCACGGATTTAAATCCATGGGATTAAAGCTATATCAGTTGCTGTTCGTTTATCATCAGCTTGAATTTCATTCCGAGCATTTCAGCAGCTTTTCTGCAGAGAATCATTCGCTCCATAAAGATTTCAAAGTATTCCATAACGGAACCAACGTGGGTATCTACCTGCAATTTCAGCTTTATCAGTGAATGTGCTTCGTTGATTTTCAGTTCGGCTTTTGTGACAGAATAGTTCACCCTGTCGTGAATGTCGAAATTCATCATCTCCGTATTTCTTACACGACTGCGCCGAACATCAGATTTATCGGCAAGGATCAATGCCGCTGCCAAAGGACTGACGGGAACACCGGTTCCTTCGTCGTGATTTCCGATAGCCGACACGATGATGGCGATTTCTTCCGGGGGAAAGTCCAGATGATCAAGTATACGGAATGCCATAATACCACCGCTTTGGCTATGATCTACACGGTTGATAAGGTTTCCTATATCGTGCAGAAAACCTGCAATTTTGCCGAGCTCCACCATCCTTGACGGATACCCTAATGTTTCGAGAATATACCCGGTCTTTTCTGCGACCGCTGAAACGTGAGCAAAGCTGTGCTCCGTATATCCGAGAACAGCCAAACTGTCATCAGCTGCTTTCACATAGGTACGCACGGTGGTGTCGTTTTTTATTTCATCATAAGTCATTCGCTTTTTCCTTTTTTAGGCATAGTGATGATCATTGTTGTGCCTTTATCAACCACACTGCGAAGTTCAATTTCGCCTCCGTGGAGCTTGACCGAGTGCTTGACTATGGACAGCCCCAAGCCCGTTCCGCCGACCGATTTGGAGCGGCTCTTATCCACCCGGTAAAATCTTTCAAAAATTCGGTCTTGTGCTTCGGGCGGGATGCCGATTCCCGTATCGCTTATGGATAAGACAACATCTTCGTCAGTTGATTTCACATCAACATTCACACTTCCGCCTGCACGGTTGTACTTGATGGCATTATCGCAGAGATTGTAAATTATGCCGGACAGCAGCTGCGGTATGCCCTCCATAACGGCTTTTCCGCCGTTCAAAGATAGTTTAACATCGGCGGCTTTGGCTACGGGGGACAGATTGCGAACCGTCAGATCAGCAAGCTCATACAGATCAACGGACTGCCGCTGCATATCTTCAGCGCCTTCATCCAAGTGTGAAAGCTTGATGATATCTTCCACAAGGGTAATCATTCGTTTGGATTCCCCGAAGATCTGCTCTGCAAATTTCGGAACGTCCTCTGCTTTCACAAGACCGTTTGATAACAGCTCTGCACTGCCGGATATGTTCTGAAGCGGTGTTTTCAGCTCGTGAGAAACATTGGCGGTAAACTCACGCCGTGCTTCTTCGGCTTTTTCTTTTTCGGTGATGTCAAAGATGATCAGCGCGATGCCCGACACCTTGTTTTCATTGATGATCGGACTTGCGTTAAACTGATAATCCCGCTCTGCAATAGGAATGATTTTTTCAGCCGGACTGCCCGCACCTGCTATACGAAGTAATTCCTGTATTTCAAAGCTGTTATTGAAAAGGAGTAGATCCTTGCCTACACAATATCGGCTGATACCGAGCAGTTTTGTTGCGGACTTGTTGATACTCAATATCGCACCATTTTCCGAAAGCAGAATAATACCTTCATTCATATAACCCGTTGCGGTATCAAATTCCTCTTGCTTTTGTTTCAGCTCCGCCTTTTGAAGCTTTAATTGGTTTTGCTGGCTTGCAATGCGATTGACAAGCGGCGTGATTTCTTCGTAAACATTTTCAGCGTTCGGCTCATCTAAATCCAGCTCATTCAGCGGCTTAACGATGTTCCTTGACAAGCGATATGCGAGAAACAGAGATAGACCGAAAGCAATCGCCATTACGATGATGATCGGCTGAAGCATCGAAAGGACTAAAGACCACCACGCTAAATACGATTCAGACAGACGAAGAATAGTCCCGTCCGAGAGTTTTTGTGCAGAGTATAACTGCTTTTCCATCAGCGTATCGGAGCGCCTTGCACTTTCGCCCTCACCAGTCGCAATTGCCTCTCTTATTTCTTCTCGTTCCAAATGGTTTTCCATTTTGTCGGTTTTCGCCTTATTGTCAAATAAAACCGTACCGTCAGCAGAGATCCACGTGATTCGGTAATCACCGTTGGTGACTGCATTTAAGTAATCGAGACCGTCTTTTTCTACTGCCGATGCACAAAGCGTTGTTTCTGTTTTCAGACTTTTCATCTGACGATCGGAAAAGTAGCTGTAAAGCACACCCATAATCAGGACAAGAGAAGCTAAAAAAACCGCTATTGCAACAAAGCAAATGGAACGAAAAATCCGTTTTGTCATTTTCTTGCCTCCATTCTATAACCTACGCCTCGCACGGTTTCGATGAGATTGCCCGCGTCGCCAAGCTTTGTACGAAGTGTTCCAATGTGAACGTCCACCGTTCTTGTCTCTCCGATAAAGTCCTGCCCCCATACCTTTTCAAGAAGCTGATCTCTAGTCAAAACAAGACCTTGATTTTTCAGAAACAGATGGAGCAGGTCGTATTCTTTCAGCGTCAGCACGATTTCTTCTCCGTCAACCGAAACACAGTGCTTTCCTATATCAAGTTCAATGCTGCCGTATTTAATAGCAGTTGCAGCTTTCGGCACAGCTCTGCGAAGCACCGATTTCACACGGGACACCATTTCCATCATTCCGAACGGCTTTGCAAGGTAATCATCTGCACCAAGATCAAGCCCCAGCACCTTGTCATATTCGGTGCCTTTCGCGCTTGCCATAATGATCGGAATATCACAGGTGGCAACATCGGCACGGAGTTTTTTCAGAATGGAAATGCCGTCCTCTCCCGGAAGCATAATATCAAGTAATATCAGTTCGGGTTTTTGCTTGTCAATTTCTTTCCAAAAAACAACGGGGTCAGAAAAGCCCATTGCCTCAAATCCGGAGGCATTTAATGTATACAACATCAAATTTCGAATACCGTTATCATCTTCAACACAATAAATCAAACTTCTCACCTCTATTCTTTTTTGTATTTTATACTGTTAAGTTAAAATCTGTTATCAACGTTTTGTAAAATCAATGTAAAATACGATACATTTCATTATAACATAAAAATGTGTCTTTTTCTATGTGCTTTCTCAACCGTCCGTATCCGCATTCCGATAATAAGAAACACAAGGATATTTACCCCGTTACGCTTTCCATTCAGGATTTAAGTGAAAATAAATAAGGATGCAGTTGGGGCACCCTCTGTAAGGAAGGGCGCCCCAACTGTGACTTTTGTATCGAATTAATAATGTATTATAGAGATGTTATAACCTTATTGGTTATGCCGCTTTCTTTTACGAACATTGGCAAAGTGCGTAACCCACTATGACACTTTCAGCTAAGCTGAAAAGGTGTCAGTGGTTTACTGTACCTTAAGTAGTTTTTCAATATCTGTCGTTTTCAATATCCTACCCATAGAAACGACCTGTTCGTTGACAATGAGAGCCGGCATTGACATTACACCGTATTCCATTATCTTTTGCATATCGGTAACGTATTCGACCTCAATATCAAGGCCGATGGCTTTGACTGCTTCTTGTGCATTTTCATAAAGTGTATGGCAGCTTTTACATCCCGAGCCGAGAACCTTGATACAGCATATACCGTTAACCTTTTCACCGCAGCAAGTTTCAACTTTTTCTGTTTTTACGGTTGTATCACAACCACATCCGCAGGAGCAACCGCACCCGGCTTCTTTCTTTTCTTCTTTCTTCTTTCCGAATAATGACATAATAAATACCTCCGTTTATTTCTCGCTTTCAAAGCGATTTTTTAATACTTTGTAATGATTGTAATTGCTCTTGTCTCCACCGTTGTCCGGAAACAGACAAAACGGAAGACTGTCGGTATTTCTGTGTTTTATTACACACGCACAGCATTTGCCGTGATTGGGGCAGGTCTGTTTCGGGCAAGCGCATTCTTTCACATTGGGACATTCCATTTAACTCCACCTCACATAATCAAATATTGAATTGCATTAAATAAATAACCCACGAGAATAATACCAACTGTGCAGAGGGCAATGAATATACCGAGCAGTTTCGGTTTAACAGCTTTGCGCAGCATAATCATCGATGGCAGGGACAAGGTCGTTACGGCCATCATAAATGACAGCACCACGCCGAGCCGTGCTCCCTTTGCCAGCAGAGCCTCAGCAATCGGAATCGTCCCGAAAATATCGGCATACATCGGAATGCCGGCTATCGTGGCGATCAATACGCCGAACGGATTGCCCGTACCGAGAACTTTTACGACAAGCTCTCCGGGAATCCAGTTGTGAATGACGGCACCGATGCCGACACCGATCAGCACGTAGGGGAAAACTTTCTTCGCCGTGCCACAGACCTGCTCCCACGCATAT
>JAZLKW010000036.1:0-40463 GCA_045597805.1 Candidatus Avispirillum sp. | reverse complement strand
TGCGGTGAAGCGCCGGGCCGCCGCCGGAACGCTTCTTATATATGAAACTATTTTGTGAAAACACTTGACATTACATATACAAAATGGTATAATGACTCGCGAACGGGTTTTTGCCCGTCTCTCTGCCGGCGAAAATCTTTAGTCGCCGGTCGAAAGTCCATAGGGAGGTGTAAAATATGGAGAAGCTTATGAACTCTTATGAAACCTTGTTCATCATCGACGCAACTCTGTCCGACGAGGAGATCAAGGCTCTTACGGAGAAGTTTACTGCTCTTATCGCAGAGAACGGAACCGTAGGAGAGGTCAATGAGTGGGGAAAGCGCAGACTTGCATACCCCATCAATGACAAGAATGAGGGATACTACGTTCTCGTCAACTTTGAAGCTGACGGCGAGTTCCCCGCAGAGCTGGAGCGTATCTTCGGTATTACCGAGGGTATCATGCGTTCCATCGTTATCCGTCACGAAGACAAGAAAGAAGCTTGATGCAGAATACGATTTATAAGAGAGGATCATAATAATGGCTAATTTCAATTTCAATAAGGTGATCATCGGCGGCAGGCTTACAGCTGACCCCGAACTGAAGACCACCCCTTCCGGAATATCCGTAACGTCCTTTACCGTGGCTGTAAACCGCAGATTCGGCGGAAGAAACGGTGAAGAGACCCAGGCAGACTTCTTCAACGTGACCGCCTGGAGAGCAACTGCAGAGTTCGTTGCAAGATATTTCAGAAAGGCAAGCTCTATATGCGTCGTGGGCTCCCTCCAGAACAGAAACTGGACCGACCAGAACGGCGTAAAGCATTACGTTACCGAGATCGTCGCTGACGAAGCCTCCTTCGTTGATGCAAAGAGCGAGAGCCCCGCGGCAGTCCGTGAGGCATCGAATCAGCCTTATGTCCCCGAATCTTATAATTCACCTGCATACGCAACGCCTGCTGATCAGGCCTCGGCACCCAAGTTCGAGGAGATCGGCGATGATGAAGATCTGCCCTTCTGAGCGGCAGAATAACCACTTATTTAAAATTTAACGGAGGTTTCATTAGAAACATGGATACAGACATGACTGTTTCAACAGAAGAAGTTGTCGAACAGCCCGCAGCGGAAGTAGCAGAAGCTCCCGCAGAAGAATCCGTCAGAGCGGAAAGAAGACCTAACCCCAGAATGAACAACCGCAGAAGAAAAAAGGTTTGTATATTCTGTGAGGATAAGATCGACCACATCGACTATAAAGACACCGCAAGACTCAGAAAGTTCATTTCCGAGCGCGGTAAGATCCTGCCCCGCAGAGTAAGCGGCGCGTGCGCAAAGCACCAGAGACAGGTAACCGTTGCTGTTAAGAGAGCAAGAGTTGTTGCTCTTCTCCCCTACATCAGCGACTAATCAAATTGCATCATACAGCGCAGAGCGCTGAAAAAGAAAACGTGGCAGCACGTTTTCTTTTTTTGCTATCGGCGACGTAGGGGCTCGCAGTAGGAAACTACAGCTTCGACCCTCCCTCACCGATTCTGCATCTGTATGAAACATTTTTCTGATGTGATGACTTGATTTAGTTTTGTTTATTGTGTATAATAGATTAACTGAAATCAAAGGAGCACACCATGACACAGCTTTTGATGCGTTGGACAAACGACGGAACACCCGCAAGGTTTCCCGCGCTTCCCGAAAATATGACCGTCGAAAAAATCAACGAGCGTGAGAACGGCATCGACGAATGGCTCGATATAGTGCAGTACGACCTTGCCGAGGAGCCCGCCACCCATGATTTTTATAAAAAGCTCATGACGGATTTCCCGGGATATGATGAAGACAAGTGCTATATTTTTCTTCTCGACGGCAAGCCCGTCGCCACCACCTGCGTTATATGCAATAAGGAAAGCGGCGAGGGCTATATCCATATGGTGGGCTCGAAGCCCGAGGTGCGCGGCCGCGGTATCGGAAAGCTGATGAACGATTTTTCGATCGCCGTCATAAAAGAAGAGGGCATGAAATCGGCTCACCTCACCACTGACGACTGGCGTATACCCGCTATAAAAAGCTATCTCCGTGCGGGCTTTGTCCCCGACGAGACCGGCGTTGGCCATAAAGAGCGTTGGGATAAGATACGGGAGACTATCGGATAAGCTCCGACACTGTCACGAACTTATACCCTTTGGCCAATAATTCCGGAATAACGGACCTGAGTGCCTCCGGCGTGGGTGATTTTCCCGCCACGTAATCGTGGAAAAGGATTATGGACCCGTCGGAGGTGTTTTTCATAACGTTTTCCCTTATCCCGGAAACACTCGTGTGTGCCCAGTCTCTAGTGTCCACGGACCAGAGGATGATCTTCTGGGAGTTTTCCTTTGCATATTCTGCCAGTGCCTCCGTGTACTGTCCGCCCGGAGGCCTCAGAAGAGAGGCCGCGTATCCGAATTTTTCACGGAGACTGTCTCCGAGAACTCCCACCTCTCGGGAAATCTCCGCCCGGTCTGCTTTAAGAAGCGATTTGTGGCTTTCCGTGTGGTTTCCTATTTCGTGCCCCTCGGCGATCTCACGCTCAATAAGATCCGGATACAGCTCCACGTTTTCACCGATAACGAAAAACGTTGCCTTTATATCGTATTCGCCGAGAATATCCAGTATCTCGCCCGTGTATCTCGGATGAGGACCGTCGTCAAAGGTCAGAGCGATCTTCTTTTCCCCCGTCGCGCAGGACTTGATCACAATATCGTTCCCGGCAATAACGATATATGCGAAAATGAACACGGAGAAAATGATGACAGCCGCTGCGCATAAGAGTTTCCGTCTTTTCATTTCAGTTCATCCGGCAGTGCAAAGCGAAATCCCATCTGTCGCCAGTCGTCAATAAGATCACCGAGAATTGCGGCATTAGTTGCTGAGGTCGGATGCAGAAGGATTATTTCGCCGTTGTGTGTGGAGGCGAGTATCTTCTCCTTTGCCGCTGCGGGTGACATCTGCGCATTGTTGTCCCAGTCAGCGTAGGCGAAGCTCCAGAACAGGGTCTTATACCCCGCCTCACTTGCCCATTTCAGATTGTCCTCTGAAAAGGAGCCCTCCGGCGGACGGTAAAATTTTCTGCATTCCACCCCGATAGCGGTGCAGTCATCCTCAAGCCTTTTCAGCTCCGCGAGAAACTCATCTCGGTCGCATACCTTTGACATATCGTGATGCATAGCGGTGTGATTGCATACGAAATGTCCTTCACTCTCCATACGCTTCACAATATCGGGAAAGTCCTTCGTCATATGCTCAAGAATAAAAAAAGTGCCTTTTGCATCCTTTTCCTTTAGGACGTCCAGTATCTTTTCAACGTTCCCGTTCTCGTATCCCGCGTCAAAGGTGAGATAAATGACCTTTTCCGGATCTGTCCAGTCAGAATGAGACTTGTCGCAGCAGTATCCGCCGTATTTTTCAATAAATGCAATCGGCGCGTCGGCTGCGGGCTGCGAATGATCTTTCGTTTTTGTGCAGTACCAGCTGAACCCGGAAGCCGCGCAGGGAACAGTCAGCAAGACCGCAATTAAAGCGGTAAATAATGTCTTTCTCATGTTTGGTATCGCTCCTTTCTTTGCATTTGTGACGGTTCTATATGAATTTGCCGCCCGAAGTCGGCCAAAGTCACAAATGGGTTTGAAAACAGCAAACTTGCGAAAAAGTCAGTTCTTTGCTTTCAAACTTACCTCCGCTTGTATTGTAAGCAAAAAAGCGTCGCGGACACATTGAAAAAAATACCGAAGAAATTTTCAAAAAAATGTTGCAAAAGCAAAACTATTGTGATAAAATACTAAAGGTCGACCGACCGAAAAGAATATAGGGGTGTAGTTCAGTTGGTAGAACGGCAGTCTCCAAAACTGCATGTCCAGAGTTCGAGTCTTTGCGCCCCTGCCAATAAAAAGAGATAGGCTTTGCCTATCTCTTTTTATTGCCATGGTACCAACCGACGAAGAACCGCAGATGCTTTGCATCTGCCGTGTTTGCCCGGGTCAGCTATGAGCTGATGTTCTTTATGCAAACACTGTCGAGTCTTTCCATATGTAAAAAAGAGATAGGCTTTGCCTGTCTCTTTTTATTGCCATGGTACCTACCGACGAAGAACCTCAGATGCTTTGCATCTGCCGTGTTTGCCCGGGTCAGCTATGAGCTGATGTTCTTTATGCAAACACTGTCGAGTCTTTCCATATGTAAAAAAAGAGATAGGCTTTGCCTATCTCTTTTTATTGCCATGGTACCAACCGACGAAGAACGGCAGATGTTTTGCTTTCCTTGACAAAATGTATCATTTCTGATAAAATGTAAAAACTAACTAAAAGGAGACAGCTATGAGCAGCTTTGAAAATCTTCGCATTGTAGATAATTTTTACCAGACCTCGCTCTTTTTCCCCATGCCCACAGTAATCATCAGCACACTCTGCGAGGATGGCACCACAAATCTCGGTCCCTATTCGCTGGTACAGCCCTATTATATAGCGGGGAAGGACTATTACGCTTTCCTATTGAACTGCCGCAATTCGTCCAATACCGCGCAGAACATTCTCCGCACGGGGAAGTGTGCCCTTAATTTCATAGATGATTCACCCCGCTCTTTTGCTGAGGCTGTAAAGCTTTCTTGGCCGGGCGATACTCCCGCCGATAAAATGCCGAAATGTAAGTTCCGCCTTGAAAAGAGCATGATAGAGGAGGAGGATCCGGAGGATAAACGTCCAATGGTGCTCACCGACGCCATAGAGGCGGTGGAATGTACGTGGATGCGCGAACTTGACGGTGCTGCGTCCGACGAGCCCGGAAATCTCAACGGCTACGACGGACCTTATCACGATTTCAACGGGATAACCTCCAAATTCGGTGCCCATTTCATCCTCCGTATCGACAAGATATTGATGAAGAAAAAGTATTCCGACGCCATTATAAACGGTGTTCGTACAGGTGATTTTCCGCACCTCCCCGTGGATTATGGATATCGCGACAGCAAAAACTTCTGGTTCCACCGAGCCCGCCGTATGCGTACGGAGCTGCTTCCCGTGAGAGAAGCGTCTCTTGAATCCGTGCGATACGCAGCGGACCGCATAGACGATAAGATAAAATTCACAGATGAAGCGCTGAAAACGGTGCTCAACGTGCCGAGAGTGTTCCTGCCCCTCGTTTTGCGTGGGTGCGTGGAGTGGGCGCGGGATAACGGTGTGGAGCTTATCGGCGAAGCCGAAATGAAGATAATAAACGATAAACGCGCCGAAGAAAAGAAAAAGAAAAAATAAATGAAAGCCTCCCATCCGGGGGGCTTTTCTATTGACGCCATATTTTTCGTGTGATATAATCGATTCAAAGTAAAGGAGTGTAAAATATGAAAAACGTATTATTGATCGGCGACTCCATAAGACTGGGCTATCAGTCCCGCGTAGAAAAACTTCTGGGCGAGAACGTAAAGGTGTACGCCCCCGAGGAAAACTGCAGATTTACGAAATTCGCTCTTTGGGGAATGTTCTCATGGATGGAGGGCTTCGGCTCACCGAAGATCGACGCTGCCCATTTCAATGTGGGCATATGGGACATCCATCACTGCACCGCGGACGGTGAGCTGTTTACTCCCATAGATGAATTTGCCGATCAGCAGAGAAGACTGGCGATCCAGATGAAAAGCTATACGGAAAACGTCATATACGCCAACTGTACTCCCGGCGGCAAGGGACTTGACGTGGAGGATGCGAGGATAAACGCCCTCGTCAATACCGATCCCGAGTTCGCAAAGGTACATCTTACCGCTCCCATGGAGGAGTGGAACGCGGATATCAGACGCTATAACGCCGCGGCGGAAAAGGTCATGCACGGCATGGGCATCCCCGTGAACGATTTCTATTCTGCGATAATCGCCGATACCGAAAAATACGTGTGCGCCGACGGCGTCCACATGACCGACGAGGGATACGATCTGCTGGCGAAAATGGCGGCGGAAAAGATCCTTGAAATGCTCTGATAAAAATAAAACTGAAAGAGGCAAAATATGAAATATAACGATTATCAGTCGCTTGTAAACGACTTCAAGGCCTGCGGAATTGAGGCAGGCGATACGGTCCTGGTCCATTCCGCCATGAGAACTCTCGGATTTGTCGAGGGCGGTGCCGCGACTGTGGCAAAGGCTCTTATCGACACCGTGGGAGAAGAGGGAACAGTCGTCGCACCCGCATTCTGCTTCGTCCACGAGACCTCCCCCTGCCCGCTGATAGACCCTGAAAACGACGTGTCCGAAATGGGCGCGATCAGCGAGGCGATAAGAAAGTCCGAGGGCGCTCTGCGCAGTATCGCGTACAGACATTCCGTCTCCGCCGTGGGCAAAAACGCACGTCTCGTCACCGACGTTGACACCGATATCAGCCCCTTCGATATCAGAAGCTCCTTCGGCAGGATGCTCGGCCTTGATGCAAAGATACTGCTCCTGGGCGTGCCCTATCTGAACTGTACCTCCCACCATTTCGCCGAGTATGTCCTCTCCGTTCCCGACAGAGAGACCGAAAGGATGCCCGTAAAGCTGAAAAAGCCCGACGGCACAGTTGAGGATACCTTCCTCGTAGACTATCATCCCAAGGCGAATCCCAACGGCGAATACTATTCCTACCCCCACGATTTCAACCGTATAGGGCTGCTTCTCGAACAGCGCGGGCTCGTAAATATCTCCCACGTGGGTAACGCCGTAGCCCGCACCTTCAGAATGCGCGACCTCATCCATTTCATAGTGGATAACTATTCCATAGAGTATAACCTTTTCGCGGAGCTCCCCGAGGGCGCCACAGTGCTTCCCGACGGCGAGGTCGCGACCCTTATGATGAAGGACGGCGCCGACCGCCCCGAGCTGGCAGTCTGGTCCGTCGTGAGCAAAGACGAAATGTTTGAAAGGTAAAAATGAAGAGATTTACATCGTTGATCCTTGTGCTGCTGCTGATCCTTGTGTCTGTGCCGGTGTGCGCCGGAGAAAACGACGGCACGATCTGCGTACGCTTTGACGGCGGCGAGTGTCAAGTGACCTCATCCTGCGGAACGGAATACTCCCTCGTCGGCAATTCCCTGAAGCTCATTTCCGTCGGAGTAGACGCCCCCTGCGTGGAATTCGATATATCGGACCTTTCCATAGACTGCTCTGTTATTAAGTCCGTTGTGATCGTGTATAAAATACCTACCTACGTGGATGGTGACAGACTTCAGCAGATGGTGGAATTCACCACCTCGCAGTCCACGGGCAAAACCGGCAAAACCACTTTGAAAAAGAACGGTACATACGCCGCGGCGCTTTATGATTGCTCAAATTACACCACCTGGGCGGGAACACTCTCAACTCTTAAGCTTGACTGGCTCACAAAAGGCAGCGATGGCGCCACTATGTATATCGACTGTATAATACTGGGCACGGACAGGAATGCTGTCACCACCGCGGGAAACGCAGCAGCGGCGGCAGCAAACGGGCGACGCGTCGAGAATATATGGAACGATTACAGAAAGAACCATATAAGAGAGAATAATAATACCTATATCACATCCGACGGCACGGAGTATTTCCGCTACGAAAGAACGGCTCTCACCGCGCGCTCACTTGCCGAAAGGCTCGGAAATGCCGTCAGCACCGCCACGGGATACGATGTCGGCTGTGATATTTATTCCGGATATAATACGTTCGCGGCGAACGGTCAGGGGTACGTGAAATATATCCTGTCTTACGGCGACGACGCATTTATCGTGTACCTCAAGTCGGTGATAGTTGACGACAGCACCTATCACGACGACTTCGACGGTCTTGACCCGGACTATATCCCCGAAAATCACGTGACGGACGAATTTGTGTCGGACGGTGTGTCTCTTTCCGATGTTACCGCTATGCCCGCTTCCTCCTCCGGACTTGCGGTCCACAGCAACCACGAGTGCAGAGTGGTCGATACTCCCTACGGTACCTTTGCCGTCATCCCTATGAGCGAAAACGGCTCTTTCGGACAGATCGACGGGGCGTCAGCGACGGTTTTCAAGGTCGAGAACGGTACCTGTACCGCACTCTGGTCATTCACTTTTTCCAACCATACCACGAAACCGAACATATTTTACGCCCCTGACGGCATGGTGTATGTCTGCTGCGCTGACGCGGAAGATCTATCAGGCTCTCTGTACGTCGGATATTTCGACCCGACCCGTCCTTTCACGGGTGCCACGGAGACGAGAAAGTCCATAAAATATAATGGCGGAACAGCACCCGGCGGTTATGGCTACGGTCAGCCCATCCTCGATACGGTAAACGGCGTGATCGTTTTCATGTACTGCGGCGGCGCGACGGAGGGCCATTTCGCCTGGTTCGTGTACAACTATATAACCCATACATATGAAACCACAACTGTCCACGCGACCCTTTCGTCCACCTACCGCCATTGTTATCTGTACGGCTTTTCCGACGGGAACGGCGGTCTGTACGTTGTAGGAGGCCGTGACGTGCTTCTTTCCACTCTCGGCATAACCCTGCCGGATGTCAGCTACGCGTGGGACGAGGTCAACCTGTTCCATTTCCCGGATATATACTCACCGCAGTATAACATCATAACAGTCAATTCCGCGGACTACTCCCGGAAGGACACTATGATGCCCACTACGTCCAATAACGGACACGGAGACACATATCTCGATACCGCGGGATACCTCCACGTGCTTACATCAACGAGAATGCACGGCGCCGACCGTCACCACAATACGCTCTACTGGGAGTATTGGTACACGGTCTACGATGCAACAGCTCCCGGCGCCAACCCCAAACCCGTATATAATGAGCCCATCCTATTCAACAGCGACGGCGAATATTCATGCAGGATGATAGAGTCCTCCCGCGGCGATCTCTGTATAGTAGCGATGAAACAGAGCTCCGGTACCGTGGAGATATATTCCGTAAACAGAGAGACGCACGAAAAAACTCTGATCCTCAATAAGACGCTCGGCGGCAGCCTCCGCTGTGACGGCTCCATAATCGTCGCCAATAACAGAAACGGCTCAGTCATCGATAATGAGATCACCGTCATGATGCCTGCATCCGACGGCGGCACGGCTTATAAGATGTTTTCCGTGCAGTTTGCAGACGTGCTCAGGGGCGACATCGACGGCGACGGCAAGATCAACGCCAAGGATACAAATCTTTTGATTCAGATAGTGATCGGTAACCTTGAAAAGGTCCCTGCCGCCGATATAGACGGCGACGGCAAGATCAACGCCAAGGATACAAATCTTTTAGTTCAGATAGTGATAGGAAACCTCTGATAGGTCGCCCCGATAATATGACGGCGGCAAGGTGACAGTCATGGTGTAAAAAAGGCTTCCCCAACGGGGAAGCCTTTTTTTTGTAATTCTTATATCACAAACTGAACCACGCAGAAAGCCGCGTATATCAGCATGAGGACGATGCCCTGCCAGCGGCGGAGCTTGCCGCATATCAGCGGCGGGACCGCAAGAAGTGCCATAACTGTCATCATAACGGGCAGATCAATAAGCAGGGAAGCGTTTATACCGAAAACGGTCTTTCCCGCAGGAACGTCAAATGGAGAGAGAAGAGGAGCAAGTCCGCTGACCAGCACAAGATCGATGAGATTGGCGCCGATGATGTTGCCCAGTGAGAGGGCGCCATGCCCCTTAACGAGAGAGGTGACGGCGGTAACGAGCTCGGGCAGCGACGTGCCCAGAGCTACGAACGTGAGAGCGATGACCGATTCCGGAACGCTCAGCACCTCCGCGATGACCGTGCCGTTGTCAACAAGGAAATCGGAGCCCGCCGCGATGAAAACGGCACCGATGATGATAAGAGCGATCATCTTTATAAGACCACCGTCCCCGCCGTCCTCCTCTGTTCCTTCCGTCTGTGTTTTCGAGAGCTTAACGGCGGTCCTGACATTTACACACATATATAGTGCGAAAATGAGAAGCAGTATGGCGCCGGCGATCCTGCCGAAATGCCCGAAACCGTACGCGAAGACGAGATATACCGCCGCGGCGATGAAGAAGAACGAAACGGGCACCCGCAGGGATTTTTTCTCAACGGGCGCGGGGCGTATGGCAATGACCAGCGCGCATATAAGCGCCGTGTTGCAGATTATCGACCCTATGGCGTTGCCGTAAGCGATGGCGCCGCTGCCCTCAACGGCGGCGGTGGCGGAAACCATGACCTCAGGCAGCGTCGTTCCGATGGAAACGACAGTCGCGCCGATAAGTATCTCCGGAACGTGATATTTCTTTGCGATTCCGGAGGCACCGTCAACGAACCAGTCCCCGCCCTTGATAAGGAGCAGAAGACCGATAACGAATAAAATCACAGCGGTGACGGTCCTGTTATTGATAAGTGAGTCCACAAGAGGGAACAGAAGCTCCGAGACCTGCATTATAAAACTCCTTTGATAAATATTTCAATTCCTATAAGAGTCAGTATCACGCCGCCCATAAGGGAAGCCCTGCCGGAAAGCACTGTACCGAATTTCTTGCCGATGAGAAGCCCCGCTATGCATATGACGAAGGTCACGGCGCCGATGATAAGCGATTCGCACAGAGCGTGGGAAAAGGGAAGAGACGCGATGGTAAAGCCCACGGATAAAGCGTCGATGGACGTGGCGACCCCCTGCAGAAGTATGCCCCCGAGGGAAACGGCGGGCTTGTCCTCACCCTCACCGCAGTGAAAACCGTCCCAAAGCATCTTACCGCCTATGTAGCAGAGAAGGATCAGAGCGACCCAGGGTATGAACTTTTCAAGAGCCGAGAAAAGGTCCAGAACCGTGGCGACGCATACCCACCCTAAAAGAGGCATGAGCGTCTGAAAAACTCCGAAGACCCCGGCGATGAAAATCATGCGTCCCTTTCGCATCCCGGGCTCGTTGAGACCGTTGGCGGCGGAGACGGAAAAGGCATCCATGGCAAGCCCCACCCCGAGCAGAACGCTGTTCAGAAAGAAAATAAGATCCATAGTATATATTATCCCATAAAAAAACCGGATACTTCCGTACCCGGTGACTGACAAAAAGAAAGAGACCATGTACGAAAAAGCACATGAGTCTCGCAAATTAAAGCAAGCCAGACCAAATAAGGCCGAGATTGTTGACTTGCTGCGCACATCGCGCTTGCTACTCCCTCAACTGCAAGCATTATAGCAGAAAATGTAGTAATTGTCAAGTATAATTTAATCTTAAAAGAGGCACGGCTCCCGCCCGCCGGCCTTGTCAAGTATCCCAGTCTGCTCCCGTATCCCGGCGACAATAAACTATGAATTTGCCTTGCGGCAAACACTATGATGCACTTCGTGCAGTTATGATTTTCCCTGCGGGAAAAGTTATGATATGATCGCCATATAGCTTGGCGCAGCCGATCATAGTTTGCGAAGCAATCATAGTGTGCGAAGCACTCATAGTTCGCCGCAGGCGATCATAGTTGACGGCAAAGCCGCAACAGAAAAGTTCCCTCCGAAGAGGGAACTTTTCTGTTTACTCATTCGCCAGCGCGTCCGCCGGAGCGTCCTCGGGAAGATACCCGGAAAAGCCAAGACCGTCAATGGCAGCGATTGCCGCCATATCAGCGGCGCTTATCTCAAAATCGAAAATGTCGATATTTTCCTTCATCCTGTCAAGATGTACCGACTTTGAAAGGGGAAGCACACCGTTCTGTAGAACGAAGCGAAGGCACAGCTGCGCCACGGATTTGTTGTAGTGAGCGGCAATCTCTTTCAGCCTCCCGTCACTCAGCACCGCGCCGCATCCCAGCGGGCTCCACGCCTCCACCAGCATACCGGACTCCTTCGCGAAATCCACGTTGTCCATCTGAGTATAGCCGGGGTGGAACTCTATCTGGTTTACCATGGGCGCGATCTCGGCGTACTCGTTCAGCGCGTCAAGATGCTTCTTCTGAAAGTTGGAAACGCCGATGGCGCGTATCTTTCCCGCCTTGTACGCTTCCTCGAATGCTTTCCACGTAGCGGCGTTTATCTCTTTCCAATCGGGGGAGACCTTTTCAACGCAGGGCCAGTGTATGAGGTACATGTCGAGGTAGTCAACACCCAGGTTTTTAAGTGATGTGTCGATAGCCTTTTTCGTTTCCTCATATCCGCGGTCGGTGACCCAGTGCTTCGTTGTAAGGAATATATCCTCACGCTTAACGCCCGATGCCCTGATTCCGTCGCCCACGCTTTCCTCGTTGCCGTAGGCGAACGCCGTGTCTATATGGCGGAATCCCAGCTTTATGGCGTCACAGACGCAGTTCTTTGTGATCTCGCCGTCGGGAGCCTGCCACGTGCCGTAGCCCATAGCGGGGATCTCAACTCCGTTTGAAAGCACGAAAGTGTCAGTAATGGACTTTTTCATTCAGACCTCACAGAAAATTTATTTTACGGTAGGTACCTTTTCCTTCTGGATAACGTCGTGAGCGCCGCCTTCAACGATGGAGGTGGAGGACACAAGGGTGAGAACTGCCTTTTCGCGCAGCTCGGGAATAGTCAGCGCACCGCAGTTGCACATGGTGGACTTGACCTTTGCCAGAGACATTGCAACATTGTCCTTGAGGCTTCCGGCGTAGGGAACGTAGGAATCTACGCCCTCTTCAAAGGAGAGCTTCTTGTCGCCGCCCAGATCGTATCTCTGCCAGTTGCGGGCGCGGGCAGATCCCTCGCCCCAGTACTCTTTGTAATAAGTGCCGCCGATGCTCACTCTGTTGGAGGGGCTTTCGTCGAAGCGGGCGAAATATCTGCCCAGCATCACGAAATCTGCGCCCATGGCGAGTGAAAGGGTTATGTGGTGGTCGTAAACTATACCGCCGTCGGAGCAAACGGGAACGTAAATGCCGGTCTCCTCAAAATAACGGTCGCGCTCGGCGCAGACCTCGATAAGAGCGGTGGCCTGGCCGCGTCCGATACCTTTGGTCTCACGTGTGATGCATATAGATCCGCCGCCGATGCCTACTTTGACGAAATCGGCACCGCACTCAGCGAGGAAGCGGAAGCCTGCGGCATCAACGACGTTTCCTGCACCGACCTTTACCTCGTCGCCGTACTTATCGCGTATCCACTCAATAGTAAGCTTCTGCCATTCGGAGAAGCCCTCGGAAGAGTCGATACAAAGTACGTCAACGCCTGCGTCTACCAGCGCGGGAACACGCTCTGCATAGTCACGGGTGTTGATGCCCGCGCCCACCACGTATCGCTTCGAGCTGTCGAGCAGCTCGTTGGGGTTCTGCTTGTGGGTATCATAGTCTTTGCGGAATACCATGTAAACCAGTTTTCCGTCACGGTCTATGATGGGCAGGGAATTGAGCTTGTTGTCCCAGATGATGTCGTTTGCTGCCTTAAGAGTAGTGCCTTCCTCGGCCCAGATGAGCTTGTCAAACGGGGTCATGAATTCAGAGACCTTCGTGTCAAACTCCATACGGCTCACACGGTAGTCACGGCTGGTCACGATGCCCAGAAGCTTTCCGTGGGAGGTACCGTCGTCGGTAACGGCAACGGTGGAGTGTCCGGTCTTCTCCTTCAACGCGATAACCTCGGCGAGTGTCGCGTCGGGCGTGATGTTGGAATCACTGGTGACAAATCCCGCCTTGTAGCTCTTTACCTGGCGCACCATCTCCGCCTCGGACTCGATGGACTGAGAGCCGAAGATAAAGGAAACGCCGCCTTCTGTTGCCAAAGCGATAGCCAGCTTTTCACCGGAAACAGCCTGCATGATAGCTGATACCATGGGGATGTTCATGGTGATTTTCGGCTCTTCACCCTTCTTATACTTTACCAAAGGTGTACGGAGCGACACGTTCGCGGGGATACACTCACTGGAGGAGTATCCGGGGATAAGGAGATATTCGTTAAAAGTATGAGAGGGTTCGTTGATTATTTTTGCCATTTCTGCCTCCACTTATTTAATTTCGGTCAAAACAGTCCGGAAATCTTTCCGTTTTCGTCAACGTCGATATTCTCAGCCGCGGGCTTCTTGGGAAGACCGGGCATGGTCATGATGTCACCGGTGAGAACTACGATGAATCCCGCACCTGCGGAAATTTTGACGTTCTTTACGGTAACGGTGAAGTTCTCGGGCGCGCCCGGCTTTGCGGGATCGTCGGAGAAGCTGTATTGTGTCTTTGCGATACAAACCGGGCACTTATCATATCCAAGCGCGGTAAGAGTGTCGATCTGCTTTTTTGCCGCGGGAAGAACTGTGATGCCCGCACCGCCGTAAACTCTGCGGACGATAGCCTCGATCTTTTCCTCGATCGTAGTGTCAAGCTCGTAGCTGAAAGAGAAATCATTCTTTTCTTCACACAGTCTTACGACCTCATCTGCAAGTTCGATACCGCCGTTGCCGCCGTCAGCCCATACTGTGGAAAGCCTGACGTTTACGCCCAGCTCCTTACACTTTTCGATAACGAGCGCGATCTCCGCGTCGGTATCGGTGAGGAAGCGGTTGACAGCTACTACGCAGGGAAGCTTATATACGTTCTTTATGTTGGAAACGTGACGCAAAAGATTGGGAAGCCCCTTTTCGAGTGCGCAGAGGTCTTCGTTGCCCAGCTGCTTCTTGTCGAGACCGCCGTGCATCTTGAGAGCGCGGACGGTTGCGACAACGACGACCGCGTCGGGCTTAAGCCCTGTCATACGGCACTTGATGTCAAGGAACTTCTCAGCTCCCAGATCCGCGCCGAAGCCTGCCTCCGTGACCGCGTAGTCACCAAGCTTCATAGCCATCTTGGTGGCGATAACGGAATTGCAGCCGTGAGCGATATTCGCGAAAGGTCCGCCGTGCACGAATGCGGGGGTACCCTCGAGGGTCTGAACAAGGTTGGGCTTGAGAGCGTCCTTAAGGAGAGCCGCCATGGCACCGACTGCGTTCAGATCGCCTGCGGTGACGGGCTTGTCGTCGTAAGTGTAAGCGACGACAATGCGTGAGAGCCTTTCCTTGAGATCGGTGATGGAGGAAGCAAGACAGAACACAGCCATGACCTCGGACGCAACGGTGATGTCGAAACCGTCCTCACGGGGGGTACCGTTTGCTTTTCCGCCCAGACCGTCAACTACGAAACGGAGCTGCCTGTCGTTCATGTCCACGCATCTCTTCCAGGTGATCTTCCTGGGGTCGATGCCCAGAGAGTTGCCCTGCTGGATGTGGTTGTCGAGCATAGCGGCGAGCAGATTGTTCGCAGCCCCGATGGCGTGGAAATCACCGGTGAAGTGCAGGTTGATGTCCTCCATGGGAACTACCTGCGCGTAACCGCCGCCTGCGGCACCGCCCTTAATGCCGAACACGGGACCCAGAGAGGGCTCGCGGAGCGCGACGACGACGTTCTTGCCGATCTTTTTGAGACCGTCGGAAAGACCGATGGTCGTTGTGGTCTTTCCCTCGCCGGCAGGGGTGGGTGTGATCGCGGTAACGAGTATGAGCTTGCCGTTCTTTCTGTCGGACTCATTCAGCAGAGAGTAGTCGACCTTAGCCTTGTACTTGCCGTACTGCTCGATATATTTTTCGTCAATACCTGCGGTCTTTGCGATCTCGGTTATTGGCTTCATGGGAATGGACTGAGCTATTTCGATATCGGATAAGTATGCCATTTCATTTTCCTCACTTCCTAAAATAGTACACTGCGGATTCAAACATTGACATATTATACACCCCGGGAACGTTTTTGTAAAGACCTTTTCCGATTCTTTCGCTGTGACCCATTTTACCGAACACTCTTCCGTCGGGGGAGGTTATGCCCTCGATGGCGTATGCGGAATCATTGGGATTAAAGCGTATATCATCTGTGGGGGCGCCGTCGAAATCAACGTACTGAGTGGCAATCTGTCCGTTTTCGGCAAGCTTCTTTATCAGCTCGTCAGAGGCTATGAATCTGCCCTCACCGTGTGAGATCGGTACGGTGTATACGTCTCCCACGTTTGTCGCCGCGAGCCATGGAGATTTGTTGGAGGCGATACGTATGCGCACCAGCTTCGACTGGTGGCGCGCAATGGAATTGAAAGTAAGTGTCGGACAGTTTTCGTCCGTATCGACGATCTTTCCGTAAGGAACGAGTCCCAGTTTTATAAGTGCCTGGAAGCCGTTGCATATACCGCACATGAGACCGTCGCGGTCGGAAAGCAGTTTTTCCACCGCTTCCTTTATCTGAGCGTTGCGGAAGAATGCCATGATGAACTTACCGGAGCCGTCTGGCTCATCGCCGCCGGGGAATCCGCCGGGAACGGATACCATCTGTGAGTCGGAGAGCTCTTTCGCGAACTTCTCAACACTTTCGGAGATCTTGTCGGAGGAGAGGTTGTTTATGACGAAGGTGTTCACCTCGGCACCTGCGTCAAGCATGACCTTTGCGGAATCGAATTCGCAGTTCGTGCCGGGAAATACGGGGATAAGTACCTTGGGCTTCACGCATTTCACGTGAGGCGCCGCAGGCCTTTCGTACTTTCTGTCAAGCGCCGTCAGCTTTTTCGCACTTTTCTTTTCGAGGCAGGGGTAAACGCTTTCAAGCCTTCCCTCGTAAAGAGCGTCGAGCTCGGAGAGCGATATTTCATCGCCGCCGTAAACGATCGCACCGCCGTCGGTGACGGTACCTATGACGTTACCATCTGCGTCACCGTCCACCTCAAGGAGAAACGTGCCGTAGTTGTACCCGAAAATATCATCCGGTGTCAGAGCGGGATCGAAGCTGAAGCCCAGTCCGTTGCCGATGCACATCTTGTAGACAGCCTCCGCGATACCGCCGAAGGTGGGAGTGTACGCGGCGTATACTTTGCCTGCACGGGAGAGGGACGTCACCCTGTCGAAGCACTTTTTCAGAGATTCGGGGCAGGGGAGCCCTTCATCCGTGTAATCGGGGAATATGCCGATGACCTTGTGACCTGCCGCCTTGAATTCCGGGGAAATCACCTCGCCGCATTTACCGGTGGTCACCGCAAAGGAAACGAGAGTGGGAGGAACGTCAAGCTTTTCGAATGAGCCGCTCATGGAGTCCTTACCGCCGATGGCGGCAACTCCGAGATCCATCTGTGCTGAGAATGCGCCGAGCAGAGCGGAGAAGGGTTTACCCCAGCGCTCGGGGTCACGTCCGGGTTTCTCGAAATACTCCTGGAAGGAGAGGTATACGTCCTCAAAGGACGCGCCTGCGGCGATAAGCTTCGAAACACTTTCAACGACCGCGAGATACGCGCCGTGATATGGGCTCTTTTCAGTTATATAGGGGTTGTAGCCCCAGGACATGAACGAGCAGGTGTCAGTGTGCTTTTTCTCAACGGATACCTTGTGTACCATAGCCTGTATGGGCGTACGCTGATATCTGCCGCCGAAGGGCATAAGTACCGTACCCGCGCCGATGGTGGAATCGAAGCGCTCCGAAAGACCGCGTTTCGAGCACACGTTGAGATCGGATACGAGAGCTTTATAATTGTCGGCAAAAGAGCCCCCGACCGTCTTTTTTATGTCACCGGTCTTTGCGGGGACAACGTTGATGTGCTTTTCGGCACCGTTGGAATTGAGAAACTCACGGGAGACATCAACGATGGTCTGACCGTTCCAGACCATTTTCAGTCTGGGATCTGCCGTCACCTTTGCCACGATACTGGCTTCGAGGTTTTCTTCGTCAGCTATGGAGCAGAATTTCTCTGCATCCTCTTCAGCGACAACGACCGCCATTCTCTCCTGTGATTCGGAGATGGCAAGCTCCGTGCCGTCCAGTCCCTCGTATTTTTTCGGAACTGCGTTAAGGTCAATTATCAGTCCGTCCGCAAGCTCGCCGATGGCAACGGAAACACCGCCCGCGCCGAAGTCGTTGCATCGCTTTATCATGCGGCAGGCGTCTGTCCTGCGGAAGAGCCTCTGCAGCTTTCTTTCCTCGGGAGCGTTGCCTTTCTGTACCTCTGCACCGCAGGTCTCCACGGAATGGGCGTTGTGGGCTTTGGAGGAGCCGGTAGCACCGCCGATGCCGTCGCGTCCCGTGCGTCCGCCCAGGAGTATGACGATGTCACCGTCCGCGGGACACTCGCGCCTGACGTTTTCTGCGGGTGCGGCGGCGATGACGGCACCTATCTCCATACGCTTTGCGGCGTATCCGGGATGGTACAGCTCGTCAACGATACCGGTGGCAAGACCGATCTGGTTGCCGTAGGAGGAATATCCCGCGGCGGCGGTCTGAACTATTTTTCTCTGCGGGAGCTTTCCGGGTATGGTGTCCGCTACTGGGACCGTGGGATCAGCGGCTCCGGTCAAGCGCATTGCGGCGTAAACGTAGGAGCGACCGGAAAGCGGATCACGGATCGCACCGCCGATGCAGGTGGCGGCACCGCCGAAGGGCTCTATTTCGGTGGGATGATTGTGAGTTTCGTTTTTGAAGAGCAGGAGCCATGGTTCACTCTTTCCGTCCGCCTCAACGGTTATCTTCACCGTGCAGGCGTTGATCTCTTCGGACTCGTCGAGCTTCCGGAGCAAGCCTTCTTTTTTCAGAAACTTCGCGGCGATCGTGCCGATATCCATAAGGTTCCGGGGCTTTGTCCTGCCCAGTGCTTTTCTCGTATCAAGGTATCTTTCGTAAGCTTTTTCGAGAACGGGATCGTCAAAGGTAACGTTATCTACCGTGGTCAGGAACGTGGTGTGTCTGCAATGGTCAGACCAGTAGGTGTCTATCATGCGGATCTCGGTGATGGTGGGATCGCGCTTTTCAGCTGTGAAATACTGCTGGCAGAAAGCGATATCGTCCGTGTCCATTGCGAGACCGTAGCTGTTGACGAAGTCCTCGAGCCCCTGCCTGCTGAGGGAGTTGAAGCCGTTCAGTGTGGTGACGCGGGAGGGAACGCTGAAGGGAATGTCGAGCGTTTCGGGAAGACAAAGCTCCGCTTCCCTCGATTCCACGGGGTTAATTACGTACTTTTTGACAGTGTCAAACTCCGCATCGGTAATATTTCCCTCAAGGATATAAACCTTCGCCGTGCGGATGGTGGGCCTGTCGCCGCAGGATGCGATCTGTATGCACTGTGCTGCGGAATCGGCTCTCTGATCGAACTGACCGGGGAGATATTCAACGGCGAAGACTCTGCCGTCCGTTTCGGGAAGAGTTTCGGTCGCGATATCAAGCTGGACCTCGGAGAATACGGTGTTTACGGATTTGCGGAAAAGCTCTTTCGTTATGTTTTCGGCATCGTATCTGTTGAACAGACGGACTTTCGTAATGCCCTTGATGCCGAGCAGATTATTCAGCTCCGAAAGCAGATTTTTCGCCTCGTTTGCAAGATGAGTCTTTTTTTCAACGTATATTCTATAAACCATCACAGTACCTCCAGTGCACGGCAGCCTATGTCGTGTCTGTAATAAGCGTTGCCGAAGGAGATCTTTTCTGCCTTGGCGTATGCCGCGGCGACAGCGCCGCGTAAGTCATCTTCTACCGCAGTGACACCGAGAACGCGGCCTCCGTTGGTGATAAGCTTATCGTCTGAGAGCTTTGCGCCCGCCACGTATACGGAATCCTTCACTTCATCCGGTATGGTGATCTCATATCCCTTTTCGTAGGACACGGGATAACCCTCGGATGCCATTATCACACAGCAGGCGGATTTGTCGCTGAATTTCACCTCGGTGTCTTTCAGTTTACCGTCGGTCACCGCACGCATAACGGTATAGAGATCGCTCTCCAGAAGCGGGAGCACGACCTGAGTTTCAGGATCGCCGAAACGGCAGTTGTATTCGATGACCCGGGGACCGTCGGGGGTGATCATGAGCCCGAAGTAGAGACAGCCCTTAAAGGTGCGGCCCTCGGCGTTCATGGCTTTCACGGTGGGTATAAAGATCTCATTCATGCAGCGCTCCGCCACCTCTTCGGTGTAATACGGGTTGGGAGCGATGGTGCCCATGCCTCCGGTGTTGAGACCGGTGTCACCGTCACCTGAGCGCTTGTGATCCATGGAGGATATCATTGGCACGACGGTTTTGCCGTCCGTAAAGGACAGCACGGATACCTCGGGACCCGTCAGATATTCCTCAATGACGATACTCTCACCGGACTTTCCGAACTTTTTGTCCTTCATCATGGAACGCACGGCGTTTTTCGCTTCCTCTCTGGTGTTTGCTATTATAACGCCCTTGCCCAGCGCCAGTCCGTCGGCCTTGACAACAGTGGGGATCTTCGCCGTATCGAGATAGGCGAGAGCCGTGTCCATGTCGTCAAAGGTCTCATATTGCGCCGTGGGAATAGAGTATTTCTTCATGAGATTCTTGGAATAGACCTTGCTTCCCTCGATTATCGCAGCGCACTTTCTCGGGCCGAAGCAGGGAATGCCCCTTTCCTCAAGAGCATCCACCGCGCCCAGCACCAGCGGATCGTCAGGCGCGACCACGGCATAATCAATGCCGTTTTCTGCGGCAAATTTCACGATACCGTCTATATCGGTGGCGCCGATATTCACAAGCGTGGCATCTTCCGCCATGCCGCCGTTTCCGGGAAGAGCGAAGATCTCCGTGATCTCACGGTTTTCTTTCAGCTTTTTGATGATGGCGTGCTCGCGCCCGCCGCCGCCTACTACCATTATTTTCATTATTAACTCCGATATTAGTGATGGAACAGTCTCATGCCGGTGAAGGACATGACCATGTCATATTTGTTGCAGCACTCGATAACGAGGTCGTCGCGAATGGAACCGCCGGGCTCGGCGATGTATTTAACGCCGCTCTTTCTTGCTCTCTCAATATTGTCAAAGAAGGGGAAGAACGCGTCGGAACCCAGAGACACGCCGTCGCAGGTATCAAGATAAGCTATCTGTTCCTCGCGGGTAAAGGGCTCGGGCTGACGGGTAAAGTATTTCTGCCAGATACCGTCTGCGCATACATCCTCTTCATTCTGATTGATGTAGCCGTCGATAACATTGTCGCGGTCGGGTCTGCCGATATCGTCACGGAAGGGAAGTTCGAGAACCTTGTCAGCTTGACGCAGGAACCAGGTGTCAGCCTTGGAGCCCGCGAGACGGGTGCAGTGGATTCTCGACTGCTGTCCTGCGCCTACACCGATTGCCTGTCCGCCGTAAGCGAAGCAAACGGAGTTGGACTGGGTGTATTTAAGAGTGATGAGGGAGATGATGAGGTCGCGTTCAGCTTCCTCGGGAAGCTCTTTGTTAGCAGTGACGATGTTTGAGAGCAGCTCACGGTCGATCTTGAAGTTGTTGTGTCCCTGCTCGAAGGTGATGCCGAAAACGTCCTTGTGCTCGATGGGAGCGGCTTCGTAATCGGGATCGATCTTTACGATATTGTAAGTGCCTTTTCGCTTGGATCTGAGAATCTCCAAAGCCTCCGGCTCGTAACCGGGACCGATGATGCCGTCGGAAACCTCGCGTTTGATCATCAGTGCGGTGGTAACGTCGCAGACGTCGGAAAGTGCGACCCAGTCGCCGAAGGAGCACATTCTGTCGCATCCTCTTGCTCTTGCGTATGCGCATGCGAGAGGGGAGACGTCAAGACCCTCGATATCGTCAACGAAGCAGGCCTTTTTCAGCTTATCGGAAAGGGGAATACCTACTGCGGCACAGGTGGGGCTGACGTGCTTGAAGGAGGTTGCTGCCGGAAGGCCGAGAGCCTCTTTAAGCTCTTTGACGAGCTGCCATGAGTTGAAAGCGTCGAGGAAGTTGATGTATCCGGGACGTCCGTTGAGCACCTCAATGGGGAGCTCGGAACCGTCCTTCATAAAGATCTTAGCGGGCTTCTGATTGGGATTGCAGCCGTACTTCAGTTCAAATTCTTTCATTGGCGTTTCCTTATATGTTTTTATTAATAATGATCTCGGTGGGCTTTGCTCCGCAGAGGGGCACCTGGCGTACAAAAAGGGATACCTTGTTGTCCTCATTGAGACTGTTCCACAGGATATCGGCAAATTCCTTTGCCGTGTCGGGAATCTCGATCTCCTCGGGCTCACCCGCGAAAGAGGGAATAGGGTTGCCGTCGCACCTGTAGGTGTGGATGAAATGACCGATGCCCGCCTTTGCGGGGTAATTGTAGTAGTAGCGTACGCAGTAGACTCCGTCACCGCTGAGGCTCTTTAAGATGGAAAGCTGATATTCAAAGGTCTTTTCTGAAAAATCGTAGTAGCATACGCCTGAAACTCTGGGGGTGAAATTGGGAGCGTCGGGCTCGAACTCGCGTGTGGCAAGGGCCTCCTCGACGGTCATGCCCTCCAGGAAGAAATTGTAAATGGTGTCGGTCTGATCGCCGTTGGTGATGATATCGATGTCATCGCCGCAGGAGAGGTAAGGATTATATATGATCAGGCTGGGATCCTCCATTTTGGACTCGTCGAAAGCCTTGGTGCGCATACCGCCGTCGAAGCGCTCAAAAATGCGGTTGCGGGAGTTTGCGCTTCTGCCCATGATGAAATACGCGATCATGGCTGATTTTCCGTCTTCGGAACGGCCTATGATGATGCCTCTTCCGGGATAGTCGTTTTCGCGGAGCAGCTTTCTGATGTCGTAAAGTGCCATAATTAACCTCTTTTTCTGATTATTTCAGCGGAAACCATTTCCGCGGCTTTCGGCAGAATTTTCCACTCCGCCAGTCTCATAACTCTTTTCTGTAAGGTCTCCGCGGTGTCACCGGGGAGTACGTTCACTGCTTTCTGCATGATTATCTCGCCGCCGTCGGGCACCTCGTTGACGAAATGAACGGTGGCACCCGTAACCTTCACGCCTTTCGCGAGGGCGGCTTCGTGGACCCGAAGTCCGTAGAAGCCCTCACCGCAGAAGGAGGGGATCAGCGCGGGATGTACGTTGATTATTCTTTTCGGGAAGCGCGACGTGAACTTTTCGGAAAGGATCACCATGAATCCGGCGAGGATTATCAGATCGGCAGAGCTTTTTTCAAGCTCCTCGATAAGAGCATCCTCGAATTTTTCACCGTATTCCTTTTTGGTGATGACGGCGGTCTTTATATTCGCCTTTTTCGCCCTCTCCAGAGCGAAAGCGCCCTCCTTGCTGGAGATCACGAGAGAGATCTTCCCGCTCGTGATGATCCCTGAGGCCTCTGCGTCGATCAAAGCCTGCAGGTTGGTGCCGCCGCCCGAAACAAGAACGGCGATCTTAGCTTTTTCTGCCATTTTTAAGTGCACCTCCCATAACGGGCAGAAGCATACCGCCCAGAGTGTTGCCGAGGATAACGGTCCAGATGAAGCCGCACGCTTTGAGAGAAACGATGCCGGAAGCGGCAAAGTAGAACATATCGGCGATGGAGTGCTCGAAGCCGCAGAGGATGAAAACGGGGATGCAGAATATTATCCCGGCGATGCTATTGTGTTTTTTCCATATCTCTACGGCGAGATAAATGAGTACGCCGCAGAAGACGGCACGGATGAGAGTCTGCGCAAATACCTGATTTTCCAGCTTTGCAGTGCAGGCCTGGAGAGCCGCTTCACCCACGGAGGGAATGGCGTATCTCACGGAATATCCGCCCGCGGCGGTACCGATGAGATTGCCGAGAAGCCCGAGAAAAAGCTGAGAGAATGCCGCCTTGTCGTGCTTTTCGGGTATGTAGCAGATCTTGCCTGTGAAAAGGTTGTACCCCAGCATACAGATGCAGAGCAGAGCAACGGCGAAGAGAAGAGCGCCCACGAATCTGTTCTCACAGGAGAGAAACACAGTGCCGCCGATGGAAATAAGAAGTCCGGAGATAATGCCGTTTGACAAATCTTTCAGCATAATCTGATCTTTTCCTCCGCTTTGATTATCTCACCTATAACGTACGCGTCCTCACAGTGCTCACGGAGAATGGTGAGCGCCTTGTCGGTATCCTCTTTCGATACGACGATGCTCATGCCCACACCCATGTTGAAGGTGTTGAACATATCGCGTTCTGAGATGTTTCCGCGTTTTGCGATCAGGTCGAAAATGGGAAGAACGCGGACAGCGCTCCGGTCTATCTTCGCGCACAGCCCGTCGGGGATGCTTCTCGGGATGTTCTCGTAGAAGCCACCGCCGGTGATGTGGGAAATACCCTTGACTTTCACCTTTTCAAGAAGGGCGAGCACGGGCTTGACGTAAATTTTAGTGGGAGTGAGAAGCGTCTCACCGATGGATTTTCCGCCCAGCTCCGTGACGGGAGAGAGGATATCGGAATTATCCACGTCGAATACTTTTCTCACGAGAGAGAAGCCGTTGGAATGAACACCGGAGGAGGGAAGTGCGATAACTGTGTCGCCCTCCCTCATTTCGTTGTGGTCAATTATTTTCTTCTTGTCAACGATGCCGGTACAGTAGCCGGCCAGATCGTATTCATCAACGGGGTAGAAGCCGGGCATCTCAGCAGTCTCACCGCCAATGAGCGCTGCCCCGGACTGAACGCATCCCTCGCATACACCTTTTACGATGTCTGCGATACGCTCGGGAACGTTTTTTCCGCAGGCGATGTAGTCCAGAAAGAAGAGGGGCTTCGCTCCGGAACAGATGATGTCATTTACACACATGGCGACACAGTCGATGCCTACCGTGTCGTGACGGTCAAGGAGAAAAGCGATCTTCAGCTTCGTTCCGACGCCGTCAGTGCCGGAAACGAGCACGGGCTCCTCAATTCCGGTAAGGTCGGGAGCAAAAAGCCCGCCGAAGCCGCCCACGTCGGAGAAAACTCCCGGGGTAACAGTCCCGGCTATGTGCTTTTTCATAAGCTCAACAGATCTGTATCCGGCGGTGATATCCACACCGGCGGCAGCGTATGCCTCTGATTTGGAATTTTCTATCATGATCTCATCCTTGTTTGATTATTTGGTGTACCGCATCCCATGTATCCATACCGAGGGGGGCGGCGATAGGTGTGGCAAACTTTTTTATTCTTTTCCGTTCCAGCAGTATGTGCAGAGATCGCACGGATCAAGTCCTATCGCCTTTAAAACGTTTTCAAGCGACTGGAAATCGAGAGTGGCAAAATTGAACTTCTCGCAGATGGTTTTTCTGAGATTTTGTCCGCGCTCCGTGCTTCCGTCGGCGTATTCGTCAATGTAGTTGAAGCCTTCCTCGCCCTCAAGCTCCATAATCACCCTGCGGGCGATAAGGTCCATGTCGCCGGTGGCGCGTGAAAAATTGAGATACCTGCATCCGTACATGATGGGCGGGCAGGCGGAACGCATATGAACGGATCTGGCACCGTTCTCATACAGAAACTCGACGGTTTCCTTGAGCTGTGTGCCGCGTACAATGGAATCGTCCACGAAGAGCAGATCGTTGCCCTCGATGAGCTCCTTTACGGGTATCTGCTTCATCTTGGCTATCTTCTGCCTGTCGGTCTGCTTTCCGGGCATGAAGCTGCGTGACCATGTGGGCGTGTACTTGATAAACGCACGGGCAAAGGGGATCTTGCTCTTGTTGGCGTATCCTATTGCGTGAGGTGTACCGGAATCGGGAACGCCGCCCACGTAGTCGATGCTGTCAATGTAATCCTTTTCGCTGTCCATTTCAGCCAGCAGCTCGCCGTTTTTGTAGCGCATCATCTCCACGTTCCTGCCCTCGTAGGTGGACGTGGGATAGCCATAGTAGCTCCACAGGAAAGAGCACACTCTCTTCTTTTTCCCGGGTGCGGCCAGCTGACAGAGCCCGTCGGGAGAAATCTCGACGATCTCACCGGGCCCCAGCTCCTTCACGGTCTCAAATCCCAGCTTCTCGTAAGCGAAGGACTCGAGAGAAACAGCGTATCCGTCCTCACGCTTTCCTATCTGCAGGGGAAGCCTGCCGAAACGGTCGCGGGCGACGATGATGTTTCCGTCTTCCTTCAATATAAGAATGGCGGCAGTGCCGTCGATGGCTTTCTGCGCGAAGCTGATGCCGTCCGCAAAGCTGCTCTTCTGATCTATGAGCGCCGACAGCAGTTCCACCGCGTTGATCCTTCCTCCGGTCATGGAGTCGAAGTGCCCGCCGGAAAAAGAGAGATACTGTTCAATAAGCTCCTCGGAATTATTTATGATACCTATCATACTGATGGCGTAGTTGCCGAGGTTGGAGCGGATGAGCATGGGCTGGGGGTCGCTGTCGCTGATACAGCCGATAGCGGAGGTGCCCTGCATCTCGTTGAATATGTGCTCGAATTTGGTACGGAACGGAGAGTTCTCTATGTGGTGTATCTTGCGCTGCAGACCGATACTGCGGTCGAAAGCCGCAAGACCGCCGCTCTTAGTTCCCAGATGCGAATGGTAGTCAACACCGAAGAAAACGTCCGCCATACAGTCGTCCTTCGATGCTATGCCGAAGAAACCTCCCATTTTTGCCTCCGGAAATCAAGCGAAGAAGAGCTCGGAGAGCGTCATGGGATCGACGTATTCGCCGTTCTTGTAAACTCTCATGTTGCCGGAAGCGATCTCGTCGATGAGCATTACCTTTCCGTCGGCATCGTAACCGAACTCGAATTTGATATCGTAAAGCACGAGACCCTTCTCAAGAAGATCGTCGGCAACGATCCTGGTGATCTTCTGGGTCATAGTCTTGATGTCGTCGTACTGTTCGCCGGTCATAATTCCCAGGTCGATAAGACCGTCGCGCGTTACCAGCGGGTCGCCCTTCTCGTCGTTCTTGAAGGTGGTCTCAACGTATGCGGGAAGGTCTGCACCCTCCTCAATGTAATCGCTGTAACGGCGGTAGAAGCTGCCGACTGCCTTGTGGCGGCAGATGACCTCAAGACCCTTGCCGAATACCTTTGCGGGGAGGACCTCCATGGTGGTGTTTGCGAGATCAGCGCTGACGAAATGAGTCTTGATGCCTGCGGCATTGACCTTTTCAAAGAAGTAAACTGACATACGGAGATTTACGTCACCGACACCCTCAATGGTAAGACCCACGGAGTTTTCACCGGGATCGAAAACGCCGTCCTTGCCGGTGCAGTCATCCTTGAATTTGTGAAGGTAGTTGCCGTTCTCCAGTGCGAATACGTCCTTTGTTTTTCCGGAATAAACCAGTTTCATGATGTTGATCTCCTTTTATGATAAAATGTGATATTCAGTTGTTGAATTCCGCGGCGACGGCAGCGTCCTTTTCGAGAACGTCCCGGCTGTCGGATCTTCTTTTGGCTTCAAGCTTTGCGGCGAGCTCTGCGTCCGAGAGGGCGAGGATCTCGCAGGAAAGTAAAGCGGCATTGACTGCTCCGTCTATCGCTACTGCAGCCACCGGTATTCCGGAAGGCATCTGTACTGTTGACAGGAGGGCGTCAATGCCGTCTAAGGTATTCGATTTGCAGGGGATCCCGATTACGGGAAGGGTCGTCTGCGCAGCTATAGCTCCTGCGAGGTGCGCTGCCATTCCCGCAGCCGCTATAAGCACACCGAACCCGTTTGCCTTTGCACCAGCGGCGAACTCCGCAGCTTCCCCGGGCGTTCTGTGAGCAGAGTACACGTGGACCTCGTGTGGCACACCCATGGAGGTGAGCGTGTCGATAGCCTTGCGCACTACCGGCAGGTCACTGGCGCTTCCCATGACGATTCCGACTTTTTTCATCATATATCTCCTTTTCCATTATTGACAGAAGCAAAAAACAAATCCGGGCGCACTTATCCTCATGTGAAGATAAGTGCGCCCAGACGGTCGGCATATATTATATCTCCGCTCCACTATGGTGAACCATAATTATCCGTCAGTCACGGAGACACTTCAAATCACGCTTACATTATACCGCGAATGAAAAAAACTGTCAAGGGCAAATCCACGGATTTTCCGACAAATTAACAATTGATTTACAAGTCTTGTTTATGCAAAATGAAAAAGCCCGGTAAAGGGCTTTTTCGGGAGATCATTTCCTGAACAGCTTTCTGAGACCTGCGAGGATGCCGCCGACCTTAGCCTTAACGCCCTCGATGACTTTTTCAACGATCTCATCGGGGAGGTCGACACCGAGAATGGACTCAATGACCTTAACCGGGTTCTTCTTGAACTTTTTCAGAAGTCCTTTGTCGCCGGCTATTTTCTCAATGGCCTCTGTAATTTTCTCAATATCCATGATATACCTCTTTCGTAATAATCTGTCTGGGGATATATTAGCAGAAGTTGTCGGAAAATGCAAGAGGAAATATAATGAGGTTGCTGCTAAATAAAAATCAAAAAAGTATTGACAAAGCAATTTAAAGTATGTATAATGATTAGGCTGTCAGCGCTGAGACGACCCCTGACAGCCGATCCGTTCGGAGAAGTACTCAAGAGGCCGAAGAGGCGCCCCTGCTAAGGGTGTAGGTCGGGATAACCGGCGCGAGAGACGAACTTTGCGAGCGCCGCCGGTGGCGGAAGAAGCGAGCAAAGTGAGGGGCTGCGGTCGAAAAGCGAAGCCCCCTGCGGGCTGAGTCTTCGGGTACCGCAGTCGTGGCGGGGGATCGGACTTTGCACAACTCACAACATAATGCTTTTGCAGATTTATATCGAGTAACAGTTTATTTTCTTCCGAATGTACAAAAATGTATTTGACATTTTGCGCGGGCTGTATTATTATATATTTAGATACTTATGTCACCTCAGCGGTGAGATTTTGAAAGGAAAAATTTATATGGAACAGAAAAGAATCACTGAGCTGTCCGAGATCGCCCGCCAGGTCCGTGTGGGCATCATCGAAGCGGTTCACTCCGCGAAATCCGGTCATCCCGGCGGCTCGCTTTCCTCAGCCGATATTCTCACATATCTGTATTTTGAGGAACTGAACGTAGACCCCGCGAAGAAAGACGATCCCGAGCGCGACAGATTCGTGCTTTCCAAGGGTCATATTTCTCCCGCTCTCTACTCTGTCCTTGCACATAAAGGATATTTCCCCGTAGAGCACCTGAAGACCTTCAGAAAGTCCGATTCCAACCTGCAGGGCCATCCCGATAAGAAAAAGGTCCCCGGCGTTGAAATGTCCACCGGCTCTCTGGGTCAGGGCGTTTCCGTTGCCTGCGGTATGGCACTTGCCGCAAAGATAGATAATTCTCCCCGCCGCGTTTACGCGCTTATGGGCGACGGTGAGGCAGAAGAGGGACAGGTATGGGAGAGCGCCATGTTCGCCGCTCACTATAAGCTGGATAACCTCTGCTATATCCTCGACTGGAACGGTCTGCAGATCGACGGCGCCATCGACGACGTCATAGGCCCCACCCCCTTCGATACCAAGTTTGCGGCGTTCGGCTGGAATGTTGTCATGGCAGACGCCCACGATTTCAATTCTCTTGAAAAAGCATTTGCCGAGGCAAAGGCATGCAAGGGTAAGCCCACCGTCATAATCGCGAAGAGCGTAAAGGGCAAGGGCGTATCGTTTATGGAAAATCAGGCTTCCTGGCACGGTGCCGCTCCCAACGACGAGCAGTACGAGATCGCCATGAATGACCTTAAAGCGTAAGGAGGCACGAAAATGGGAGATAAAATAGCAACAAGAGAAGCGTACGGAAAAGCGCTTGTCGAATTCGGTAAAGAATATGAAAACCTCGTAGTTCTTGACGCAGACCTGGCGGCGGCTACCAAAACCGGTATGTTCAAGAAAGAGTTCCCCGAAAGATTCTTCGACTGCGGTATTGCTGAAAATAATATGATCGACGTAGCAGTAGGCCTTTCCCTCAGCGGAAAGATCCCCTTCGCGTCTACCTTCGCGATGTTCGCCGCAGGCCGTTCCTATGAGCAGGTAAGGAACTCCATAGGCTACCCTCACGCAAATGTCAAGATCGGCGCTACCCACGGCGGTATCACCGTAGGCGAGGACGGCGCTACCCACCAGTGTCTCGAGGACTTCGCTCTCATGCGTACTGTTCCCGGCATGACCGTTATATGCCCCGCTGACGCAGTCGAGTCCAGACTTGCCGTAAAAGCCGCCATCGAGATGGACGGCCCCGTGTATCTCCGCTTCGGCAGAATGGCAGTAGAGAACGTCAGCCCCGAGGGATATGAATTCAAAATAGGCAAGGGCGTGAAGCTCGTTGACGGTAAGGACGTTTCCATAATCGCCAACGGCGTCGAGGTAGAGCAGGCGCTTATCGCGGCTGATAACCTCAAGGCAGAGGGCATCAGCGCCGCTGTCGTAAATATGGCTACCATCAAGCCCATAGACCGCGAGCTCGTTATCGCGGAAGCAGAGAGATGCGGATGCATCGTCACCGTTGAGGAGCACTCCGTTATAGGCGGTCTCGGCGGAGCTGTGTGCGAGGTGCTTTCCGAGTGCCGTCCCACCCCCGTTCTCAGAGTCGGTACCGAGGACTGCTTCGGCAGATCCGGCCCTGCGAAGGAGCTCCTCTCCATGTTCGGACTTGACGCCGCAGCAATCACCGCAAAAGCAAAAGCCGCAATCGCGCTGAAATAATTCCCGAAAAGCGGCAGAGGAAACCTCTGCCGCTTTTTCACCTAAACTTGCCGCATAGCGGCAAATATCACTGCGGCAACGCCGCAATATCACATTTGCGAAGCAAATATATCACTGCGGACCATGTCCGCAATATCACTGCCGGGCTTGCTCGGCGTTAGGAGGTACGGCTCGTGAACAGAGCACATTCCTGCGATGTGTATAAAAAATGCGGAGGCTGTCAGCTCACCAATATGAGCTATCAGGAACAGCTCAGCTTTAAAATGAAGCGAGAGATCTCGCTTCTGGGAAAGTTCTGCCGCGTCGATGAGATAATCGGCATGGACGAGCCGTACCATTACAGAAACAAAATGCAGGCGGCATTCTCAACCGATGCCCGCGGACACGCCGTTTGCGGCGTGTGGCAGTCAACAGAAGGCCGTGTCGTAAAGACCGATACCTGCATGATAGAGGACGAGGTCTCCATGTGGATCGTCCGTGCCGCGAGGGGAATGCTCCGCGACTACGGTATTTCGGTCTATAATCCCGTGAACGGAAAGGGAATACTGCGACATATCATGGTGCGCCGTGCTTTCGCCACGGGCGAGATCATGGTCGTACTCGTCACCGCCGACCGTGAACTGAAGCACGGCAAAGAATTTGCGGAGACCCTCGTGCACCGCTATCCCCATATCCGGACAGTCGTGCAATGCGTAAACGATACCGATATCCCGCTGTGGATCGGGGAAAAAGAAACCGTTTTGTGGGGAGAAGGGTACATAGAGGATGTCCTCTGCGGATGCTGGTTCAGAATATCTCCCCGCTCGTTCTATCAGGTAAACCCGAAACAGACCGAGGTCCTTTATAATAAAGCACTCGATTTTGCTAACCTCAAGGAAAATCAGACCGCCCTCGATGCGTATTGCGGCATAGGTACCATAGGTATCGTCGCCGCCGCCGAATGCGGACGTGTCATTGGAGTGGAAAATAACGAATCGGCAGTAAAAAATGCGATAGAGAACTGCCGGCTTAATCATACAAAGAATTTCAGAATATATAAGGGCGACGCAGGAGAGTTTATGGAAAGAGTTGCCCGGGACGGCAAGAAGTTCGACGTGGTCTTTACAGATCCCCCCAGAGCGGGATGCTCAAAGAAGTTCATACTTTCTTTGGTGAAGTGTGCTCCGAAAAAAATAGTGTACGTTTCGTGTAATCCGGAATCCCTTGCACGGGACCTCGGATACCTCACCCGCGGCGGCTATAAGGTCGAAAAGATCCAGCCTGTCGATATGTTTCCGCATACGAAACATGTGGAGACTGTCTGTCTTCTGTCAAAGAAAGTCTGAAAGGAAGAATGCTTTCGTGAATTGTCCAACAAAGAATAAATGCCGAACTTACTTCAGAATAACCGGCGATTTTGATCCGGATGTCATTACAGATATTTTGCAGATAGTTCCTGAAGTGCAATGGAAAGCTGGAGATTACCGAAGAAATGGAACGCAATATGATTTCGCATCTTGGAAATTCGGTACCTGTTCGGAGTACGATGTTGAAACCGAAAATCAGATGCGCAAAACAATTGCACCGCTTCTCGGAAAAATTGCGTTGCTGCAGAGAATTCATTCAGAATATGATGTCTGTTTTACTCTTGAAGTTGTGCCGGAACTGTATGTAGGTGAAACGAATCCATGCCTCGCTCCGACTTTGGATATTATAGATTTTTGTCACGAAACAAGAACAGAAATTGATATTGATATGTATTTGTATGGTGAAGATGACTGATATGTTCCCGTGTACTGCGGGGGTAGATTTATTTCCGTGTTGTGTGGTTATTTACGGCATCGTCCCGACCCATGTGGAGACGGTGGTTCTCTTGTCGCGAGCATAGGTTGAGGCTATAGAAATATTGTCAGAGCGATATATTCGCTTTTGACGGACTATGTTCAATCGAAACCTTGAAGGGTTATGGTTATGTATATATGCAATAATCCTGTATGTGATCCATGCTGTGATTTCTGTTGGTATTGTATTCACGGAAAAAATGGTGAGCCAATTCGGTGTGAAACCAACAAAGTACTGCGGGGGTAGATATGTTCCCGTGTTGTATCGACATTTACGGCATTATATTCTCACCTGCGGAGACGGCAGATATCCCGGCTCCGGGAAATCCGGCATCGCTGCAAAGCATTTAAGGCGTATACGTAAAGAGCCGACGCAGAGAAGGCAGCATACTGCAGCCTGTAAACAAGCAGACGGAAAGGAATATGAGTTATGAAAAAAAGAGGCGCCGCAATTCTCCTGGCAGTTTTGACCGTAATAATGACATTGTCCGCATGCGGCAGCAAGACCGTAAAGCAGACCTATAATGTCTTACAGGACAGCAAGTACGATTCTGTTTTTTTGAATGTTTCGATCGACGATTTTCTTGCATCCGGCTTTCATTTCGGTGACAGCTGTGATATTTCTTTCAGCAACGGTCTGACATTCGAAGATATTCCGCTTTTCAGCGGCTATTATGTCCGCACCGGAATGCCGCTGATTGTCGGATATCCCGGCTACGAATATATTTCTGTCACCCGCAATAATCAAGGACTGTGGACGGATGCCGGACTGACGGAAAACGACACGGCCGTGGTAACGCTTCGTGAAGCCGGAAAGTATCTGAACGAGCAGGAAGCCTTGAGTCAGTCATATTCAAACGATAAAGACGAATATCGGGATGACATTCAGTTCGCAAACTTCCGTGCCCTCAGCGGCGGCAGTTTGAAAGAAGGATTCCTGTATCGCGGTGCTTCGCCGGTGGACAATCAGAAAAACAGGGCGGCAAGTGCAAATGCCCTGCTGGAAAAGAACGGAATCCGTTTTATCCTTGATCTTGCAGACTCTGAAGAGGAGTATCTCGGTTACCGCAAAGAGTCCGGCTTCTCTTCGTTCTATGCCGCCGCACTTTATGATGAGGGCAGCACGGCTCTGCTGGGTATGAGCTCAAGCTACGGCTCTGAGGCCTTCAAGCAGAAGCTGACTGGCGGCTTCCGCAAAATGTTGTCGGCAGAGGGACCTATATACATCCATTGCCTTGAAGGCAAAGACCGCACCGGCTTTGTCTGTTTCCTGCTCGAATCTCTTGCCGGGGCAAGTTACGAAGAAATGCTGAGTGACTACATGAAGACCTATGAAAACTATTACGGCATTACGAAGGAGGACGACCCGGACAAATACAATGCGGTCGCTTCTCTGTATTTTGATGCATTCGCTGCTTATCTGCACGGAACAGAGGACTGCGACGAGCTGGCTTCTGCCGATTATTCGCAGGATGCCGTGGATTATCTTCTTGATGCCGGTATGACGGCGGATGAAATCGGGGCTTTGCGTATTCTGATTACAAAGAATTAGAATCAGCCCGACAGCAGGACCGCAGATAAAAAAACAACATTCTGAAAAACAATGTGCACAAGTGTCATCTCCAACAGAAGAAAAACAATAGTCGGATGGAATCTCGATATTCTTGATGTGGAGTACCGTGTGAGAGAATCCGACACAGGAGTATTTATAGAGATCAACGACGAAAAGGAAGGCTGGATGCCCCTTTTCGGCGCGAACAGCAGAGGCGACTTCGTCGGAATGCCGACCTGCTGGCCCTTTGATGAAAGAAGCGATCCGGTCGGACCCGGCAGTAACGTTATTATGCTCGACATAGACCTGCTTCTGGGAAAGAAAACGCTCAGCGAGATCAGAACGATTTCCGAAAGAGAGCCCGTATACAGCGTCCCCGGTCTTACTTTTATGTCGTCTCTGTCGGACAGAAACGGCAACGTGCTCCATATCATCCCGGGGCAGGGATGTAAATATTACGAAAAGCCCGAGTACTGTGTGCTCACTAATTTTTCTCCGTTCAAGGGAGATTCCGAAAAGCATCCGTGGATGGGACTTGACAGATATAATACCGCGGAAAGGATGCTGAAAGAGGCATCTCCGGATTTTGACGTCGCGGATTGCTTTGAAATCCTCAGAAAGGTATCGCAGGAGGTGTGTCCCACCGTCGTTTCCATGGTGCTCGATTGTGCGGAAATGAAGGTGTACTGGTGTGAAAACCGCAGGTGGGACAGTATATCTGAAAAATCATTTGTATAGGGCAAAACCCGCTCCTGAGAATTTGAATGAACGAAAGCTTACATAAATATGATTTCCGGCGCGGTTTGCCTGCAATGGCGGTCTGCTATCTCATATGGGGATTCCAGCCGCTGTATTATGCCATGGATACGAAAGTCGATACGGTTTTTCTGCTCATCTGCCGTATCATTTGGGCGGCGGTCGCCTGCCTCGTCATTCTGGCGTTCGGGCATAAGCTCGGCACACTCGCAGGTATATTCCGCGACAAAAAGAAGCTGCTTCGGGAGATCCCCGCATCCCTCCTGCTTCTCCTGGACTGGTCCATATACCTTTTCGCCGTTCGATACGGTCAAATAATGGAAGTATCCATGGGATACTATATCATGCCTCTTGTGATGATACTGTTCGGCACTCTCGTCTTCCGTGAGAGGATAAGTGCAGGGCACATCGTGGCGCTGATATCCGTCGTTGCCGGAATAATCTTAAGCGTTGAGGGATTCGGCGGCTTCCCGATAGTCACTGTTTCTCTGTCCCTTTGCTTTTCCGTCTATTCAGCCATCAAAAAGGGAATGGATGACGATTCCATCGTTACCACCACGTCGGAAATATTGCTGATGGTGCCGGCGGCACTCATCGTGCTGCTCATCTTCGGCAAGACCAACGGCTGGTATTCCGGCATGACGTTTTCAAGACAGATGTTTCTCATGGGAAGCGGCATCGTAACCGGACTTCCGATGGTGTTTTTTGCCATAGGCGTGAAATATATCCCGCTTTCTCTGACAGGTATCTTCCAGTATCTTTCGCCTTCTATCGGGATCCTGTGCAGCCTGATCCTCGGAGAGAGCTTCTCCCGCGAAAAGCTTATCAGCTTTTCCTTTATCTGGCTCGGAGTGGTAATCTATTGCCTGTGCGAATTCTTTACGGCACGTAAGGGCAGAGCTAAAACCGACGGAGAACAAAATGAAATATAAAAGATTTTATGACACGATAGTCCTCCGCCTCGAAGTGGGCGAGGATATAAACGAATCCCTTTTGTCTTTGGCACAAAAGGAAAATATAACGCTTGCTTCCGTCTCCGGCATCGGCGCGACAGACGATTTCACCGTGGGCGTTTTCGATATTGAAAGAAAAGACTATAATAAAAAGTACTTCACGGGAAACCACGAAATAACCGCCATCACCGGAAACATAACCGGAATGAACGGAAACTCCTATGTCCATCTCCATATCAACTGCGCCGGAAAAGACGGCAGCATCGTCGGCGGACACCTCCTCTCGGCAAGAATATCACTTACTGCGGAAATATTCATCCGTACCGTGGACGGCACGGTTGTGCGCACCCGTGACGAAGAACTGAAAATCAATCTGATGGATGTATGATAATGGAAATAGTTTATACAAAGCCCACACCGTCCGATGCGGCGGCACTGATAGAATATATGAACACAGTCGGCGGGCAGTCCGATAACCTCTCATTCGGCGGCGGCGAGTTCAAAATGCCCGTAGAGGCGGAGGAAAAGTATATAAACAACGTCCTTTCCTCTCCCCGCGTTCTGTATCTGCTGGCAAAATACGAAGATAAGATAATAGGTGAGATAGGCATCTCCCCGCTCCCCCGCAGAATGTCCCACGTAGGCGAGCTCAGCATCACCGTCCTCAAAAAATACTGGGGGCAGGGCATCGGTACGGAACTGATGCGGCGCGCCATCGCCTTTGCTCGTGAAAACTGCTACGACGTCATAAAGCTTGAGGTCAGAAGCGATAACGAAAGAGCAATAAACCTCTACCGCAGATTGGGCTTTGAAAAGACCGGAGACCTGCCGCGTCTGTTCAAGGTGAACGGCGAACATTTCGACGTGGACCAGATGATGCTCATATTATAAAAGGAAACAAAATGGCATATTTACTTGCAAGCGATTTCGACGGCACGCTTATCCATTGGCCGTCAGGAACGATAGATGAAGAAGACCGCGCGGCGATACGCCGCTTCAGAGAAGCGGGGAACAGGTTTGTTATAGTCACCGGCAGAATGTATCAGTCCGCCATTGACGGATTCTCCGCCGCGGATTTTCACGATATGGATTCTTTCCTCTGCCTCAGCGGAGCGTATTGCGCTATGCCGGACGGCACGAAGATTTACGACAAAAGAAAAGACGCATCACGTCTCCCCGAATTGGCGCGGTTTTTCAGAGAAACCGGCGCGAGATATATGAATATCGACGTAGGCCCCGAGTCTTTTGAGTACGATATAGGCGGCGAGACCTCCTTCGGCTTCCGGAAAATGAGCTCCGAAGAACTTACCTCTCTCGAAACCTTTACAAGCATGAACGTGGGCTACCACAGCGAGGACGAAGCGTATGCCATCAGCCGCAGGCTTGAAAAAGAGTACGGCGAACTGATAACGCCGCTCCAGAATAAGATGGCGATAGATATGCCCCCTGCCGGTGTGAATAAAGCAGTTGCCGCAGGCTATGCCGCCGGAATGTACGGCATTCCGGACGAGAATGTATATACCGTAGGCGACAGCTTCAACGACCTCGATATGGTGAGAGCGTATAACGGCTCCGCCATGGAGTGGGGACCGGACGAGCTTAAAGCGGCAGCGAAACGTACTGTGCACAGAGTGCGGGAAATAATTGAAATGATAATGTCATGACCCATACGGGCATATAATGGAATGGAGACAGAAATGAAAAACATTTTGAAAACAACGGCATTGCTATTGGCTGTGATGATGCTTTTCTGCGGCTGCAGAAAGATAGACGACACACCTGCGAACACTACCGAAAAGATGAACGAGAAGGTGCCGGACACGAGCACAGCCGAAACTACCGATGCCGCAACGGAGGAAAATACGACAGTGGCAGATACGACAGCAGCAGTACCCGACGACGGAAAAGTTCACGTCACCGGGATCACACTGGATAAATATGAAGTAAACCTCCAGGTGGGAGAGAACGATATGCCCATGGTCACCATGACGCCCGAGAACGCCGAGGATGTAACGGAAATATGGTCATCCGACAACACTTCCGTAGCTACCGTATCTGAATACGGCAGGATCACCGGAGTGGGTAAGGGAAGCTGTACCGTGACAGTCACCTCTGCCGATAATAAGAACGTCAAAGCTACGGTCAAGGTCACAGTAGAAGGCGGCTCCGGCTCAGACCTGCCCGCACCCGCAGGTGAGGTAACAGGTGCGACCTACGTAAAGGGCATCCTCATAGTCAACAAGACCTACGCGCTCCCCGCGGATTATAACCCCGGCATCGACCCCACCGCCCAGTCTGCGCTCAACCAGATGATATCATCTGCCGGCGCCGACGGCGTCAGCCTGTGGATAGCATCCGGCTTCAGATCCTATGATAAACAGAAGACTCTCTATAATAACTACGTCGCCCGCGACGGAAAGACGGAAGCGGACAGATATTCAGCTCGCCCGGGTCATTCCGAGCACCAGACCGGTCTCGCGTTTGATCTCAACTCGCTTGAGCAGTCTTTCGGAGAAACTAAAGAGGGTAAGTGGATCGCAGCAAATTGCTGGAAATACGGCTTCATCCTCAGATATCCCCAAAACAAGGAAAACGAAACAGGGTATATGTACGAACCGTGGCACGTCAGATACGTGGGAAAAGATGTGGCAAAAGATGTGCATAACAGCGGACTTTGCCTTGAAGAGTATTTGGGTATAACATCCGTGTATTCAAATTAAATAAACCTGATAGACAAAAAAGTCTGACGCAAATTGCGTCAGACTTTTTTGCTTTGCATAAAGATTACGGCATATGCACTATTGGTCACAGGCAGATTGTACTGCGGTGGCACTACACAGCCGGAGTAACAGTAACCTTTTTGATCTTTCCTTCATAAATCGCATCAAGATGAACATTGACCTTGGTGGGATTACCCACAATTACAACATCCATCACGGCATTTTCGGAATCTTTCACCTCACCGCAGGTCACCAAATAGGTCTGGAAAATCAAACGGTTGAAGAAGTGAATATCAATGGCTTCCTTACCAATCAGATGTGTCTCATGGGAGAACATACCGGATTTGCAGTAATCATCAAATCTTGCGTCATCACAGAAAAGTTCTGACAGACCGATCGCATCGGAAGCCTTCATTTTTTCGATCATTTCTTTCAGTAATTCCATATTTCCCTCCATCAATATACGCGTTCAGTGTTGATTCCGCATTCAGTACCGCCGTCTGCGAAGAGAAGACTGCCGTGTATAGCGGAAGATTCGGGGGAGAGCAGGAATTTCATGACATTAGCTACTTCTTCGGGCTCAAGCATAAGTGATTCTTTGTACTTAATCGGTATCTGTAAAGAATTCAGCATATATTTTGAAACGTCATCCATGCCTGCAACCATGGGGGTGTTGGTGGTGCCGGGGGCAACACAGTTCAGTCTGACCCTTTTGGCACCCCACATAACCGCATGGCGTCTCATCCATAATGTTAGTGCATATTTTGAAGTAATGTAAACTGTCGATCCGACGCCAACATCTTTGTTGTCCATTGCACCTACTATGTCACGAACCTGTGCTTCGCTGTCATCCATATTGGCAAGAACTGCAATATCGGGAATATTGTAACCTTCAGCAATGGAAAATGTGGATGTCAAAACGCAGGAACCTTTTTTCATCTGTAAGAGATCAAAACAACCTTCGGCAATGGCAACGGCACCGTAAAAGTTGAGAGACATAATCAGTTTAAAATCGGGACACGTACCGGGAACACCGGCGCAGCAAACCAAACCGTCAAGTCCTTCGGGGAAGAGTCTGTGAATCTCACTGATTGCATATTCACGTCCCTCGTCGGTAGTTAAGTCACACATGATATCACTGTCGGCAATTGAAACATCAATAACATTGTTGCCTTCAGCAAGAAGCATGGCTTTCAGTGAGCGACCGATTCCGCTTGAAGCTCCGGTAAGAACATAATTTTTCATATTAACCTCCGATCAGAGGTTAACGCCATAGTCCATGACGATAGCCTGACCCGTAACGGGCAAAGATTCATCGGATGCGAGATAAATGATAAGGTGGCATACGTGCTCGGGTTCGCATGCCATGGGCTCTCTGGTAATGTCAGCGTGCTTCATGAGCTGCTGAATGAGGTCCATATCCGGAATCACCTGAGCGGAGTCGTTCATGGGGGTATTTATAGATCCGGGACAAATTGCATTTACACGGATATTGTCACGGTTGAGCCTCAGAGCGGCATGACGGGAGGCAGCGATGATAGCACCCTTTGAAGCAACATAAGCCGCACCGCCGTTACCTATAACACCTGCAACGGATGCAATGTTAATAATGGAACCGCTCTTCTGAGAAAGCATAATGCGTGAGGCTTCTCTCATGCAGTACATTGTGCCTTTTGTGTTCGTGTCGATGATTGAATCCAAATCTTCGTTTTTCAATTTGTCAATAGAGGGAAGACCGTCTTCGATAATACCGGCAGAGTTCACAAGAACGTCGATCCTTCCGCAAAGCTCGTTAGCTTTGTCAAAAAGTGCTTTGACAGATTCGGGGTCGGAAATGTCTGTGGGAACAGTGTAGGCTCTTCCGCCATTTGCTGAAATCGCATCAGCGACTTCCTTCAGAGAATCTGCTCTGCGTGCTGCCAGAATAACGACAGCGCCTTCTTCCGCCATCATAGTGGCGGCAGTTTTGCCGACACCGGAAGAAGCTCCGGTAATAACAGCAATTTTTCCATCCAATCTTTTCATTGGTTCTCCTTCGTTGACGCAGGGAAGCTGTCAACATATAATATATTTCAGCGATCGGTGTAGATCCGCCGATTTTCCGATTGTACCACATTTTATAATATAAGTCAATATTAAGTATGAACTGAAAAACAATCACAAAAAAACAGAAAAAATGAAAAATAGGGGTTGACAAATCGAAGAAAGATGGATATACTAATACTCACCCACCACGAAAACGAAAACCTTTGAAAAGTTTTTTAAAAACTTTTGAAAAAAGTACTTGACAAACGGTTTTCGGGGTGGTATACTGTCAAAGCTGTCGCCGAGGGGGACACCCGAGGGGAAAGCAAAGGTTCCTTGAAAATTGAACAACAAAAGACAAGTACAAAAGACTCCGAAAATTCTTTT
>JAZLKW010000035.1:0-8653 GCA_045597805.1 Candidatus Avispirillum sp. | reverse complement strand
GCCTTATTAGGCGAGAAAAAGCGGGCAAAAGCTTTGTCGTTCCTGCCGTAGGTGGGTAAACCTCATATTGCCCGGCGACAAAGTGACGCCGCGGGCAATAAGCAGACCGCTTTGATTTTTGAACATCAAACTGTCAGACGCCTTTCTTTGGCACAAGAGGCGCAAAGAAAAGCTATGAAAAGAAACGCCGATATGCGGGGCGCCGCCCCGCGCCCTGCGGCTTTTTGAAAAAAGCCGGCAAAAACTTTTGCGAAGAGAACTGCTCGACAAACTATAAATTACCAACAAATAAGCCCCCTGTGGGGGCTTTTTTGTTTTCTTCACATCAGTTTCTCATCATAAACCGCACGGCATCCGCCGATGAACTTCGGTCTTACTCTCGCGGCGGTGACTATCGCTTCGCCGATTCTTTTCGTGCCCAGTCTCACGGGCACGGCGACCTTTTTCAGATGCATGCCGATAAGGGTCTGCCCGATATCCAGCCCCGCGTCTGCGGCGATCTCCTCAAGCACTACCGGATCCTTTGCCGCCTTATACGCGGCTGTGGCAAAGGAGCCGCCGGCTTTCGGCTGAGGGACTGCGTTTACGGGTGAAGAAAAGGGAACTGCTGCCCGCTCGACAACAACTGCGCGGTTCAGATGCTCACAGCATTGCGCCGCAACGAAGATTCCCGCAGGTGCAAATACACTCATAAGCCCCTCGAAAAGTGCCTCTGCTGCTTCGGGAACTGATGCCGTTCCTATTTTTTCGCCGCATACCTCGCTGGTGGAGCAGCCTACAATAACGATCTGCCCGGCGGAAAGCTTTGCCGCCGTGACCAGCTCTTCTGCCGCGATGGCGGCTTCTTTTTTTATTTTCTCATACATGTCATTTCACCTCAATCGTGTCGCCCAGGGGCAGAGAATAAATATATACTCCCGCAAAGGGGCGTCCTATCATTTTTTCGCATACGTCCCGGTATACGGTAAGCTGACGTCTGTGACGGGAGAGAAGCTTTTCTTCCGCCAACTCTCTGTCCCGAAGCTCTTCCTCGGTCAGCCTGTCAGTCTTGTAGTCGAGAAGCACTGCGCCGTCCTCATCCTCGAAAATGCAGTCTACGACGCCCTGCACGGTGATCTTCACACCGTCGTGCCGCAGCCTCTCCCGAAGTTCGGGATCCGTGGTGAAATCAGCCGCATCAAGCTTTGCGTTGAAACGCTTCTCCCGGAGGATACGCCGTGCGCACAGCATCCGCCGGAAAATATCGCTGCGGCGGAACGCTTCGATCTCTGAAAGTCTCACGAGCTACGCGTCCTCCTCGGAGATGAACTGCGCCGCGATAAGCCTTTCAAGCTCCGATGCGGCGCCGCGGTCTCTGAGATTCTGAAGGTCGCAGAACTGCATGAATATATGGGTCGCCGTGCCCGCGTCCGCGGCTGTTCGTCTGTCGTCATCCCTCAGGAAGCGGGGAAGAGGAGCTTCCGGCGGCATCACGGAAACGGATCTGCGGTCAAAGGTGTCGGACTCTTCCGTCAGAGTATTGAGAATGTCAGGCTTCAGCGCAGAAACAGTCAGCTTCGCGGGTATCGAGATAAGATACTCTCTTTCATAATTACCGCGTTCCGTTCCCTCGAGAAATTCGTAAAATCCCGTGTCGGCGGCCTCTCCCGAGACCTTTTCCTCGTACCTTCCGCAGCCCACTTCGTCGGGCATTACAGTATGCATCGAAAATACCCGCGAAGGAGTATTTCTCACGGCGGCATCGACGATCCACGCCGCATATGAGTGCTCCGCCGCGACCTCGTACGGTGTCAGAGGGTATCCCGACCGTTCCCGTGCCGTTTCGAGCATTTTTTGGGGATCGTCTGCGGGGACGGTGATGACGAGCTTGTTCTTCGCTCTCGTCATCGCTACGTAAAGCACTCTTGCCTCCTCCTCCACGGATTTTCTCACCGCGTCGCGGACGGCGGCGCAGTAATGGGGAGTCTTGTACTTTACGAGCCCGCTGTCGTCGCAGAGCTTCATGGTCAGAGAGCCGTCCGACGTCAGAAGGACGTTGTCTCTGGTGCTCATGAGGTTGAACTGCTTTGAAGCGGTGCATACGAAGCAGACGGGAAATCCCAGACCCTTGGATTTGTGTATGGTAAGGATACTGACGCACCCCGGCACCTTCTTGAAGGGAGTCTTGTCCTCTTTTTCGACGAGACCTTCGAAATAAACCGTCAGGTCGTGCAGATTTCCGCCGTTTCCGGCAACTGTCGCCGCGTGGGAGAGCAGAAGCTTCAGAGAGCGGGTGACGTCTTCGGGAGTCCGTTCGCTGTCTCCGCCGTAGCGGATCATGCCGGTGTCGGACAGAATCAGGCGCAGTATCTCCTGCGCGTCCGTCTCCGACGAGCGCCGTCTCCAGCGGTCGATGGCGTCAACGGTGCGTCGGCATTTGTCCGCCAGGTCCCCGGTCCCCTTAGCGTATTCCCTCAGGGAGTACCAGAGAGGAACACGGTCCTTCCCGCGCACACGGATAAGCTCCTCCAGCGTAAAACCGAAAACGTGGCTCTTTAAGGCGCCCGCCAGATATATGTCCCTCATGGGGTTGTCGGCGCAGTTGAGAAGACAGAGCACTAACAGCACCTCGCCGTAAGAGAACACTTTTTCCTCCGCGCCGTTATTCACGGGGACCCCGCGCCGTATAAGCGCCTTGGATATGGCATCAGCCTTAGTGCCGCTTCGTATGAGCACGGCGATGTCGGAGGGAGTGACGCTGTCAAGCCCCACGTCTTCGCGTCCCTCCAGAATGGCAAGTATCCTCTCCGCCACGTAATCGGGCTCGTAATCGTCAAACTTTATCTCGCCATCGTCGGTCTTATCGGCGGTCCTGAGAAAGACGATATCACAGGGCGACTCGTTGTCGCGCCCGCCGTCTTTCGAGCATATAAGATGATCCTCCTCGGAAAAAGGCGCGGCGCCGCAGGTGAAAATATGCTCCGAAACCATGTTGGAAAAGTCAATGACGTTTTTGTCACTGCGGAAATTCTCGGAAAGGAATATGGCGTCGCCGCCGTCCCCCTTCAGATACTGTTCGCGATATCGGTTGAAAAGCTCCGGCCTTGCGCCGCGGAAGCCGTAAATGGACTGCTTCACGTCGCCGACCATGAATCTGCCCACAGAGGCGGAAATGGCGGCGAAGACCCTGTCCTGAATGAGACTGGTGTCCTGATACTCGTCTATGAGTATATGATCGAATTTCGAACCTGCGTCCAACGCCTCCCTCGTGGGAGAGCCGTCCGGTGCGCAGAAGAGCCTGTCCGCCATGGTCTCAAGGTCGTTGTAGTCAACACAGCCCCGCTCGCGCTTTGCGGCAGAGTATCTGCCCTCAAAGCTTTCGAGCACCGCCGCAAGCGCTTTGAAGACACGTGTGTACCGCTTGTCCGCCTCGGCGTATTCTTCAGCGGTCAGCGAGAAGAACTCCTCGTTCATTTTGCCGAGAAGCTTCCTGAACTTGTCTCTTCTGTCCTTGAAATAGTCGAAGCCGTCGGTCATCCTCTCACTTTCCTTGGTGGAAAGTCTGGGAAAAGGCTCGCAGGCGAGGGCGAAAAAGGCAGACGCCGCGGCAAGCTCCTTGTCGGCAGCACCTTCCAGTCTGCCCGCAATCTCCGCAAGCCGTAAAGCCTCAAGCTCCGCTTTTCCTCCCGGAGTCGTTTTGCGAAATCTGTCCGCGAAAATGCGGAAAAGCGTGCCGAAATGCTCCGCCGCCTCGCGCATTTCTTTCTTTACGGGAATAGCGGCGGGCGACAACATAAAGTCACCGTCCGTATATATTGCATCGGATAGTGATACCCTCTGTGAGATCAGGGAATCGCGTATATTAAGAAGCGCTTCGTCCAGCCCTTTTTCGTTTTTTGCGCCGGAGATGCACTCGCACAGATACTCAAAGTCGTCCGTGGGCTCGTCGAAAAACGCGTTCAGCGTTTCCGACATGGCGTCCCGCCGAAGAAGCAGTCCCTCTGATTCTTCGATAATGCCGAAAGAGGGAGGAAGCCCGAACCGGGCGGCATAGGGCTCCGTCTCAGTTTTAAAGAAGCTGTGTATGGTGGAGATCCTCGCGCAGTCGAGTATGGCGAGAGAATGTGCGGCGTGCGGATCGGCGGGATTTTCGAGGAGCATCCTGTTCAGAGCGTCGCCTATCCTCTCCCGCAGCTCGTCTGCGGCGGCGTTGGTGAAGGTCACGGCGAGAATACGGGAGAGATCTCCCCCCTCGTGCACGATGCGGATGATGCGCTCGGTGAGCGTGTCCGTCTTGCCGCTCCCGGCGGCGGCGGAAAGAATGAGATTTTTGCCGATGTGATCAATGGCGGTACGCTGGGAGTCGGTCCATTTTCTTTCATTCGTCGTCATCGGCGTCATCCTCCTTTCTGCCCGTGTGCCTGCAGAACGCTTTCATACTGCAATATTCGCAGGGGTCTCGGTCCTTTGTCACCTGCGGATCGCTATTTGCTTCTCCGCGCAGTATCCTGTCGCCGATCCCTGCCAGCGACCGGGTCATGGCATTTTCTATTTCGCGGAAGCCCTCAAGAGTTTCCACGGAGGAGCTTCTCTTACTGTAGCTTCCGTCGCTGTTGAGAGTCACCGGCGCATATCTGCCGGATATTTCCGCATCCATCGCCTCAATGACGGAGCGGTCGGAGAGAACTATCCCCTCGCGGGAGATGTTTTCCTCGGCGATACGTTTTGCTTCTTCACCGTCTACCATTCTGCTGTGGGAGGTGCTTCCGGGCTTCGCCGAGAAGTAAACAGCGCCCGCGGGCAGGACCTCCTCGCCTCCGGGGGCGAGCTCTTTTCTGAAAGTGCAGTTGCCGGGACAGTCGCAAAGAGAGAACAGGTACAGAAGAAGCTGAACGTTCCGACCGTTCATCACATCGTATTTGTGGAATTTTTTGGTGCCTGTCTTGTAATCCGCGACCCTGAGATATACCTTCCCGTTTTCCCGCAGTATGTCCACACGGTCAACTATGCCGTGCAGAAACATCCTGCCGCCGTCGGAAAGCTCCACGGGTTTTACGGGCAGGGATGGATCGAATCCCACGGGAAGTTCGAACCTATACGGCACGAAACGGCTCTGAGCGAACTCCTCGCTGAGCGCGTGAGCGTAAAGGTCGATGCTCTTGTGTATCCTGCGGAAAAGCCAGTCTCTCCGGGAGCTGAGAGTGTCCGGGCAAACGCTTGCCACATACCGGGAAACCAGCCTCTCGGAACGGGAGATTATTATATCGTCGGGAACGGGGAAAGTGCCCGCCTCGGCAGATTCACGTACGAAATTCTCAAGGATCGCGTGGACGAAAACGCCCACGTCGGCAGGATCGATGTCGGCGGTCTTACCCTCATCCAGGTGCAGAACGTATTTGCCGTAATATTTGAAAGGACAGTCGTTAAAATCCTCAAGTCGTGTCTGCGACATCTGAAGAGTCTTGCCGAACAGACTGTCAGCCGCCTCTTTTGCGATGCGGTCACCGTCTGCACAAAGAGGAACGTCACTTTTGACCGTACCCATCCCGGCAAAGGAGTGTAGAGCCTCCGCCGCGGCGGCGGAGGTGAAATTATAGTGCTTTCTGCCGGGGAACAGTCTGATGAGAGCGGAAGCGCCTACTGAGGGACGGGGTTCACCGCCCTCCGTGGGTATCATCACGCACAGCGTCTCCTCCGGTGCGGAGAGGGCATACCTGAATCGGAAAAGCTCCTCGCTGAGCTTTTTTTCGCCGGTGGGGGAAAGTTTAATCCCTGCTTCCTCTAAAAGAGCACGGTCACGGTCGGAGAAAAAGCCGTCCTCCCGCGGCACTGCGGGAAACTCACCCGAAGAGGCGCCGAGGACTATAAGATGCTTTACTCCGTCCAGCCTCATGCCGGAAGCACTTCCCAGAACGACTCTGTCTATGCCGTCGGGAATGGTACCGATATTGCAGGTCTCCGCAACCTTGCAAATAAGCGAGGCAAAACGGTAAGGATCGCAGGCGGCGTCGGGGATTATTCCCGCAACGGTGTCAAGAAGTGAACAGATCGCATCCCAGACCTGCGACTTTTCCTGTGCACGGGAAATGTCTCCCTCGCGCGAAAGCGCCGCGACCTCGCGGCAAAGTCCGCCGTAAACGTCGAAATCGCACAGAAGCTTGTGGACTGCGGTGCATATGGTAAGTACGTTCCCGCCGAAGCTTTCGCCGAAAGCTTCCAGAGAAGGCACGATAACGTTCTTCGCACCGTTGGCGAGAGCGAGAAGCTCCGTCCCCCACTCGCTGACGGCTTCGGTGTATCCGTCGGGGTTCATCCCCCAGTCGTCACCGCAGTAAAGCCTTTTGCCGTTTATATTCCAGATATCCGTGTATTTTTCAAAGGCATCGCACATATCCGGCGTCGCCCCCGTGAGCCCGGTGCGCAGAAAGGCAGTTAAGCTTTCCTTTTTCCAGCCGCTGCCGATAACGGACAGTGCCGCCGTGATGAGCTTGAAGGCGGGCTCCGATGTCAGCGGCGTTTTACCGGAAACGTAAACGGGGATGCCGCAGCGCTGAAGCTCCGTGTCCGTGATCCCGCGAAGAGGCGTGATGTCGGATGCCGCGATGGCGATATCGGAATACGAAGCCCCCCCGGCGACAAGCTTTTTTATGTATGCCGCGGCGAGCGTCGCCTCGTCGTAGCGGTCGGAGCAGAATACTGTGGTTATCCTGTCGGTCGCCGAGACGTAGGGCTGTGCGGAGTAATCCCAGAGATTGGCGCAAAGATAGGAGAGCTCCGGCACCTTGCCGTCTGCGGCGTCGGTCTTTTTTGGGTCAAGGGAAAGCCGCGAGCAAATGGAAGCCATGTCCTTGACATAGTCCCATACGAAAGAGCAGTCAGGACCGCCGCGGTCCTCTTCGGATATGGCAAAGGTCACGGTAACGTCATCGGCACCGCGGAGAATCTCCGCGGCAATTTTCAGTTCTTTCGGCGTCAGCGTGTAGAATGAATCAATGAATACCGAGCATCCGGAAAAATAATCGTGTTGCCGGAGCGTCTCGCAGAGCACGTCGGGTATCTCCGCAGGATCGCTGAATGAACGGTGGAGCATCTCGTCATATACCGAGTATATAAGAGCAAGATCCCGCAGTCTGTCGGGAAGCGTCCCCGCGTTGCCGAGCCTGTCCGCCGCGTCGAGAAGATCGGCGGGAGAGACGGAATAAAGCTTCAGCTCGCTGATAAACCGGAGAAAAGAGGGCGCGTATCTGTCCTCCCGGTCAAGAGACCGGAAAGACTTCATGCGGTCGGAGCAGGAAACCACCGTATTCCACATGAGAAGCGTCTTCTGGGAGTCGGTGATATACTTCCTCGCAGTTCCGCCGAAAGTGCGGAAAACGTTGTCCGCAAGCCTCGTAAAGCTGACGGTCTCAACGTTGAAGGCATACTTGGGGGGAAGAGACTCCGCGGTGACGGTGTCCCAGAACAGTGCCTGCTGTTCTGGGACGATAATGATGACCTTCTTGCCGTCAGAGAGTGATGAGCGCATCTTCCCGAGAACATATTCCGTTTTTTTTGCGGCGTGCCGCCCGAAAACGAATTCAGTCATTGATAACTCCGTTCATAATACTGAAATTACGCAGTATGACGTCTTTTTTTCTCCAGGAAAAAGGGTATATCATAAATGTGTCCGGGTCCATACGTGAGATCACTTTATATGCATCTCCCACTATCGCCCCGTCCCGGAAATATCCGATGGGCGTTTCCGCAGGATCTGCGGAGTGAGGACAGGCAAGCGTGCACCTGTCACAACCCCAAGTATAACCGCCCCTTTGTACCATAATCGTCTCATCAATGGTAAGAGGCTGTTTTTTCTGCGTCAGTGCCGAAATACATCCTTCCCGGGATGTAGTACCGCAGCAGAGAGCCGGGCAGGCGTCACGGCACGCGCCGCATCCCTCGCACCGGCGGATTTCACCACCTCCGAGCGGTATTCCCTCCGATTTAAGCTCATCGGCGGTCAGTGTGCAGATTATCTCGCCGATACAGACGAAGGATGAGTATTTTTCGTTAATAAGGAGCCCGTGCTCCCCAATGGTCCCGAGTCCCGCGCGGCAGGCGCCGTCAACCTCGGCGAGAGGGGAGTGATCAGCAAAGCCTTTTATATAACTTTCCGGGTATTTCTCCCGGAGATAAGCTTCACACTCCGAGAAAACCTCTTTTGCAAATCCGTGGTAATCGGGCACAGCGGCAAATTTCGCAAGTCCTGCCGCCGTATTTTCAACATAGTAGGGGAAGAGCATGAATACGGCAAAAGCACCCTCCGGCACCTCGCCGGAAAGCCGCGTGTTTCCGGGACGGCATAGAGACGTGGGTACCGCCCCGAAATATTCGATATTCAGTTTTCCGAATATATCCCGCAGCATATACCCCTCCGCATATTCTTTTACAAGTACATTATAACAGAAAGCGAAAGAACAATCAATAGCCAGCTCGGAGGTGAATTGTAGTTTGTCGCTGTCTTCTTGAAAGTTTTCGCCCGCCTTTTTCAAAAGGCGGCGGGGTCAAGGGCGCGCAGCCCTTGTTTGCGGCACTCTTTTTGCCAAGCTTTTTCTCGTGCCTTATTAGGCGAGAAAAAGCGGACAAAAGCTTTGTCGTTCCTGCCGTAGGTGGGTAAACCTCATATTGCCCGGCGACA
>JAZLKW010000034.1:0-2069 GCA_045597805.1 Candidatus Avispirillum sp. | reverse complement strand
CCTCCCGGCTTGACTCCTCTGATCTGCGCTCCAACTGGATCGAACAGCTGACGAACACGGCGGCACAGGCGGCGATATTCATTGGAATTCTTTTGCTATTCTGAAAGGACAAAGGTTGAAACATTGTAAACAAAGCACCATCCTAAAAGAGGGCGCACAAAACCAAGCCCCTGAAAAAGGGACTTTTCAAAAGCAGAAGGATAAGGTATAATCTATGTGGCGCTGGGCGTCACGAGATAGCCTTGCCTTTGTAAAATGAAGATGGCCTCCTCCACGGAAACTGTCCGTTGCTTCGGTGGAGTGTTTAAGTGAGCATAAAGCTCGGGATTGTAGGGTTCATTCTTCTTCAGGATGTTGTAAATGGCAGTGAGCAGCATTCTTGCAATGGCAATGATAGCTTTTTTGTGACCCCAGCGCTTTTTTAGGTTTTCATACTGCCTGCGAATCTCAGGATTGCTTTTCTTGCGAATTGCACACAGTGCGCACTGCACCAGTAAAGGCTTGATGTAAGCACCGGCTCTGCCGATTCTGGTGGTTTTCTTCTTTCCGGCGCTCTCGTTGTTCTGCGGCGTAAGACCGGCCCAGGAGCAAAGATGCTTGGAGGTCGGAAACACGGACATATCCACTCCAATCTCAGAGAGAATGCCAATAGCGGCAAAGGATTGGATACCCGGCACCGTCATAACAAGGTTGAGCTGCGGAAGATACTTTTCTGCAACGGAAAGAATCAGCGAATCCAGATTGGCTTTGCAGAGTTCAAGGCCATCCATGTGGGAACGAATGATGCGGAGTTTTTCAGCTTGCTCGGGACAGATTTCGCCGTCCACGGCAGCAAGAACTTCTTCATTGGTGGCCTTCATACCTTTGGTGCGAAACCCTGAAACATCCGTAATTCTCTCTGTCGGATTTTCCAGAAGACGTGTTGTAATAGAGGTAGCCGCCTTTCCGAACACATCTGAGAAAACATCATCCAGTTTGATATTATAGCAATCCCACAAATTAGCAGCACACGCCAGAAGAACGAAACCAGCCGATGCAATCAGATGGAGTAACCCGGGCGAATGCCTGCTCAATGGCAGTGAGCAGTACTTCAGGCGACCTTGCCTGTATCTTCCTTAGAATAGCTTTTACTTTTGACCACAGTTTCTCGATAGGATTCAGATCAGGGCTATAGGGCGGCAAATACAACAGCTTCATGCCAGATGATTCCAGCATTTCCCGAACCGCTGAAATATGATGCGTCCGCATATTGTCCATGATAACGATATCTCCGGCATGGAGCGTAGGCAAAAGGGTATTTTTCAGATAGTCAAGAAACCGCTCACCGGTCGTTCCGCCGCTGTATGTCACGTATGCTGCACTCCCATCCATGCGTACAGAAGAAAGTATCGTGGTACTCTTGGGCGTATTCAGCGGCGCTTTGTCTACAACACGACATCCGCCCTGCGCACGACCATATCTCCGTGTCAGATCAATATTAACGCCGCTTTCGTCAAGAAAGACCATTTTTGAGCAATCAAGTGTCTCTAACTCCTTTTTCCAGGCTTCTCTCTTGGCCTGAACATCGGGGACGCTCCTGTTCCGCAGCGTGGAGCGACTTCTTTTTACGCACAAATCCAAGACCAATCACGCATTTTCGAACCGTTTCATTGCTTGCCGTTAGATGCAGCGTGTCCTTGATTTCCTGAATCGTAATGTCTGGTTGCTTTAACACAAGGTTCTTAATTTTATCCCGTTCTGTATCATGGATAACAGACTTCCTCCCACGTTCTGAAGTGCGCACAGCCAAATTCCCTCCTGCTTGGGCTATTTTGACATAACGATATACAGTGGACCGGTTGACGGAGAAATTCCTAGCTATCTCCGTTGCCTTATGACCCTTTTCGTATGCTTTTACCATTAATTCTCTCGCTTGTGTTCCTAACATTTTAATCGCCACCTTCTGCTCCCATTATACCACGCTTGACAACCCCTGTATGTTGTCTTATTTGTTCGGATTGCTATAATTGCATAATTAAAGGCTAAGGACGAAGCATTCTCATTTTCATATTTCCAGTCGCTGATGTGGG
>JAZLKW010000033.1:0-11195 GCA_045597805.1 Candidatus Avispirillum sp. | reverse complement strand
GTAAGCAAAATCCAAGTAATATTGTGGTGCGCCAGCAAAGGCAGAGCCTTTGCCTAAGTTCGCTGTAAATCGTAAGGGAAGGCAAAATGGCGGCTTCGCCGCCAACCACACCATTGGCGAACTGCTCGCCAAACTACAATTTGTATGACTGAAGCTTTCGCGATTTGAAGTATAGAACTCCTGTTTGAAGAGAATCATGGAGAAAATACAGCAAATATGACCTAAAATACAGAGAATCGGCATTAATATTTGTTGAATGGTATGCTTGATTTGAAAACGCTCCGGTGGTATCATATCTTGAGAAAAAGAGAAAAGGAAGTAAGTTATAGTTATGCAGTACATTATCGACAGTGCAGACATCAAAGCCATAAAGAAGTGCGTTGAGTTTTATCCTGTAGCGGGAGTTACAACGAATCCCACCATCATCTCAAAAGAACATTCCGAAGATTTCAAAGGTCTTATCTCTGAGATAAGAAGCATAATCGGACCCGACAGAATGCTTCACGTGCAGACCACCAGCGACACGGCAGAGAGCATCATTGAGGAAGCGGTGGAACTTAAAAAGATCGCCGGCGGCGATTTCTATATCAAGATCCCCGTATCCGCCGAGGGCCTCAAGGCCATGCGTATTCTCAAGGGCATGGGCATAAAGATCACCGCGACCGCCATCTTCACCCAGCAGCAGGCCATGCTTGCAGCTCTCGCGGGTGCCGATTACGTTGCACCCTACATAAACCGCCTCGATAACATCGTTTCCGACGGTGTGCACGTAGTAGAGGAGATCGTTGAACTCTTCAAAATGCACGACATTCCCACCAAGGTTCTGGCTGCAAGTTTTAAGAACGTAGAGCAGGTACACAAGGTGGCCATGGTCGGCTGTCCCGCTGTCACCATAAATCCCGATCTGTTCGATCAGCTCATCTACCATCCGCTGACCCTTTACGCGGTAGACGCCTTTACCGCCGACTGGGAAATGGTCTACGGAGACAAAAAGCTCATCGACCTTTTGAAATGAATTTAAACGCCCCCGGTGAGGGGCGTGTTCTTTTTTTAGTGTTTTATTGCGAAAAATCTACAATATTTTGTATTTTTGTATTGAAATAAAGAGAGTGTTGTGATATTATATTACCTTAGAAGATTATTGTAAGAGGGAAATATGAAAATTCGTCTTATATCTGCGTTTGTGCTTATTTGTGTGTTGCTTTCCTCCTGTGCTTTCAGACAGCTTGGCGGGCCTCCGGTGACGGATGTTCCCGACACTAAGCCTTTTTCGGAAAGCTCTGCCGAGGATACCGAGACCGCATCCTCCGAAACGGTGCCCGTCCCCGAGACGAGTGCCTCTTTCGTTGCCTGCGGCGACAATATCATATATTTCGGTACCTTCCGTGACGCGGCGGCACAGGCATATGAGGGCGGCAGGGCGTATAATTTCCGTCCCATATACCGCAACGTGGAAAGCATCATCTCGTCTGCGGACATAGCCTTTATAAACCAGGAGACCGACTGCGCCCAGAGCTTTGAGCCCACCTCCTATCCGACCTTCAACAGCCCCGTGGATCTCACCTACGACGTGACGGACGTGGGATTTGACATAATCAACCTTGCCAACAACCATATGCTGGACCAGGGCGCGCAGGGATTGCTTGAATCCTACAACAACTGGAAGGACCGCGGCGCCACGGTGATCGGTTGTTACGAGGAAAGCAACAGCCGCTACATAACATATTACGAGAAGAACGGCATAAATATCGCGTTCGTATCCTACACCTACGGCACCAACCTTAACGAGGATCCTGCAAAGGTGGGTCTGTGGGCGCCTTACCTTAAGCAGGCGGACATTGCCGGCGACGTTGCGGAAGCCCGCGAAAACGCCGATTTTGTCATAGTCAGCGTACACTGGGGCGAAGAGGGTCATTTTGATCCGAGCGACGAACAGAAGAAATATGCTAAAATAATGGCGGAAAACGGCGCCGATGTAATAATCGGTCACCATCCTCACGTGCTTCAGCCCATAGAGTGGCTTGACGGCAAAGACGGGAAAAAGTGCCTGTGCGCGTACTCTCTCGGCAACTTCGTACATGAACAGGACTTTGACTACAACGTGCCCGGTGGTATTCTGTCTTTCGATATCGTGAAAAATTCGGACGGCACCGCGGCTGTCGAACCTCAGCTTATCCCCACTGTATGCCATTATCCGTCGAATTTCTACAATAACGTTGTCTATCTGTTCCGTGATTACACGGAGGAGCTGGCATCGAGTCACGCTGTAGCGACCTATTATAACCACTCCATATCCCTCAGCAGTCTCAGACAGTACATTAAGGATACGATTCCGGCGGAGTTTCTCCCCGATTATATGAACTGAAGCGGAGGCCCCCATGAAAGACGTTTCAATTATTCTCCCGTCCTATAAGCCGGACGAAAAGCTTCTGGAAACGGTAATAGCTCTCGAAGAGGAGGGCTTTGAGGATATAATCGTTGTGGATGACGGCGGCGGCGCGGACTATAACCACTTCTTTGACGAGATGAGAGAAAGACCAACCTGTACCGTGCTCGTACACAAGGTGAACCTCGGTAAGGGTGCTGCCATGAAGACCGCTTTCGCCTGGTATCTCGAAAACAGAGACGGCGCGGGCGTCATTACCGTGGACGGCGACGGTCAGCATTCACCGAAGGACGTCAGAAACTGCGTTGAGGAAATGAAAAGAACAGGTGAAATAGTTCTCGGTGTGCGCGATTTCTCGCTTCCGGACGTTCCCCCCAGAAGTAGGATGGGCAACCGGATCACCTCCGGTGTGTTCCGTGTGCTGGTGGGCATGAAATGCAGTGATACCCAGACCGGGCTTCGCGCTTTCCCCACATCAGTACTCCCCAGAATGCTCGAGATCTCCGGCGACAGATACGAGTACGAGACCAATCAGCTCCTCTGTATGAAACGGTGGAAGCTTGGCTTCTCCGAGGTGAAGATCACCACGGTCTACATTAACGAAAACGAGACCTCACATTTCAGACCGGTCAGGGATTCGGCGAGGATATACGGACTTATATTCAAGTTCCTGTTCACCTCTCCGTTCTTTAAGTTTCTGTGCTCGTCTGTTATATGCTACATTCTCGATCTTCTGCTGTTTAATGCTTTGGGACTTTTGTTCGGCGGTTCCCACAGCGAGGCTTTGAAGGTCGGTATCCCCTATGCCGGCGCAAGGATTTGTTCCTCGTTTCTCAATTATTCGCTGAACCGTAAAATAGTCTTTAATGAAAGCACCGCCGGCGTGAAGAGCACTTTGTTGAAATACTACGTCCTTGCGGCGTGTATCCTTCTTGTGGGAAGCGTAAGCGTCACATACATATTGAAGTCACTGATCACCATACCCGCGGTCGCCGCGAAATTCGTCGGCAAGGCGGGGCGCGCGACCCTCAATACCATGGTGAAGATACCCGTTGACTGTCTTCTTTATCTGGTCAGCTACAACGTACAGAAGAAATATATCTTCAAGGCTTAAAAGAAAGGAAAAGCTATGCCCGAAGATTTCAAGGAAAAATATATGAACGAGCAGAGAATGCAGGAAGCGGCACGTGCCGCGAGACTGTCCCGTATCGGTATGGGAGACGATGCCGCAAGGCCTGCGGCGGCACAGTCACAGCCGCAGTCTGCCCGGATGAGAGCGCCCTCTCAGCGACCCGCTCAGCCCGCGGCTCAGTCCCGGACACAGCATGGAGCTCAGCCCGTAAGGACCGCTCCTCAGCAGAACAGAGTTGCCGCAAGATCCTCAGTACAGCCAGTGCGTACAGCACCTGCATCTGCACAGCAGCCCGTACGCCGCACACCTGCCGCACAGACCGCACAGCGTCACGCTCGACCCGCAGCTGCGGCAAATGCGGCACGCACAGCACCTTCAGCGCAGGCGCAGAGTGCTTCCCGTTACGCTCCTCAGAACAATACAGTACCGACCGGCCGCAGAAGGGCCGCCGACGCCGACGGATTCAGACGCAACTTTACTGAAGATGAAAGCCGCGCTATGATGTTTTCTCTTACCGGTAAAGCCGATCAGCCCTCTTATGGCGGTGATGTGGATGTTATTGACATAGGCAGGGTCTCCTCCGGCCGCACAACCCGCGGACTTATGCGCGAGAAAGCCAAGAAAAAGAGCTCAGCGGGAAAGTACGCGGGCAGATTCTTTATTGTACTTCTGACCGTTATCCTATTCTGTCTCGTCTCAGTTTACGTGACAGTATTCGTCATAGCCCACGGTCCCAGCGAATCTATGAGAGACCTTCTGGTTCAGTCCGCGGAGCAGGCAAGCGCTACTAAATGGGTGCCTTATCTCGTGCTTCCGAAGGATACTGTCCATGAGATAATCAATAAGAGTGAAGAGGTCGTTCAAGATGAGGTCTCCATTGACGATTATCAGAACGAGATCGGCAACAGCGGTACAAAGACCGAAGACGAATGGGCTAATGCCAAGGATGGCGTCATATTCGAGACCGTCAACGGCTCTACTTATAAAGCTTATGTTATGTTGGTAAAGGATCCCTCCAGAGTTTTCGTGGGTACCTCTACCGATAATTTTGCAAATGCTACGGCGGGAGTGAATATTTTCCAGGCGGCAGACCGCTATGGAGCTCTGGCTTGCATCAACGGCGGCGAGTTCCTTGATAACGGCGGACACGGCTCGGGATACGCACCTTTGGGACTTACATTTTCCCGCGGCGAGTGCGTGTTCAACGACGGCTCCAAAAAGACCTTTATGGGCTTTACCACCGATAATAAGCTTATCGTACGTGAGTCCATGACCGAATCCGAAGCCAAAGAGCTGGGCATACGCGACGCGGTGTCCTTCCAGAACGGCAACACATTGATCGAGAAAAATGGCGACAAGCTTGTGATGTACTATGCAGACGGCAATACCGGTACGTCTCAGCGCTCGTGTATCGGACAAAGAGAGGACGGCACGGTCATCATGATAGTCACCGACGGCAGAACGGCATCATCTCCCGGTGCAACCCATAATGATATGATAGACCTTATGGTCTCCTACGGTGCTGTCTCCGCAGGTATGCTTGACGGAGGCTCCTCCGCCATGATGTATTACAGAGACTATTACGACAAGTACGATGTTGACAAGTCCACACTCGACCAGTATCAGCTGCAGGGCCTTGTCAATAACTATAAGGCATTCACAGAGCCCAGAAGGATCCCCACGTTCTTCATGGTATCACCGTAAGGGAGGGACGCGAAATGAGAGACAGAAACGAAAGCTCAACGTTCTGGAAGGTATATAAGATCTCGCTCATCGTGGCTACTCTTATCGTAGCAGTGCTCCTTATATACCTCACCATGATCCTGAAGGACTACGAAGAGGCTCAGCCCAAGCACGTGGCAGAGCAGACCTTCGCGGATTATTTTGAAAATTTCGACGCCGACGAGTTCGCGAAAAAGTTCAGCGAGAACGGAGGCTACGAGAACGCCGACGAGGTGGCAAAGGTGCTCCGTCAGATGACGGGCGGAAAACAGATAAAGTATTACCGTGTTTCCACCGGTATGGACCAGAGCTATAAGTACATAGTAAAGGCGGGAGACGAGAAATTCGCATCTTTCAAGCTGGTGGAGGACACGGAGGCGCAGAACAGATTCAAGACCTATAAGGCGACAGATTTCCAGCTTTTCCTCAACGCCGGTGAGAGCGTTACCGTGGAGGTTCCGAAGGGCTATAAGCTTTACCTCAACGGTAAAGAGATCAGCGAGGACAAAATAGTAGCTAAGGATATAAAGACCGATGCTTCCTCCCATATGCCCGAGGGCGTGGAGGGAATGCTCTATAATAAGTACACCGTGTCGGGACTTATCGCCGAGCCCGAGATAAAGGTCACCGATGAAAACGGCAAAGAGGCAAACGTTTCGGTGAAGAACGGCACGTACAAGGCGGACGTCATATATACCGACTCACTGAAAAACGAGTATCACGAGTGGATAATGAAGGGCATGAAGCGATACGCAGAGTATATGCAGCATTCTTCCAACAACCCCGTGACCTTCGGTGAAATATCCGTGTATTTCGACCCCACATCCGATCTCTACGAGGACATAAAAACGGAAGAGAATATGTTCGTGTGGGACTACGATAGCGTGGAGTATGAGAATGACGACACGGGTGAGTACATAAAGTATGACGACAATACCTTTTCCTGCCGCGTTAAATTCGTGCAGGTGCTTCATAAGTCCGGTGAAGAGGACTATAAGGACCATCTGGACCTGACGCTGTATTTGAGAAAAGTAGACGGACAGTTCCTCATCTATGATATGGGACAGAATTAGGACAAATATTAGGATAAACGGCAATTTTAATATACAACGGAGGCAATAATGGTACCGTATTTTCCCGACGTAATACAGAACTGGGACGTAAACGTGCTGAACTGGATACAGGAGCACGTATGCACACCGGTGCTTGACGTGATCTTTCCGGTCATTACATATTTCGGTGAGAAAGGCATCTTCTATATCGCCGTAGCTCTCATCTTCCTTTTCTTCAGGAAGACGAGAAAGACGGGCATCATGATGGGTGCGGCGCTTCTTCTGGGCGTAATACTCGGAAATGTAGTCTTAAAGAACGTATTCCTTCGCGTGCGTCCGTACGATCTTGAAGGGGCGTTGAGGCAGGCAGGCGAACTGCTCATAAAAGTGCAGCCAGATACGTCATTCCCCTCGGGACATAGCCTTGCTGCCTTTGAAAGCGCGACTGTGCTCATGTACCGCGACCGCAAATTCGGCATTCCCGCGCTTATCCTTGCTATAGGCATAGCTCTGTCGAGGCTGTATCTCTACGTACATTTTCCCACGGACATCATCGCGGGAACTATACTCGGTATCCTGTTCGGCATTCTCGGCATCGTTATCGTGAACGTGGTGCTCAAGAAGCTGGAAGAGAAAAAGGGAATACATCTGGACTGATTTTGATTTGAATGCGCCCCCTCGGGGGCGCATTTTTTGCTTTTAACTGGAAACAATACCTCCATAGAGACGGAGGTGCTTATGCAGAACGAACTTACGCTTGGCGCGGATTTTGACGAAAACGTACGGCTTTTCGACGAAAAGATAAGATATGGCGAAAGCTTTGATATAATAAAACGGCAACTGGTAATATCAGGCACTCGCTGTGTCATGTATTATATCGACGGCTTCGTTAAGGCGGAGCAAATGCAGAAATTTCTCACCTTTCTCATGTCGCAGAAGGATTTGGGACAGGGAAAGAAGGGGGATGCCGAACGTTTTTCGGCGGTGATCCCCGCTGTGGAGGTGAACGCAGAGTGCGATGTAGGGAATATCGTAACCGCTGTCATGGCGGGCTGTACGGCATTTTTTAGCGAAGGCTTTGGCCCCGACTGCCTCATTCTCGACATACGCACCTATCCTGCGCGGGAAACGGGAGAGCCGGAAAACGATAAGGTCATGCGCGGCAGCCACGATGGCTTCGTGGAGACCATGCTGTTCAATACCGTCATGATACGACGCAGGATACGTGACCCCCGGTTTACCGTGAAATATGCGGGAGTCGGAAGCGAAACTCGGACGGATATCGCCATATGCTATATGGAGGGCGTGGCGGACGGGAAGTACGTGTCGGAGCTTATGGAAAAACTTAAGAATCTGGATACAGACGCTATTGTTCTCGGGCACAGGAGCGTGGCTGAAACGCTGGCGAGAAAAGGGTGGTTAAACCCTTTCCCGAAGATCCGTGCGACAGAGCGCCCGGACGCAGCCGCAGCGTCCATCCTTGAGGGATCTGTGGCGGTCATCTGCGATAACAGCCCGGAGGTCATTCTTTTCCCTGTCAGCATTTTCAGCTTTCTGCAGGAGACCGATGACTATTATTTTCCTCCGCTTACCGGCACTTACCTTCGCCTTGTGCGCCATCTGGTCTTTCTTATGACCGTGTTCATCACGCCCCTTTGGTATCTTCTCCTGATGCATCAGGCTGCGCTTCCCGAATGGCTTCTTTTTATAGTCCCGGAGAACCCGGGGCAGATACCCATAGTGTTTCAGCTTTTTCTGACGGAATTCGTACTTGACGGGCTGAAGCTGGCATCGCTGAACACCCCCAACGCTCTGGCGGGCTCGCTTTCAGTTGTGGGAGGTCTGCTTTTAGGTGATTTCGCTGTCCAGTCGGGCTGGCTCTGCGCCGATACCATCCTCTATATGTCCTTCGTTGCCATAGCCAATTTTACCCAGTCTTCCTACGAGCTGGGATATGCTTTCAAATTTATGCGTATGATTACGCTTCTGCTGACTGCTGTCTTCGGCTTGTGGGGATTTGTCGCAGGGGCGGCGTTATGTATCCTGCTTTCCGCAGTAAACAGAACGGCGGACGGGAAGCGGCGTTATCTGTACCCGTTGATACCCTTTAACGGAAAAGCTCTGATGCGGCTTTTGTTCAGGCTAAAAAAAAGACAGTAAAATGGCTGATTTTCAGCCATTTTTTCTGTTTTGCGTATTGAAAATAATGTTTATATATGTTACAATATGATGTAAATTTATGTATAAGGGGAGGATTGCCGTGAAAAAGCATCTAGCCATCGACCTTGGAGCTTCCAGCGGAAGAGGAATAATAGGAACGATAGAGAACGGAAAAATAAAGCTTTCCGAGATCCATCGCTTCTCAAACGATCCCGTTGAGACCGATTCCGGCTTTTTCTGGGATACTTTAAGACTCCTTTACGAGATAAAAGCAGCTATCCTCAAATGCTCTCTCGAAGAGGACGGCGTCGATACTATCGGTATCGACACCTGGGGTGTGGATTACGCCTATATAGACGACACCGGCGCTATGATGGCACCCTCCTATCAATACCGTGATCCCAGAACGGGTCCCGTCATGGACGAGGTCTATTCGATAATGCCTTATTCCGAACTTTATGCTGTCACCGGCCTCGAGTCAATGAGCTTCAACTCCATTTTCCAGATCGTTGACGATATAAGGCGCCGTCCCTGGCTTCATAATAACGCGGACACTCTCCTGCTCACCCCCGACCTTCTCGGCTATCTTCTGACAGGCAAGAAGGCGGCGGAATATACAATTGCCTCCACGACCACGCTTATGGATGCGAAAAAGAGGGAATTTTCCGATGAAGTAATGAGCAGGTTCGGCATTCGAAAAAACGTGTTCGCACCTGTGGTGATGCCCGGAAACATTCTCGGAAGGCTTACCGACAAAATAGACGGCGAGACCGGACACAGCGGAGCCGTTGTCGTAAACGTGGCAAGCCACGATACTGCCAGCGCCACCGCCGCAGTCCCCGCGGAGGGGAAGGATTTCGTATTTATCTCCAGCGGCACATGGTCGCTTATGGGGATCGAATCGGATGCTCCCGTGATTAACGAAATATCTAGAAAATACAGCTTCACCAACGAGGGAGCGTCTTTCGGGAAGATCAACGTGATGAAGAACATCATGGGTCTGTGGCTCATACAGGAGAGCCGCCGCCAATGGAAGCGCGAGGGTAAGAATTACAGCTTCGACGAAATGTCGGAGGCCGCCCTTTCCGCAGAGCCCTTCCGTTCAATTGTCAATCCCGACGACGTATCCTTCAATATGGCGGGAGATATGCCCGGAAAGATCCGCGCATACTGCGAAAAGACCGGTCAGCCCATTCCCGACACCATGGGCGCCGTTGTGAGATGCATATTCGAGAGCCTGTCGCTCCGCTATCGCTGGACGGTGGAAAAGCTGGAAGAGCTGACAGGCAGAAAATATAACGTAATAAATATCGTTGGCGGCGGAACCAAGGACGAGCTTCTCTGTACCTTTACCGCAAACGGTACGGGAAGAAAAGTGGTTGCAGGTCCCGTTGAGGCTACTGCCATCGGAAACATCCTCGTCCAGGCATACGCATCCGGTGAGATCTCCGGTATCGAAGAGGGCAGAGCGATAGTACGAAACTCGTTTGAGACCAAGACCTACGAGCCCGACGACACCCTGCGTGAGGGCTGGAACGAGGCTTATGCCCGTTTCCTTACACTTATTGGCGAATAATTAATTTACATAAAAGGAAGGTATAAAAATGGAAAGCTTGTACGGAGAATTGGGCGTTATCGGAATGAGGGGCTGTGAAAGTTTCGTCAACCAGGTGGACGCATATCTGAAGGAGTGGCGCCGTCACGATGACGACACTGACTTTATCTTCCACGCGGAGTGTCCCAGATTCGGAAGCGGCGAGGGCAAGGCGCTCCTGCACGAGTCAGCGCGCGGTCACGACCTCTATATCATTTCAGATTGCTTCAACTACGGCGAAAAATTCAAGATGCACGGAATGATGGTGCCCATGAGTCCCGACGATCATTTCGCGGACCTGAAGCGCGTCATAGCGTCCATCGAGGGCAAAGCAAGCCGCGTGTCCGTCATAATGCCCATGCTTTACGAGGGCAGACAGCATAAGAGGACCTCCCGCGAGTCTCTTGACTGCGCTATGGCTCTTCAGGAGCTCATTAACATGGGCGTTAACAACATTATCACATTCGACGCTCACGACCCCAGAGTACAGAACGCCATCCCGCTTAAAGGCTTTGACAACATAAGACCTTCCTATCAGATGCTCAAGGCACTGGTGCGCGAGTATCCCGATATATCCCTTACAAAAGACGACATCATGTTCATATCTCCCGACGAGGGCGCCATGGGCAGAAGTATGTACTATGCTTCCATCATGGGCGTTGATCTGGGCATGTTCTATAAAAGAAGAAACTATTCCGTCATCATCGACGGAAAGAATCCCATCGAGGCTCACGAGTACCTGGGCAAGAGTGTAAAAGGCAAGGATGTTATCATCGTTGACGACATGATCTCTTCCGGTGAGTCCCTCATCGACGTTTCAGAGCAACTCAAGGAAAGAGGAGCAAGAAGAGTTTTCGCATTCATTTCCTTTGGCCTGTTCACCAACGGTCCCAAGGTCTTCGACGATGCTTACGAAAAGGGAATCATCACCAAGGTATTCACCACCAACCTTGTATATACAGATCCCGAGGTCAAGGCAAAACCCTGGTACGCAGACGTAAATATGTGCAAGTACGTGGCATATGTCATTGATACCCTGAACCACGACCAGACCATATCCAGCCTGCTCGATCCCGCAGAGAGGATCAATAAACTGCTTCAGCGTCAGGCAGAGAAGTGCGCGCAGCAGATGACCATAACCGACAAATA
>JAZLKW010000032.1:0-12795 GCA_045597805.1 Candidatus Avispirillum sp. | reverse complement strand
GAGCGGAAGCGAGTGTCTTCGTTTGTATGGCAGTTTCAATTTTTCCCTGTAAAAATCCTGCTGAACGGGAAAATATATTTTCCCCTGCTTGCTATGGTATGAGACAAAAATACCTGTCGATCAGAGATTTCTCTCTTTTCGGCAGGTATTCTCATTTACTTTCTTATCCACCGTGGATTTTTCCCGGTGTTTTTTTGCGCATAAAAAACATAATATGTGCATAATATTTTGAGTGCTTTTTGATATAAATATCTATTGAAAAGAAAAATAAACGGTAGTATAATTATTTTAGGAAAATTTTACAAAAAGAAGGACGGTCACCTATGGCTTCTGAAAAAAACGTGAACGGTGCCGCGTATTACTTTCACGAGGGTACCAATTACAACGCCTGGGAATATTTGGGTGCTCACCGCGAGAACGGTGAGTACGTGTTCCGTACCTGGGCGCCTAATGCGGACAAAGCGTTCGTGACCGGACTTTTCAACGGATGGTCGGAAAGCGATCCCATGTACCGTGTGGACGAGGGTATATGGGAGTGCCGCATAGGAGCTGACCGCTTCGGCGACGGATATAATTACAAGTTCAAATTCAAAAATGCGGGAAAGGACATCTATAAGTCCGATCCCTATGCTTTCTTTGCGGAGCTTTCGCCCGAAACCTCGTCCAGATTCTTCGACCTGTCGGGGTACGAGTGGAGTGACGAAAAATGGATCCGCGAAAGGAAAAAGAAATATACCCGCGAAAACGTCATGCACAACCCCGTAAACATCTATGAGCTGCATGCCGATTCTTGGAAAAAAGGTGAGAACGGCAGAAGGCTCGGCTACGCGGAGCTTGCCGACGAGCTGTCACCCTACGCCGTGCAGATGGGATATACCCACGTTGAGCTGATGCCGGTGTCGGAGTACCCCTACGACGGCTCCTGGGGCTATCAGGTAACGGGCTACTACGCCCCCACCTCACGCTTCGGAGATCCTCACGACTTCATGCGCTTCGTCGATAAAATGCACGAAGCCGGAGTGGGCGTCATCCTCGATTGGGTCCCCGCCCATTTCCCCAAGGACGGCCACGGGCTCTGCGAGTTCGACGGCGGATACCTCTACGAGTATCAGGGCAAGGACCGTATGGAGCAGACGGATTGGGGCACCAGACGCTTCGACGTGGGCCGCCCCGAGGTCCAGTCTTTCCTTGTCTCCAACGCCCTCTTCTGGGCAAAAATGTACCATATAGACGGACTGCGCGTCGATGCCGTGGCGTCCATGCTCTACCTCAATTACGGAAAGCAGGATGGCGAGTGGGTGCCTAACGTCTACGGCGACGAGAGGTGTCTCGAGGCGATCTCCTTCTTCCAGAAATTCAATTCCGCCATGGTCACCTATTTCCCGGACGTCATGACCATAGCTGAGGAATCCACCGCGTGGCCGGATATAACCACCTTCGACCGCGGCGGCCTGGGCTTCACACTGAAGTGGAACATGGGCTGGATGAACGATACCCTGAGCTACGCTGAGGAGGACCCCCTCTTCAGAAAGTATCATCACGATAAGCTCACTTTCCCCATCATGTACGCCTATTCCGAAAAGTTCGTGCTCCCCATCTCCCACGACGAGGTGGTCCACGGCAAAAAATCATTCCTCGATAAAATGCCCGGCGATTACTTTATGAAATTCGCAGGGACGAGAGCCTTCGCCGCGTATATGATGACCACTCCCGGCAAAAAGCTCAATTTCATGGGCAACGAGATAGGCCAGTTCAGAGAATGGGACTATAAGGGCGAGATCGAGTGGTTTTTGCTCGACTACGAAATGCACGCGAAGCTCCAGCTCTATTGGGCGCGCCTCAACCGCCTCTACCTCGATACACCCGCTCTTTGGGAGCAGGACGACGGCTGGCAGGGCTTCTCGTGGATAGACGCCAACGACCGCGACGAAAGCGTTATATCGTACAGAAGATACGATAAGAGCGGAAGGGAGCTGACCGTTATCATAAACTTCACCCCCGTGCGGCGCGAGGGTCACAGGACCGGCGTGCTCCGCCCCGGCCTCTACGAGGAGATATTCTCCTCCGACTGCGCCGAGTTCGGAGGCGGCGGCACCGTCAACGGCACCGTGAGAAGCGAGAGTATCGCCTGGGACGGAAATGAGGATTCCATCCTCATCGACCTGCCCCCCATGAGCGCGCTCGTGTTCCGGTGCAAAAGAAAACTGAAATAATATTTTAGATATATCAAAGGGAGGATTCAACGTGTTCAGCAGAAAAAAAGAGTGTGTGGCAATGCTGCTCGCAGGCGGGCAGGGAAGCCGCCTTTACGCACTGACCCAGAAGGTCGCAAAGCCTGCGGTGCCCTTCGGAGGCAAATACAGGATAATAGATTTTCCCCTCTCCAACTGTACCAACTCGGGTATTGATACGGTGGGCGTGCTCACCCAGTATCAGCCCCTGGTGCTTAACGACTATATCGGGAACGGTCTTCCGTGGGATCTTGACCGTACCTACGGCGGCGTGAAGATCCTGCCACCCTACCAGGGTAACCATTCGGCGGACTGGTACAAAGGCACCGCCAACGCCATATATCAGAATCTCCGGTTTATAGAGAACTTCGACGCGGATTACGTGCTGATCCTCTCGGGCGACCATATCTATAAAATGGACTACGCGAAAATGCTCCGCTTCCATAAGAAGAGAGGCGCCGACTGTACCATCGCCGTAATCGACGTGCCCATCGAGGAAGCGTCCCGCTTCGGCATCATGTCGGTGGACGATGAGCAGAAGATATATAAATTCTCCGAAAAGCCGAAGAACCCCGATTCCACCAAGGCGTCCATGGGTATATATATCTTCACGAAGGATAAGCTGGTCAAATACCTCACCGAGGATGCGGCAGATCCCGATTCCGCCAACGACTTCGGTAAGAATATCATCCCCGCAATGCTCGGGGCAGGCGAGAAGATGTTCGCCTATTCTTTCGAGGGCTACTGGAAGGACGTGGGTACCATAGGAAGCCTGTGGGAAGCGAACATGGATCTTCTGGGCGAGCATCCCACCTTTTCTCTTGACGACGAGAAGTGGAGGGTGTATTCGAGACATAATACCTTCGCCCCCCAGTATATAGGAAAGGGCGCGAAAATAAAGAATTCCATCATCAGCGAGGGCTGTGAGATATACGGCACCGTGGAGAATTCCGTTCTCTTCGGCGGTGTTTCTGTCATGCCCGACGCCGTGGTCCGCGACAGCGTGGTCATGAGCGGAAGCGTGGTGGGGCGCGGCGCGAGCCTCTCCTACTCGCTGATAGATTCAAATGTCAAAATCGGCGAAAATACAAAGATCGGCGGCGAGGTCGGCTGTCCCGAGGGCGTGACCGTGATCGGCGACGGCACGGAGATCGCTGACGGCAAAACGGTGGCACCGGGAGAGATGATCCCGGATATCAGATAAGGAAAGGGGAATAAGAATGAAAGCAGCAGGACTTGTTTTTTCCAATATCCATGACAGATCCATCCCCGAGCTCACATCGAGACGTACCATGGCGTCTCTGCCCTTCGGAGGCAGATACAGACTGGTGGACTTCACCCTCTCCAATATGGTGAACTCCGGCATCACAAAGGTGGGCATAATCACACATAACAACTACCGCTCCCTCGTGGACCATATAGGCACCGGTAAGGACTGGGACCTTTCGAGACGCTCCGGCGGCATCATAATCCTTCCGCCCTTCATCACCGCCTTCGACAATCCCCGCGCGAACCGGCTCTATTCCACCAGACTTGAAGCGCTCATGGGCGTAATGGATTTCATCAACCATTGCCCCGAGGATTATATTGTCCTCTCCGATTCCGACGTGGTCTGCAACATCGACCTGCGCGAAGTCCTCGATCATCACGAGCAGCAGAGTGCCGACGTGACCATCGTCACGAAGAAGGTGGACTTTTCCACCGGCGCGTACCATAATTCCATGAACGTGGTATTCTCCGATGACGACGGAAGGATCACCGACTTTATCGAATCCACACAGATGATGAACGGCGAGTTCGACGTCAGCACCAATATAATGGTGTTCACGAAGTCTTTCCTTATCTCACTTCTGGATACCTCCATGGCACACGGTTATACGGACTTTTACCATCAGGCGCTCCCGTTCTGTATGCATAACGCAAAATATCAGGTGTATAGGTATGACGGATACTGCGCTGCCGTGGACAGCCTCTCCGAGTATTTCCGCGTAAATATGAAAATGCTCGATGAAAATGTCCGCGAGAGCCTTTTCTCCGTAAAGGAAAGACCCATATTCACCAAGGTCCGCAATACAGCGCCCGCGAGATACGGCGAGTGCGGCGGCGCGTCCGATTCACTCGTAGCTGACGGCTGCGTCATAGAAGGCGAGGTTGAGAACTCCATCCTCTTCCGCGGCGTAAAGGTAAAGCGCGGCGCGAAAGTTAAGAACTGTATCCTTCTCCAGAATACGGTGGTGGGCGAGAACGCAAACCTCAATTGCGTCATCACCGACAAGAACGTAGTCATCATGGACGACAGAAACCTGTCGGGACATGAGACCATGCCCTTCTTCATCTCGAAAGGAAAGATCATCTGATGAAAAAGAAAGTTCTGTTCGCGGGAAGCGAATGTATGCCCTTTGCCGCTACGGGCGGCCTGGGCGACGTGCTGGGAAGTCTGCCCGCAGCGGTAAAAAAGGCGGGCGGCGAGGACACCGATGTCCGCGTGGTGCTCCCCCTCTACGATGCGGTCGGCGAGGAATGGAGAGCGCAGATGAAGACCGAAGCGGTCTTCGAGGTGCAGCTTGCCTGGCGCCGCCAGTATTGCGGCGTGCTGTCTCTTCAGTGTGACGGCGTTATATACTATTTCATAGATAACGAATACTATTTCAAGAGAGGCGCACTGTACGGACAGTACGATGACGCGGAGAGATTCGCTTTCTTTTCCGTCGCCGTGTGCGAAATGATGCAGCAGCTCGGCTTCTTCCCCGATATACTTCATGCCAACGACTGGCAGTCCGCAATGTCCATCGTGTACCTCAATCTCAATTACAGACAGAAGGCGGGCTACGAATATATAAAGACCGTGTTCACCATTCATAACATAGAGTACCAGGGCAAGTACGACATGGCGCTCTTAAACGACCTGTTCGGCATAGACTGGAAGTACTGTCCCATCCTCGAGTGGGGCGGATGCATGAACATGATGAAAGCGGCGATAGAGTGCGCAGACCGCGTCACCACCGTCAGCGAGCGCTACGCGGGCGAGATACAGAGTGCGGAGTATGCCCACGGCCTTGAGGACGCTCTCCGCAAATACAGCTATAAGCTTTCCGGCATCCTCAACGGTATAGATTACAGCTTCAATGACCCACATACAGATAAGGATATCGCGAAAAACTATATGTGGCGCTCCGCGTATAATAAGTCTCAGAACAAGACCGCCCTTCAAAAGGAGCTCTGCCTCCCCGAGACGGACGCCCCCATGTTCGCCATCATCTCACGCCTTGTCTCCCATAAGGGCACGGACCTTGTCCGCGAGATAGCTTATAAGGCAGTCCGCGACAATGATATGCAGCTCGTTGTGCTGGGCACGGGAGAGGGCTCGTACGAGGGGTTCTTCCGTGAGCTGGAAGCGAGATTCCGGGATAAGGTGCGCTCCATGATAATGTACGACAGAAAGCTGTCGAAGCGTATCTATGCCGCGGCTGACTTCCTGATCATGCCTTCCAAGAGCGAGCCCTGCGGCCTGTCGCAGATGATAGCCTCCCGCTACGGAGCGGTGCCGATAGTCCGCGAAACGGGCGGACTTGCCGACTCCATTAAGGGTTACTGGGTCGATAACGGAGAGATACGCGGCAACGGCTTTACCTTTGCCAATTACAATTCTGACGAGCTCTACGACAGAATGCTCGCCGCCATGGAAGTCTACCGTGACCGCGACGCTTTCATGCGCCTGAGGAAAAAGGTCATGACGGAGGATTTCTCATGGGACACCTCCGCCGCAAAATACCTGGAAATGTATAATTCAATAGAATAAAGGACAGAAAAAATGAATTCGAGACCCGACGCACATGAAGTGCGTGAAGAAATAAAAACCAGGCTTTCGAGATATTTCGGATCCACCCCCGAGGAAGCCACAAAGGAACAGCTCTACCGCGCCTGTGCCATGACCGTGCGCGATACGCTCAGCCAAAGGAGAAGTGACTTCAAGAACGAAGTAAACCTCCGCGGCAAAAAGAGAGTTTATTATATGTGCATGGAGTTTCTGGTGGGACGCTCCCTGAAGACCAATCTTCATAACCTCGGGCTCACCGAGGAGTACAGAGAGGCCCTCAGTGCCTTCGGCACCACCCCCGAGGAGCTTTATGAGTGCGAGCCCCACGCCGGGCTGGGCAACGGAGGCCTCGGCCGCCTTGCCGCCTGCTTCATGGACGCTCTCGCCTCTCAGGAATACCCCACGACAGGCTTTTCGATCTGTTACCAGTACGGCCTCTTCAAACAGAAAATAATGGAGGACGGCCTGCAGGTGGAGCTCCCCGATAACTGGCTCCCCGGCGGTGACGTCTGGCTCACCCGCCGTCCCGACAGAAAGTACAGAGTGCGCTTCGGCGGACAGGTAAGGGAAAACTGGCAGGACGGAAGACTTGAGATAATATACGATAACGCCGAGGAGATCGATGCCGTACCCTACGATATGATGATAAGCGGCGCGGACTCAAAGGCCGTATCACAGCTGAGACTGTGGAAGGCGGAGGATATCGACGATTTCAGCATGGACCTTTTCGCCGCGGGCGAATATTCCAGAGCGCTTGAATCGTCCGTCAACGCCGAGATAATATGCAAGGTGCTCTATCCCTCAGATAACCACTACGAGGGAAAGCTTCTGCGCCTCACACAGCAGTATTTCATGGTGTCCGCCTCCTGTCAGAGCATAGTCCGTGACCATATGGCAGTCTACGGCGACATCCTCACCCTGCCCGAAAAGGCGGCGGTGCATATAAACGATACCCACCCCGCGCTCTGTGTGCCCGAGCTTATGAGAATACTCATGGACGATTATTGCCTCAGCTGGGAGACCGCGTGGGATATAGTCACGAGAACGGTCACCTATACGAACCATACCGTGCTCCCCGAAGCTCTGGAAATGTGGAACGAGGACCTGTTCCGCCTCCGCCTTCCCAGGATCTATATGATCGTAAAAGAGATCAATGAGAGATTCTGCCGCGAGGTATGGGAAAAGTACCCCGGCAACTGGGACAGAATTTCCGATATGGCGCCTCTCAGCGGCGGAAAAGTGAAAATGGCGAACCTCGCCATAATCGCCTCTCAGCACGTCAACGGCGTGTCGAGGATCCATTCCGATATCCTCTGCGACCTAACCTTCAAGAACTTTTACAGAATGTGGCCGGAGCGGTTCGATAACGTCACCAACGGCGTTGCCCACCGCAGATGGCTGAACTACTCCAACCCGGGGCTCGCCGCACTTATTACCGACTGTATAGGCGACGGCTTTGCAAAAGATCCCGAAAAGCTCGCGGAGCTGCGGAAATTCGCCGATGATAAGGCAGTTCTTGACCGTCTCGGCGAAATAAAGCGGGAAAATAAGCTAGCCTTCGCGAAAGAGGTAAAGGAGCGCTGCGGCGTCATCCTCAATACGGACAGCGTATTCGATGTTCAGATAAAAAGACTGCACGAGTATAAGCGCCAGCTCTTAAATGCCATGAATATCATAGACCTGTATCTTGATATAAAGGAAAACCCGGGCGCCGAAATACTGCCGCAGACCTTCATCTTCGGCGCGAAAGCGGCTCCGGGCTACCGCATGGCAAAGGAAATAATCCGCCTTATATGGTGCCTCTCGAAGGAGATCGAAAACGATCCCGCCGTCAGAGAGAAGATCCGCGTGCTCTTCATGGAGGACTATAACGTCACCCTCGCCGAAAAGCTGGTGCCCGCGGCAGAGGTATCCGAGCAGATATCCCTCGCCGGCAAGGAGGCCAGCGGCACGGGCTGTATGAAGCTCATGCTCAACGGCGCCCTCACCATCGGTACGGCTGACGGTGCCAATATCGAGATGGCGCAGGAATGCTTCCCCGAGAATATGTTCACCTTCGGTATGTCGGCGGATGAAGCCAGACAGCTCTGGGACCGCGGCTATCACAGCTCCGACTGGTACCACGGCAGCGCGGACCTGCAGAGGATAGTGAACCGTATCGCCGCAGGCTTTGCGGGTCAGTCCTTCGCCCATATATCCGAGTACCTGCTCGTGTCCGACCCCTTCATGTGCATGGCGGACTTCGAGTCCTATAAGATGGTACACGGCAAGATGAACGGAAAGTACCTCGAGCGCGAAAAATGGAACAGAATGTCCCTCATGAATATTGCGGGCGGCGGCAAATTCGCCGCGGACCGCAGTATAAAGGAATACGCAGACAGGATCTGGCATATTGAGCCGGTAAAATAATATGCTGATAAAACTGACGGAGGCGCTTTGCCGCAATTCGGCAATTGAACTCACGAAATATGTAACGGTAAACGCTTCGCGGGAGAAGACCTCCCGCGGGGCTTTTCCGTCGTGTGCCGTCATGGAGCTGGAAATAACCTGCCCCCGCGTCTTCGGCGTCACCGGAGCGATCTTTTCGATCCGGCGTGACGGGGAAGAGCCGAGAGAGATCCCGCTTTCACGGGACGGCGGGGAAGTGTTTTCCCTTTCTTATGACCTGTCTCTCGAGGGAGAGGGACTTTTCTATTATGAAATAATACTGCAGCGCGGAAGGGACAGGCTTTATTCCGATACCCGCGACAACTGTAACGTCACCTTCAGCGAGCGGCGGGGAACTCCCCTGAGACTGCTGGTTTACGAGAATGACTTTACGGTGCCGGACTGGTTTGCCGGCGGCGTCATGTACCATATCTTCGTGGACCGCTTCAATAAAAGCGGAAAGTCGCCCGTAAGGGAGGACGCCGTGAACGAAAATGACTGGAACGCTCCCGTTTCCCAGTACGGGGAGGAGCCCGGCGACTTCGTGAAAAATGACCTCTTTTTCGGCGGCGACCTCTACGGCATCACCGAAAAGCTGTCCTACCTTAAAGAGATGGGTGTAACGGTCCTGTATCTTTCGCCCGTCTTTTGCGCAAAGTCCAACCATAAATACGATACCTGCGACTATACGAAGGTGGACGAAGCCTTCGGCGGCGACGAAGCTCTGGGCGAGCTCATAGAAAAAAGCCGTGAGTACGGAATCAAGGTCATCCTCGACGGCGTGTTCAATCACACCGGAGACGAAAGCATATATTTCGACAAATGCCGAAAATATGGGAACGGTGCATGGGAAAATCCCGATTCCCCCTATCGCGACTGGTATTTCTTCGATAAAGACGGCAAATATAAATCGTGGTGGGGCGTGGAGATACTCCCTAAACTGAACCACGAGAACGACAACTGTCTAAAATACTTTGCCGCCCCCGGCGGCATAGGCACGAAATACGTAAAAATGGGAGTCGGCGGCTGGCGTCTGGACGTGGCGGACGAGCTTCCCGATAAATTCCTCGACCTTTTCCGCGCTTCCGTAAAGGAGGCCGATCCCGACGCCGTGATAATCGGCGAGGTCTGGGAGAACGCCGCGGATAAAATAGCCTACGGACACCGCAGAAGATACCTTCGGGGAAAACAGCTCGATTCAGTAATGAACTATCCGTTCCGCCGGGCGCTTCTTTCATTTCTCCTCTACGGCGACGGGGAAGAGCTCGCCCGCGAGCTCACGGAAATATATTCCTCGTACCCCGCCTGCGTTTCCCATAGCCTTATGAACATAATCGGTACCCACGATACGGAGAGGATAATCACTGTTCTCGGCGACGGGAAATACGAAAAGTTGAAAAACCGCGACCTGTCCGGGCACTACATGACGAATACGGAGTACGAACGGGGCAAAAAGCTTCTGATGATAGCCTCCGCCGTGCAGTTCACGGTCTATGGAGTTCCCTCCGTCTTCTACGGCGACGAGGCGGGACTGCAGGGCGGACGGGACCCCTTCTGCCGCAGGCCTTACCCGTGGGGACGCGAGGACGGCGAGCTCGTCGCCCACTATAAGCTCCTCGGCGAGATACGTAAACTGCCCGTATTCAAAAACGGCGATTTCAGCGTACGTTGCTCCGGAAAAGGCTTTATTGTCTTTGAACGCACATCGGAGGACCTTCAGATAGTGGTCGCCGCAAATGCGGGAGATACGCCTCTCACCGTGGACGAAAGCGGCACAGAGCTTCTCTCGGGCACAAAATTCCCGGGAACCGTCCCCCCGCTGTGCACCGCTGTAATTAAATGCTGAAAACTATTGCATTTAAGAGAATACGATGATATAATGATTTTTTAGTAAAGAAAGGCGGTGGTACGGTGAGACCGGAACTTGTAATATTTGATATGGACGGCGTTCTGGTGGATTCCGAAGCCACCTTCAAGCGCGCCTGCGCGGACGCACTGCATAAGTACGGCGTTTATCCCGAACATGAGGAATTCACACCGTATACCGGCATGGGCGACGTGCTCTATATAGGCGAGGTCGCCAAAGCCCACGGCGTGCCTTTCACCCCGCAGATGCAGAAGGACGCCTACGACCTGTACGGCGCGTACGCCCCCGAAACCCTCACCGTGTTCCCGTGGAGCAGAACGGTGCTCATGTCCCTGCACGAAGCGGGCATCCCCATATGCGTGGCATCGTCCGCGGGACTTTATAAGGTCAACGTAAACCTTTCCTGCGTGGGCGTGGAGCTTTCCATCTTCAGAACGATAGTTTCCGGAAATGAAGTGGAAAAGAAAAAGCCCGCCCCCGATATTTTTCTTAAAGCCGCGGGGAAGTGCGATACCGATCCCTCCCGTTGTCTTGTGTTCGAGGATGCCGTTTCCGGCGTCATGGCGGCGAAGGCAGCGGGTATGACAGCCGCCGCAGTCACTACCTCGTTCTGCCGTGAAAAGCTCACGGAGGCGGGCGCCGACCTGGTGGTCGACGACTTACGCGACGCGGTGACACATTATTTTGATATCAAATATAGAGGTACATAAAAATGGAAGTGTTTGAAAGAAACGATAAAAGAACGCACTACTGCGGCACACTTACCGCCGCGAACGTAGGCGAAAGAGTAACGGTACTCGGCTGGTGCCAGAGACAGAGAGACTTAGGAAGCCTTATCTTCATCGACCTTCGCGACAGAACGGGCATAATCCAGCTCGCATTCGACGAGAATACCGATAAGGATATCTTCAAGGCGGCATTCACCACCAGAAGCGAGTTCGTCCTCTGCGCAAAGGGCGTAGTCCGTCACCGCGGCGAGGGCGCCGTAAATCCCAATCTGCCCACAGGCGAGATCGAGGTCGCGGTGGACTCCTATAAGGTCCTCTCCGAAGCGCAGACCCCTCCTTTCCCCATAGTTGAGAACAGCGAGACCAACTCCGAGACCAGACTGACGTACAGATTCCTCGACCTCAGACGCCCCGATATGCAGAAAAATATCCTTGCGCGCTCCGAGATCACCAATATCGCGAGAAACTATTTCCGTGACCAGGGCTTTATAGATATCGAGACCCCCAACCTCATCAAGCCCTCACCCGAGGGAGCAAGAGACTATCTGGTCCCCTCCCGCGTCCATCCCGGATGCTTCTATGCGCTTCCCCAGTCACCTCAGCTCTATAAGCAGCTGCTCATGTATTCCGGGTTCGACCGCTATATCCAGATCGCCCGCTGCTTCAGAGACGAGGACCTGAGAGCTGACCGTCAGCCCGAGTTCACACAGATAGATATGGAGCTTTCCTTTGCCGACGAAGAGGATATCATCGCCGTCAACGAGGGCTTCATCAAGAAGATATTCGATGAGTTCATGCACAAGCCTCTCGAGATCCCTTTCAAGAGAATGACCTGGAAGGAAGCCATGGAGAGATACGGCAGCGATAAGCCCGATACCCGTTTCGGCCTCGAGCTCTGCGACCTTTCCGAAGAAGTACGCGGCTGCGGCTTCGGCGTGTTCGCCAACTGCGTTGAGAACGGCGGTTCCGTCCGCGGTATCCGCGTTCCCGGCGGCGCGAAGATGTCAAGAAAAGAGATCGACTCCCTGGTCGAGTTCGTAAAGACCTACGGCGCAAAGGGACTTGCGTGGTATAAGTTCGCAGAGGACGCAGTTTCCTCCTCCTTCGCGAAATTCCTCACCGAGGAAGAGTGCGCGAAGATCACGGCAAAGCTCGGCATAGAGAAGGGCGACCTTGGCCTCGTCGTAGCTGACCGCGATAAGGTCGTCTTCGATTCTCTGGGTGCCCTCCGCTGCGAGGTCGCGAAGAGAATGGGACTTATTGATAAATCCAAATTCAATTTCCTGTGGGTCACCGAGTTCCCGCTCTTCGAGTACGACGAGAACGAGGGCAGATATAAGGCGATGCACCATCCCTTCACCATGCCCATGGAAGAGGACGTAGATAAGATCGAGTCCGATCCCGGATCGGTCCGTGCCCGTGCGTACGATATCGTCCTCAACGGAACTGAGCTGGGCGGCGGCTCAATCCGAATACATACCACCGAGCGTCAGCAGATGATGTTCCGCGTCCTCGGTATCGACGAAAAGCGCGCCGACGAAAAGTTCGGCTACCTCCTTGAAGCATTCAAGTACGGCGTACCTCCTCACGGCGGCCTCGCATTCGGACTTGACAGACTGGTAACGCTTCTGCTGGGACTTGAAGACATCAGAGAAGTTATCGCATTCCCCAAGGTGCAGAACGCGTCCGAGCTTATGTCCAAGTGCCCCGCCCCCGCGGATCCCG
>JAZLKW010000031.1:0-18071 GCA_045597805.1 Candidatus Avispirillum sp. | reverse complement strand
AAAAAGACGGTCCCCCTTCCCCAAATTTAAGTATCACTTCGGCAAAGGCTCTGCCTTTGCGGGTACAACGTCAGCAGACCTCCCTCATATGCTGTTCTTTGACGTTGTACTGGGGAAGGCTTACTGAACTGTCCGCTCCGTACATAGCGGGACGAACGGTTTAATCCGCAGCCACCAGCCGCCGACCGCAGTATCATATCTTCAGAAACCACGGGTGATCCTGCGGCTTCTTTCTTTTTACTTTTCGCTTTTTCACCCTCGTGCGCGCAAAGGAAACGGGGAATACCGACAGCGCTCCCGCTTCCAGTAAGAGGGATGCCGCCGCGTTGACGGTTGCCCCCGTGGTGATGATATCGTCCACGATGACGAATTTCTTTCCCGCGACGGATGTCTTTTTCAATGCCAGCGACCCTTCGGCGGCACGCCTGCGTTCAGGCAGTGTGAGAGTTTTCATCAGCTCGTCGCCCGCCCTCGTGAATATGCTTCTTGCGGGTATGCCGCTGTATTCTGAAATGCTTTCGGCAAGCTCCCGGCTCTGGTCGAAGCCGAAAGAGCGTATCCGTGAGCGAGTCCTCGGCGGCCAGCACAATATCCATTCTTCCGGCTTTTCGCCCTCCGCCATAAAATAGCGGAGCAGATCCGCCGCCATCTGCGATGCGGCGAATTTGACACACCGTCGGTCGGAGGACTTTTTCAGAGCCGTGACCGCGCAGCGCACGGCGAGATCCCTTTCGTCGTCGCTGTCCGGCTTTCCGAAAAACACGAGAGATGAGAGAAATCGCTCACCGCACCTCTCCGTCGCCGTGAGAAGCAAGGGTCGGCAGGCGCAGGCGCGTGCGGTTTTTCCGCATACCGTACACCGGGAAAGGCGCGCCGCCTCCCATATCCTCCGGCATTCCGGGCATATCTCGTCCTTATCCCAAAGGGGCTCACCGCAGATTATGCACTTTTTCACGAAAAAAGTGTTTAGAAGCTTCGAATACCGTGCGGCGATAAGGTCTAATAAAGGAAGTTTACCGCTCATCGCCTTTTATGCTGCGGCAGAGCCCGGAATGGCGTACGGCGCATCTGTTGTTGCTTACCATACGCTCGAGAACGTCCGTCCTGCCCACGAGAATTACCATTTTTTCAGCTCTCGTCACGGCGGTGTAGAGAAGATTTCTGGTGAGGAGCATGGGTGCGCAGTTGTATAAGGGTATTATTACAACGGGGTACTCGCTACCCTGACTCTTGTGTACGGTGATCGCGTAGGCTAGCTCCAGCTCGTCCAGCTGGGAAAAGTCGTAATCGCACACCCTCCCGTCGAAGTCGAGCCCCATGAGGCCCGATGCGGTGTCTATATCGTTAAGGGTACCGATGTCACCGTTGAATATGCCCAGCCCCTCGTATCCGTCCTTTTCCCATTCCACGCTGTAATCGTTCTTGTTCTGCATGACGCGGTCACCCTCGCGCAGCAATATCCCGTGGGCTTCCTTTTCCTTTTTGCCTTTTTGGGGCGGGTTCAGCTTCTGCTGCAGAAGTGAGTTCAAGGCGACGGTCCCCGCTTCTCCCTTTCGGGACGGGGTTATGACCTGTATTCCTTCGGATATTTTTTCGCCGTATGCCCTCGGGAGCCTCGTCTTTACCAGATCCGCCACCGTCGCGGCAATATCGGCGTCAAGGCTTCTGCCGATGAAGAAGAAATCGCCGGACTTGTTGTCGATGAGAGGCATTTTTCCCTCGTTTATGAGATGGGCGTTGACGATGATGCGGCTTTCCTCCGCCTGGCGGAAGATCTCGGTCAGGCGTACCGTGGGGAAAGCTCCGCTGTCGATTATGTCGGCGAGCACGTTCCCCGCGCCCACGGAGGGAAGCTGGTCACGGTCACCGATGAAAATCAGCCTGCTTCCGGGCTTCACGGCACGGAGCAGCGACTCGAGAAGCATTATATCTATCATAGAGGACTCGTCCACGATGATCGTGTCCTCGTCCAAAGCGAATTGCTCGCAGCGGGCGAAGCGCGGCTCATCGTCATCGTCGCCGTGCTCCATTTCCAGAAGTCTGTGCACTGTCTTCGCCTCACAGCCCGTCGCCTCGCTCATACGCTTGGCGGCGCGTCCCGTGGGCGCACAGAGCGCCACTCTCAGCCCGATGGCGTCGAAGATGGAGATAAGCCCCTTTATGACCGTGGTCTTGCCCGTTCCGGGGCCTCCGGTAAGGATCATCACGCCCTCGCGCAGCGCTGCGAAGATAGCCTCTCTCTGGAGACTCGCGTATTCTATTCCCGACTGCACCTCGGTCTTTCTGATGAAAGCGCCGATATCATCGGCGGAAACGGAGGGACATTCACGGCTGATACGGCGGAGCCTATCGGCACAGAAAAGCTCGGCGCGGCGGTATCTCGCAAGGTATATCAGTTCTTTTTCCCCGTCACTTACGAGAGCGAGCTTTCCCGACGCGAGCATTATGCCGAGACAGGGAACTACCTCTTCTTCCTCTACTCCGATGGTGCGCGCTGTCTCGGTGATGAGCGTTTCCCGTGGCAGGCAGGTGTGTCCGCCCTGCCTCGCGGCGAGCCCCAGAGTATAGGAGATGCCCGCACAGATCCTGTCGGGACTGTCGTGGGCGATGCCGCAGGATGCGGCGATGGAATCGGCACGTGAAAAGCCGATCCCGGAGAAATTCTCGCAGAGGGAATAGGGGTTCTGCCTAATGCGGTCTACCGCGTCCCCTCCCCATTTTCTGTATATTCTCATGGAGGTGGCGGAGCCGAAATAATCTGCGCAGAACATCATAACGCTGCGCGCCCCGCTCATATCCGAAAAGCTGTCGGATATTTCAAGAGCCTTTTTGCGGGAGATCCCGGGGATCTCGGCAAGCCAGTCCGGATGGTTTTCTATAACGTCAAAGGCGTCCGCCCCGTAGCGGTCCACGATCTTCTCGGCAGTCTTGGGGCCGATGCCGCGGATAGCGCCGGAGGCGAGATAACGGAAAATGTCATCCTCGTCCGAGGGCAGGGTCTTCTCGTACATCTCGACCCTGAACTGCCTGCCGTAGGTGGGATGATTCACCCATTTTCCCGCGGCGGTGATGATATCGCCCTCGGCAATATAGGGCATTATGCCCACAAGGGTCTGCGGATACCCGTTTTCGTCCTCGATCTCGCAGACGGTGTATCCGCTTTCCTCGGACTGATATATTACGGAGTCCACGGTACCGTTTACCGTGTCTTTTTCTTTTATGTCACCGTTCAGATAATCCATACCGTGCTCCTTTCAATAAAATAGTGATTTTTCACAAAAAAGTCTTCCAATTTGCGTAGCTGTATGTTATAATTATATTAGAAAAAGTTGGAGGTCATGAAAATGAAAATTCTTGCAGCGCCCGACTCGTTCAAGGGCAGCATATCCGCCGAGCGTTTCTGCAGGGTCATGGGCCAGGCGGCAAAAAGGGTGTTCGACGATTTCGAGCTGGTATCCATGCCTCTCGCGGACGGAGGCGAGGGAACCGCCGCGCTCATATCTGCGGCGCTGGGCGGCACCATCGAAAAGGTCACCGTGGAGGGTCCCGGAGGAAAGAACACCGCGGCGCACGTGGCGTTCGTCAACGGCGGCAGAACGGCAGTCGTCGAGAGCGCGCAGGCAATAGGTCTCACGCTTGCGGGCAGACGGTCCAACCCCATACGCACCTCCAGCTACGGAGTGGGGCAGATGATATCGTATGCCACCTCAAGGGGCGCCTCAAAGATCCTGCTGACTTTGGGCGGAAGCTGTACCAACGATCTTGGTGCGGGTATGCTCTCCGCTATGGGAGTAAGCTTCGTCGATATATGCGGAAACCACTTCACCCCCGTGGGAGGCAGTCTCGAACGGGTCGAGACCGTGGAATTCAACCAGGCGTTCTCGAAATACAGAGAGGTGGAGTTCACGGTCCTCTGCGACGTGAAAAATCCGCTTCTCGGAGATTGCGGCTGCGCGAAGGTATTTTCGCCGCAGAAGGGCGCATCCGAAAGTGACGTCATCCGCCTCGAAAACGGAGCGCGAAAGTTTGCCTCCGTGGTCCGCAGAGTCTGCGGCAGAGACGAAAAAAACACACCCGGCGCAGGTGCCGCCGGGGGCATCGGCTTCGGCGCGCTTTCTTTCCTTAACGCGAAAATGAAGAGCGGCATCGAGGCGATGATGGAGGTCTATGATTTCAGAAACGCCGCCGCCCTGTCCGACCTTATCATTACCGGCGAGGGCAGATTCGACAGACAGAGCTTCATGGGCAAGGCCGTGGGCGGAGTGCTGGAGGCGAGGGGAGATGTTCCCGCCGTCATCTTCTGCGGCTCCACGGACGGTGTCGCTGTGCCCGATGGGGTCACGGTCATACCCATAGGAGAGGGGTACGATACGGAGTACGCAATGGCGAACGCCCCGGAACTTCTTCTCGCCGCCGCGGAAAGCTATTTCAGAGCCATATGATATTTTCCCCGCCGCAGGGCTGCGGCGGGGATTTTTTTATTTTTCGGTAACGCAGCCGTTTTTCACGTTCAGCCTGCCGTCGCAGTTTAGAGCATTGTCGGCGGCGGTGATGTCGGCGTGCCCGCCCGAAATCTCGATGGCGGCAACGGCCTGAATGCCGTCGTCTCCTGCTGTGATCGTAATGCTGCCGCCGTAGACGGAAACATATCCGCGCTCGGCCTCGGTCTCGTTGTCGGACTTCACGGCGTCCTTGCCGGCGCCAAGCACCAGAGTGCCTCCGCCGATAACAACGGAATCGTTGCCCTTAAGGGCGTTCTTCACCGCGGTCACGGTGATGTCACCGGATACGATCCGAAGATCGTTTTTCGAGCCGATGCCGTTGTTGCAGTTTCCGGTCACGTTCAGCTTTCCCGTGCCGTTTACGGTAAGGTCGTCATCGGAAAAGATGCAGGCGTTGGGCTCATCGCCTTTATTTACAAAGTACGAGGTGCCGTCGGAAAGAGTGTTTTCCGTGTTTTCAGCCAGGGTTATGACTATTTTGTCGGAGCAGACACCGTATATGGCGGCGCTGTCGGGAGAGGAGATCGAAGCACCGTCAAGGATCAGGTGAACGTCATCGGTCTTCTCCGCCTCAACCGCTACCGTGCCGGAAAAATCTCCGGAGAGCACGTAGGTGCCCGCCATGGTGATTTTCATAACGTTTCCGTCAAGGGCGGCGCCCTCGCCGTCTATCTCGGCTGAGGTGCCCGAAAGCTTTACAAAAACGGGCGCGGGTCCCTCTCCGCATTCAAGATCGAAATCGGAGAAGACCCCCTCGGGCACGGGTGCGTCCGAGGGCTTGTCCGTCCCGCTCTCCTCCGCGGTATTTCTTCCGCAGGAGCAGAGCATTAGAGCGCAGACAAGCATCAGAGCAAACAGTTTTTTCATTATTCTACCACCATGTCGAAGGTCAATTCGGACGTGGACTTAAGTACTACGTCGGGCTCTCGGGAGGTGACCGTCACGTTGATGCCCACGGACTTCATGCCCGCCGCGTGGATGGATTCGATTCCCGCCTGGGAGTCCTCGATTCCCACGCAGTCAGCACCCTCAAATCCCAGAGCCTCGGCGCAGACGGCGAAGATCTCCGGGTCGGGTTTCGACTTCGTTATCTTCTTCGCGTCGGCGATGTAGTCGAAACGGTCGATAAGACCGAGGCTTGTCAGCACGGCGGGGGCGTTTTTGCTGACGGAGGCAACGGCCATTTTGATACCGTTTTTCTCCGCCTCGTCCATCAGCTCCGAAATTCCGGGCAGGATGTCGGCGGGGGTGACCTTCTTTATCAGCTCAACGTAGTTGTCGTTCTTTTTCTTGCACAGCGCCTCTTTTTCTTCAACGGTGAAGCGGCCGAGAGCGTCGTTTATCTCAAGGATGATGTTGAGGGAATCCATGCGGGAAACGCCCTTCAGCCTCTCGTTGTCGGCGCGGTCAAATTTGAAAGAAAGAGAGTCCGCAAGCAGCTTCCACGCCTCGAAATGATACTGCGCCGTGTCGGTGATAACACCGTCAAGGTCGAATATTATCGCTTTTTTCATGTTATTTCCTTATGTTGAAGTTATACTTTTGCGGGTAAATTGTAGTCTGGCGAGCACTTGACCTGTGTATAAGTTTTTGCCGGCTTTTTTTAAAAAGCCGCAGGGCGCGGGGCGGCGCCCCGCATATCGGCGTTTCTTTTCATAGCTTTTCTTTGCGCCTCTTGTGCCAAAGAAAAGCGTCCTACGGTTTGATGTTGCTATCCGTCAGCCGCTTTTTCTCGCCTAAGCAGGCACGAGAAAAAGCTTGGCAAAAAGAGTGCCGGAAACAAGGGCTGCGCGCCCTTGACCCCGCCGCCTTTTGAAAAAGGCGGGCGAAAACTTTCAAGAAGTCAGCGACAAACTACAATTCACCGTTTTGCAGGATTCAGATTTCCTTATACTTGACCGTGATCCCGTTGCCGACAGAACAGATCTTGCCGTTGCAGAGGAACTGAACGTCAGCCGTTCCGGTGAGGTTCTTCACGTTGAGGGTCTCGTGGTCAACGAATATCTCAAGACGCTGACCTCTCCAGTAGATACCGAAGGAAACGGATTTCCACTCGTCGGGCAGGTTTGGCTGGATACGAAGCTCGTTGCCGTAACGGCGCACGCCGCCGAAGCCCAGAACACAGCACTGCCACAGACCGCCCAGAGACGCGGAATGAACGCCGGTCTCGGAGTCGGTGAAGGGGCTCATGTCGATCATGGTCGCACGGGAGAAGAGGCGGTAAGCGGTCTCTTCTTCGTGCAGGTCTGCCGCCAGAGCGGAGTAAGTGGAAAGGGAGAGGCTGGAATCGTGGAAGCAGCATCTCTCGTAGAAGTAGAAGTTCTTCGTCTTGCACTCTGCGGAGAACAGGTCCTCCAGCATGTAGAACAGAGCGGTAACGTCCGCCTGCTTTGATACCATGCACTCTCCGTAGCCCAGCTTGCCTGCTTTATCTCTCGCTTCTTTGTCAAGGGAAATGCTGTGCACGCCGTCGTCAACGCGGGGCAGGGTGAGGAAGGTGTCGTCCTGGGGGATGATGCCGTCTTCGTTCTCGCGGGGCAGATAGATCTTGTCGATCTTCTTTTCCCACTCGCCGTAAGCCTTTTTAAGTCCGATCTTTTTGTCGAGCTTCACGTACAGCTCGGGGTCGGTCTCTTCCAGCTTCTTCGCATACTCCATGGCGATGGCGATGCAGTTGTGCACCATGTAGTTGGTGTAAGCGTTGTTGTTAACGTGGGATTTGTATTCGTCGGGGCCGATAACGTCGTTTATCTCGTAGCGCTTCTTGGAGCGGTTGTATTCCACTCTGGATGCCCAGAACTTCGCACACTCGAAGATCAGCTCGTAGCCGCCGCGCTCCATGAAGTCGTCGTCGCCGGTGACTATGTAATAATAGTAAGCGCCGAAAGCAACGTCGGCGGTGATGTGCAGCTCAAGGTCGCCGGTGTCGCACCAGTCGGGGGTGGACTCGCCGTCGGTGATCCATGAGGATTCCCATGCATAGCGGGCGCCTGTGCAGCCTGCCTTCTTTGCGTACTCGCGGCATGCGTCAAGACAGTTGACACGGTACTCGCAGAGGCTTCTGGCTTCCTCGGGGGCAGCGAAAATGAAGTAGGGAAGCATGTAGTTCTCGGTATCCCAGAAGGTGTGGCCGTAGTAGCCGGGGCCGGAAATACCCTTCGCGCCGATGTTCATTCTGTTGTCGTGAGAAGGGTTCATACCGTTCAGGTGATACTGGGCGAATCTAATCGCCAGCTGGTCGGTCTCGTTCTCGGATTCGATGATGACGTCGCGTGCGTCCCAGAACTCCGCCCATTTCTCCGCGCTCTCCGCGAAGATGCAGTCAAAGGAACGGTTGCGTGCGGCTTTCAGCTCGCGCTCTGCGGTGTCCTCGAGACAGAAGAGGGAACAGCCGTCGCGCTCACGGTCACGATTGGTGTAAAGCACGGCGCGCTTGTTGATCTTAACGGTCTCTTTCGCACCCAGTCTGAAGTTATATTCGACAATTGCCTTTTTGCCGCTTGCCGAGTGGGTGAATTCTGCCGTGCGGTCAATATCCACGGACGCTGCGGTGTAGAAGAGAATGCCGGATTGGGATGTCTTCGTGGCTACCTTCAGCACACCGTTTTCAGCGCTTGCCGAAATAGGCAGATGGTGCTGCGGCTTGGGAGTGGTCTCGCCGTTGATGCCGGTGACGATCCTGATGTCGGCGCCGCAGCGGAGGGAAGTGATCTCGGTCTCGAAAGCGACGAGATGCTTATTTGCGAGGGATACAACGCGGCGGAACTTGAGGTCGAATTTCTGTCCCTTGGAGTTCTTCCAGGTGTAGGATCTTACAAGCAGACCGTTCTTGAAGTTGATGTAACGGTCGTAAGTATCCTTGATCATTCCGGCTTCGCCCACTTCTTCGCCGCCGATGTAGATCTTCATCTCGGTGAAATCTGCGGAGGGCGCGATCTCGTTGCAGTGGTCCTCGGGAAGACGGTTGAACATACCCGAAACCTGGGTGTATCTGTTGGGTGTGGGGAGCTCCTCGGTCACCGCACGGATACCCATATAGCCGTTGCACTGGCTCATGATGGACTCGAATTTACAGGGAATGGTCTCCCCGTAGCCGTTTTCGGCGAGTATCCAGTTTCTGAATTCGCCTTCGCCCTTGTTGTAGATCATAATTTACCTCTCTTATTTAAGATTGAAATATTATCTGCCTTTTCTTGAGGTGACGCCGTTAAAGAACTGTGTTGCGGGATCTTCAGAGAGATCAAGTTCTGTGGGGACCTTGTAGGCATCACCGATATAGATTTTCGTGTTGTTTTCAATGAGCCACGAGTGAAGCTCCGTGCAGCGCTCCTCGTAGAGCTTTTTCGACGTGCTGTCGCCGTTGACGTAAAGTCTCTGATAAGCGGCGGAAAGTCCCATAAACTCACAGCTTACCCAGAGAAGCTTGACTCTGCCGTCCATATCCATATCCGCACCGCCGACCTTGTAGGTGTCGTCAAGCTTGAACGCCTGAGTGAGGCTGAGATTATGATTATCCTCGCTCATTGCGGCGTTGACACAAACCGTACTCATGCCGGAAAGCATAATAGCACAGAGAATTAATGCAAAAATCTTTTTCATTTGTCAGCCTTTTCTCTCCATTTCGGAAAGCTTTGCTTTCAGAACGGGTATTGCCTCAGCCGGATCTTTCACAGGTGCCACGGCTTTTTCCATGGGGCATATGCCGCCTCCGCGGCGGTTTGCTATGGCATCGCAGGTGTTCACATATATGCAGGGAATACCGTTTTCTTTAAGAAGCTCCAGTGCACGGGTGCTGATAACGTCGGTATAAACCTCACGCACTCCGCCGTAAACCATGATCATGGCAGAAGCTCTTCCGACAACCTTATCCGCAACGGAAGCGCCGCGGAGAAACTCCGGGTCGGCATCAAGCCAGTCAAGCATGGGGCGGATCCCGCGGGCTTCGGATAAATGAAGCTCGCCGTCACGACAGACTGCACATCTTACGTGTCCGCGAAGAGCCTCTCTTGCAATGTCAATATCATGTTCAGTCATCGAACTGTGCAACCTTTTCGGTGAATCTGGATTCATAAGCTTCCGTCAGAAGCGCTTCGACATCCAGTTTTTCTTCTTCCCGGATAACCTTTTCAAGCTCCGGCTTGGTGCGGGGGTGGCGGGGCGTGAAGACCGTGCAGCAGTCCTCGTAGGGGAGGATGGACGTGTCATAGGTGCCTATCTCGCGGGCACGGATGACGATTTCTTCCTTGTCAAGTCCGATACAGGGACGGAAAACGGGGAAATCAGCCAGAATGTTTGTAACGGTCAGCGCACCCATGGTCTGACTTGCCACCTGACCGAGACTCTCCCCGGTGATAATACACTGGCAGTAGTTGTCGGCGGCAACTTTATTCGCCAATTTCATCATGAAACGGCGGAGGATGAGGGTGAAATATTCCTCATCGCAGCGGTCTCTGATTTCCTCCTGAATATGGGTGAGGGATATGATATGAACTCTCATTCTTCCGGTGTATTCGCAAAGCTCCTTTGCAAGAGTCAGAACCTTTTCACGGGCAAGCTCGTTTGTGTAGGGAATGCTTTCGAAATAGAGCGCGTCAAGATAAAGACCTCTTTTTGCCATCATGTGTCCGGCAACAGGGCTGTCAATACCGCCGGAAAGGAGCAGAAGTCCTTTTCCGCCGCTCCCCAGGGGGATACCTCCGGCACCCTTGTCCTGACCCGCGTGGATGTACGCCCATTTCTCGCGCACCTCTACTCTTACGGTCACGTCCGGGTGGTCGAGGTCTACCTTTATGCCCCGCACGGCCTCAAGCACGGCGCCGCCGACCTCTGCGGCGATCTCAGGGCTCGTCAGCGGAAATTTCTTGTCGGAGCGCTTTGCCTCACAGCGGAATTTCTTCACACCGCGAAGCTTTTCGGGGAGGTACTCCCGCGCCACACGCATTATGTCGTCCATGTTCTTTTCGCACACGGCGGCACGGGTAACGGAGGCGAAGCCGAAAACCTTTTTCACCTGCTCGTACATCTCGTCGGTGTCGGCGTCCTCCTCGGTGGGCTCCACGTAAACCGTGGACTGATTATATCTGACGGAGAAGCCGCCCACGAACTTCGCCCGGCGGCGCAGCTCCTTTAAGAGCATACTTTCAAAGGTCGCCTTGTTGGCGCCCTTTAAGATTATTTCGCCGTATTTACAGAGAATTACCTCGGTCAAAACGATACCTCACAAAACCTATAAATCTACATCATAATTGTACCGCCAAAGGCGCCTATTGTCAATGACTTATGGCAATTTCCGGGGTCTGCTGTATATAAAAAGGGTACGATTTGTGCAAAGTTTACAAAAAGCAGCAGTTCATTTCTACGACCGCAAAAAGGAAAACAGTTGCAACTCAGTTGTTTACGATGTATAATGGAAATACTGTGAAACAGTATCGAAAATTAATTATGCATTAAATAAAGGAGTTCCGAAACGATGGCTGAAATCACCACCAACAACCTGAGAAACGTCTGCCTGCTGGGTCACGGCGGCAGCGGTAAAACGTCCCTTGCTGAGGCTATGCTCTTCTGCGCAGGCGACGTAGACAGAATGGGAAAAGTCACCGACGGCAATACCGTCATGGACTATGATCCCGAGGAGACCGCGAGACACTATTCCATTTCTCTTGCGACAGCTAACCTTATTCACAACAACGTAAAGATCAACATTCTCGACACCCCCGGTTACCCCGACTTCGTCGGTGAAGAGCTCGAGGGCATCAGAGCCGCAGACGCCGCTGTCATCATGGTAGACGGTAAGGGTGGCCTTGAGGTCGGTACCGAGCTTGCATGGGAGTACGCAGACAGACAGAATCTGCCCCGCGTGTTCTTCATGAACAAGTGTGACGATCCCGAAGCAAGCTATGACAGAGTGTTCAGTCAGCTGAAAGATATGTTCGGCGCAAAGGTCTGCCCCGCAATGGTTCCCGTAGACCACGCAGGCAAGAAGACGTTCGTATCCCTTGCTGACAATAAGGCTTATACCTTCGACGAGAAGGGCAACAGAGCAGAGGTTGCGATGGACGATGAGCTCAACGGTGTCATCGACCAGTACAAGGACCAGTTCAACGAAGCTATCGCCGGCACCGACGAAGAGCTTATGATGAAGTATTTCGACGGCGAGGAGATCACCCCCGACGAGGCTGCAAAGGCTCTCCACGATGGTATCATCACCGGCGACATCGTTCCCGTATATGCAGGTTCCGCCACCAAGCTGTGGGGCGTCCGCACTATCATGGGCGCTATGGCAGACTCCTTCCCTAAGGCTACCGCGAAGAAGACCGAGGCCGCAATCGTTGACGGTGACGAGAAGCCCGTTGAGATCAAGGAAGACGGCGACGTATCCATCTTCGTATTCAAGACCATCGTTGACCAGTTCGGTAAGATGTCCATGTTCAAGGTCATGAGCGGCTGTCTCAAGAAGGATATGGTCCTGACCAATGCGCGCACCGGCAGCCAGGAAAAGATCGCTCATATGTACACCCTCAAGGGTAAGAAGCAGACCGAGGTAGATACCCTCTGCTGCGGCGACATAGGCATGCTCCAGAAGCTGGTAGACACTGCGACCAACGATACTCTGTACACAGGTGCGGCAGTTTCCTATAAGGGCACCGAGTTCCCCGAGCCTTACATGAGAAAGGCAGTTTCCGCAGAGGCAAAGGGCGACGAGGACAAGATCTCCACCGGTATCGCAAGACTGCTGGATGAGGACCCCTCCCTCGTTTATGAGAACAACTCCGAGACCAAGCAGCTGGTTCTCGCCGGTATTTCCGATATACATCTCGACGTAGTTAAATCCAAACTGAAGAACCGTTACGGCACCAAGGTGGTATTCTCCGAGCCCAGAATAGCATACCGTGAGACCATCAAGAAGTCCGTAGAGGTACAGGGTAAGCATAAGAAGCAGTCCGGCGGTTCCGGTCAGTACGGTGACGTACGTATCAGATTCAGCCGCGGCGAAGAGGAAGGCCTCACCTTCACTCAGTCCGTTGTCGGCGGTACCGTTCCGAAGAACTTCTATCCCGCAGTTGAAAAGGGACTTCTTGAAGCAATGCAGAAGGGTGTTCTGGCAGGCTACCCCGTAGTTAACCTCGCTGCAGACCTGTACGACGGCTCCTACCATCCTGTTGACTCCAACGAGATCTCCTTCAAGCTGGCGGCAAAGCTGGCGTATAAGACCGGTCTTCCCCAGGCTAACCCCGTGCTCCTAGAGCCTGTTGGCGAGCTGAAGGTATCCGTGCCCGAGGGCATGGTCGGTGACGTTATGGGCGACCTTAACAAGCGCCGCGGCAGAGTCATGGGCATGAACCCCGACGAGAAGCGTAAGGGCTACACCGTTGTTGAAGCTGAGGCTCCCTCCGGTGAGATGATGGACTACACCATCGTTCTCCGCGCTATGACTCAGGGCAGAGGCCAGTATTCCTTCAAGTTCGTAAGATACGAAGAAGTACCCGCAAACGAAGCTCAGAAGATCATCGCCAACGCTAAAGTTGAGGACGACGAGGACTAAGCGGGGAAGGCCCCGCGGCCGACAAGTTGTCGCGTGCGGACCGTACGGTCGTGCGCTGACGGATGAACGTGTAAATATAAAAAGCAGAGCAGGTACGAAAGTGCCTGCTCTTTTTTTGCCCGCCACCTCCGGCGGCGGAGTGAATAGTGAATAGTGGATGAAGCTTTTTGCCGACGGCAAAAAGCTTCATTTTCTTTTCTCTTCTCTTTTATCTCCGCAGACGGAGTCTGCGGCTTTATTCCAGCCCGTGGATCCAATCCGCCCGGATGTAATAGAACGTTAGGAATACGGTGCTTAAAGACCAGGTCAGCGGGTACACCCAGTTGACTACGTCGATGGTCCCGGTTATCGGTACCATGATCATAAGGAACGCGACACGAATAACACACCAGCATACGAGCATGGTCAGCATGGGTACCATGGACTTTCCCGAGCCGCGGAGCACCGCGGAAAGACAGTGCGTTGCCGCCAGCAGGAAATAGAACAGGGAAGAGGTGCGGGCTTTGAGAACGCCGTATGCTATGGCCTGCGGCTCGTCGGTAAATGCTCCGATGAGATACGGGGCAAGAGTGTAGATGAGAATACCGATGACCTCGGCAATGAGAAGCGAGCAGATTATGCCGAAGCGGGAACCGCGCTTTGATCTGTCGTATTCCTTAGCGCCCAGATTCTGCCCCACGAAGGTGGTGATGGCTGCGGTGAAGCTGGTGACGGGCAGAAAGGCGAATCCTTCGATCTTGAGGTACGCGCCGCACCCCGCCACCGCCATTGTCCCGAAGGCGTTGATGTCCGCCTGGACGATAACGTTTGCGAAGCCTATGATGGAATTCTGAACACCCGTGGGGAGACCGATGCGTATTACCTGAGAGAGCATCCTGCGGTCAAAGCGGATCTCCCGCAGCCTGACCCGGTAATCGGTGTCGATGCGCAACAGCCGCCACATACAGAGGAACACGCTGAACAGCTGCGAGATCACGGTGGCAAGCGCCGCCGAGCCGACGCCGCCGTTGAAATAGGCGATGAAGGCAATATCCAGTACCACGTTGAGGCAGGAGGACACGATGAGGTAGTAAAGGGGATGGCGGGAGTCACCCACAGCCTGCATTATGCCCATGAAGGCGTTGTACATGACAAAGGTGAGACTGCCCGCAAAATATACGGTGCAGTAGGAGACCGACTCCGGGAAGACCTCTGCGGGGGTCTTCATCCAGCGGAGAAGCACGGGAGAGACCGTGATCCCGAAAACGGTCAGAAACAGGCCTGCCAAAACCCCGAAAAGCACGGTGGTGTGAATGGCGCGGCGCATGTTCTTCGTGTCCTTTGCACCGAAATATTTGGAGATCACCACGCCTGCGCCGATGAACACGCCCTGAAAGAAGCCGATCATCAGGAAGGTGAGGGTGCCGACGGAACTGACTGCGGCGAGAGCGCTTTCGCCCAGCATTTTTCCCACGATAAGGGAATCCGCAGTGTTGTAAAGCTGCTGAAAGAGGTTCCCGAGGAAAAGCGGCAGGGCAAACCTTATGATATGACCCGCGATATTGCCCTCGGTCATCCGTACTTGTCCGTTCATGGCGCACCTCCTTTTTGTCTTTTCTGTCAGTATAGCACTTTTTTTCGTGTTTGTGCGTGGATTTGAAAAAAATCTTTCGTTGACAGAAACATATTTATTTGATAGAATGGAATCAGAATACGGAGGTGTAAATATGAAAAAACTGATTGCCATATTGCTCTGCACCGCGACCCTGGTGCTTCTCTGCATATTTGTCGGGACTGCTGAGGCGACCTCGGACGATCCCGCCGACAGCTACGTCGTGCAGACCGCGGAATACGAGGACCCGGGTATATCCCTTTGGTTCGACCATTCCTTCAGAAAGAATTACACTTCCGACAAAACGCCGACGGGTATGGATACCTATACCGTCTACATGGCGAAAAACGAGATAGAGTCTGCGCAGTTCGTTCTGTATTCCGCTGTGGATAAGGTGAAAATGACCGCCGACGTCACCGATTTCACCGACGGACACGGCAACACGGTCCCGGCGGAGATATACTACGAGATGTACGTCACTACCTCCAACGTGAACCGCGGCAACATCCTCGGCGGATACTCCTCGAACCCCATCATCCGCAACGGCGAAGTGCCCGACCCCGTAGCGCCCCTTGACAACGTCAAGACCTTCAAGCTCAACGCCGGCAAGTCCCAGGCGTTCCTTATCCGCCTGAAGTCCTCCGAGAACACCGTCTCCGGCTGGTACTCCGCACAGCTCAATATCAGAAACGAGCAGGGCCGGCAGGTCAAGACCGCCACAGTGTACGCATATGTGTGGGACTTCGTGATCCCCGAGGAGACCACCTTCCAGTCTTCCTTTTTCCTGAAAAACGATGTCTCCTACGGCGGTACATATCAGGATTTCTATGACTATTTCCTTGAAAACCGCCTGTGCGCCATGGACATTCCCGGGGAGCTGACCCCCGAAAACCCCTATCTTCTGAACCCCCGTGTGAACTCCGTCCGCGTCACCTCCCACGGCGGCGGCTACGGCGGATACTATATGGATACAGAGTACGACTGCCAGTACTACGATGACATATATTACGAGATGCATAATTCCGATATATGGGATACGGTAAAGGATAAATTCTATTTCTATACCTCCGACGAGCCCGTATGCGGACTTACTTGGATGCCCTGGACGGGATGGGACATAGACCGCACCAAGTACATCGGCTACATGGTGAAGAACGCGTGGCCCGAACCGCGCCTCGTGGTTCCTCATCACGAGAACACTCCCTATCCGGACGGTTACTATACCCGTCAGCTCTCGTCTTACGCTGATTGGCAGAAGAAGGACGCAAACCAGGAGATGATAGACTCCGGCTGCGCCACCGTGTGGTGTCCCATGACTTATGCTTTCGTGCCCCAGACCATGATAAGACTGTACGGCGGGAATGTCCGCAACATGAACGGTTTTATCTCCGGCGTGTACTATCCCGGCGGCGCGAACTACGCTTTCACCTCCGCTTCCTATAACTGGGATACCCTCTACGGCGAGTTCTACGACAGGATCATGTCCGAAATCATTCTGAAGACCGAGGCCGGACACGAAAATTATCAGATGTGGGAGTACGGCTGCGGTGATAACACCGGTTATTCCTACTGCAACCACCTTATTGAAAATACAGGTCTCCAGACCAAGCTTATGTTCTGGCAGGCGTTCCAGAACGACGTCACAGGCTACCTCTACTACGGCACCAACAACTGGCACGAGTACGGCGCCGACCCTGACAGAACTGTCACAGGTGCCAAAACTACCTGCACGTGGTACGACAACTCCACCGGCTCGGTATACGGCAACGGTCAGCTGTTCTACGGCCCCATGATGGGAAGAATAGCAGGCGTTAAGGTGATAGGCTCGGTCCGTGTGGAATATCTCCGCGACAGCGTGGAAGAGTACGAGATGCTCACCATGCTTTCCGAAATAAAGAACCGTGACCGCGCCAAGGCGATAGTGTCGCAGGTTACGAAGAATAACGTAAAATACCTGTCACTCAGCAATTTCTCCACCTCAGCATGGCCCTCCGGTATGGACGAGTACGATATAATGGCGGCAGTCCGCAAGGGCCTGGGAGACGAGCTGGAGGATGCCGTTGCCGCAGGTATCTGCGACCACCGCTGGGACGAGGGAACTGTATCCGCCGCGTCCACCTGCCTCAAGATGGGAACTAAGACCTTCACCTGCACCCTTTGCGGAGAGGTGAAAACGGAAAAGATACCCACCCTCCATTCTGTCGGCAGCACCTTCGTGAAGACCGGGGGAAGTGCCGCCACCTGCACCTCCGAGGGCAACGAGAAATACACCTGCACCATCTGCGGTTACAGCAAGGGTGTTTCGACTCTCCCCCATCATTCCGACATGGACCTCTTCGTCTATGTGGAAAAGAACGATACCGCCCATTCCGTGGTCTGCGGAGTGTGCGGCACGGTCCTCGACATAGAGCCCCATACCGTGTTCCCCGTAAGAACGAGACCTACCTGTACGGAGGACGGCATCACCGAGGAAAAGTGTGTCAGATGCGGCATGATGTTCCAGTCCTACGACCCCGTGGAGGCTTTGGGACACAGCTATGAAAACAGTGTCTGCACCGTATGCGGCGAGCCCGATCCCATGGCTGTCACGACGATCCCCGGTGACGTGGACGGCGACGGAAAAGTGAACGCCAAGGACGCGAACCTTATGAAACAGATGATCCTCGGCACTGCGGACACCGAGACCTCTGCCGACATGAACGGCGACGGAAAAGTGAACTCCGTAGACCTCAATATCCTCAAGATCCTCGTGATCGGAGCGTGAGGAATGAATAAAAAAGAAAAGACCCCGCCGGGGTCTTTTCTTTTAGCTTTGAGCTTTTAGCTTTGAGCTTTGAGCGCGGAGTGAGGAGTGAGGAGTGAGGAGTTTTATGTTTTAAGAGTTAAGTTTTAAGAGGCGGCGAAGCCGCCATTAGCCTTCCCCCCTTGGGGGAAGGTGGCAAAAGCGGCAATACCCGCCGCTTTTGACGAATGAGGCCTGACGATTTCAGCAGACCACGTAGGGGCGACCATTGGTCGCCCGTCATAGCAAACGCTTTGATGGTACCCCCCATCACTGTCAGCGGGACGAGCGCGTTAGATAGCCTTCCCCAGTACAACGTCAAAGAACAGCATATGAGGGAGGTCTGCTGACGTTGTACCCGCAAAGGCAGAGCCTTTGCCGAAGTGATACTTAAATTTGGGGAAGGGGGACCGTTTTTTTTGCGAAGCAAAACTCGCTTGCGCAGCAAGCCCTGACGGTGGATGAGGTGTCCATCAGCACTATTTTCGTGTAGCAAAAACCTTTCGTAATCGTCCAGAAAAACAATCCTTCCACCGGCAAATCCGGTCCCCCTCCCTCTACACGAGGGAGGTTATCAAACCCGCCGCTCCTTTTACAGCGGAACGAACGGTTTTATCCGCCAACCGCTAACCGCTAAAAAACCGCCGCAAGGTG
>JAZLKW010000030.1:0-11181 GCA_045597805.1 Candidatus Avispirillum sp. | reverse complement strand
TTTTCGCAGACGTCCGTACCTTCTGGTCTCCCGAGGCAACCAAGAGAGTTACCGGCTACGAGTTTGAGGGACACGCAAAAGAAAACGGCGGTATCATCCACCTTCTCAATTCCGGTGCGGCTTGTCTCGACGCCTGCGGCGCGTGCACCGACGAGAACGGCAACCACGTTATGAAGCAGTGGTGGGACGTTACCGAGGAAGACATCAAGAAGATGACCGACGCCACCGTTTGGTGCGAGGCAGGCTTCGATAACTTCCGCGGCGGCGGATTCTCCAGCCATTTCGTAACAAGAGCGGAAATGCCCGCAACCATGATAAGACTGAATCTCGTAAAGGGTCTCGGCCCCGTTCTGCAGATCGCAGAAGGCTGGACCGTAAACCTTCCCGACGAGGTAACGGATACACTTATGGAGAGAACCAACCCCACTTGGCCCTGCACATGGTTCACTCCCAGATGTGACGGCAAGAACGGCAGCCCGTTCAAGTCCGCATATGACGTGATGAACAACTGGGGCGCAAACCACGGCGCGATCTCCTACGGACATATCGGTGCAGACCTTATCACGCTCTGCTCCATGCTCCGTATCCCCGTATGCATGCACAACGTGCCCGAGGACGATATCTTCCGTCCCGCAGCATGGAACGCATTCGGTATGGACAAAGAGGGCCAGGACTACCGTGCCTGCGCCGCATACGGCCCGCAGTTCAAGAAATAAGAACTATGATTGCCTGCGGCAAACTATGAACGGCTTCGCCGTACTATGAGTGCTTCGCACACTATGATTGGCTCCGCCAAACTTCCCGGCGATCATATCATAACTTTTCCCGCAGGGAAAATCATAGTTGCACAAAGTGCATCATAACGTTTGCCGCAAGGCAAACTCATAACTTAAGAGCGGAGGCTTTCGCCTCCGCTCTTTGATTCGCTATAAAAAATGTAACTTAATGTCAAAAAATCGCTCAAAAAAGTGTAAAAACCTATTGATAATTCGCTCAAAAAAGTGTATAATACTATTGAAAACAGTTATAGGGGGCGGATTATGTATCTTAAACGGAATGTGGATTTGTTCCTTGACGAATGGAAAAATGACAAAAACAAAAAGCCGCTGATAATAAAAGGTCCCCGGCAGATAGGTAAAACCGAGTCAGTTAGGCGGTTTGCCGAAAAAAACTATATAAGTGTTATCGAAATAAATTTTGTGACGGAGCCGAAATATAGAAATATAACCGCCGATGGCTACGGCACGGATGAAATCATCAAAAACATATCGCTTATCGACCCGTCAAAATCATTTGTTGCCGGGAATACGCTGATATTCTTTGATGAAATTCAGGAATACCCGGAAATTGCCACATCGTTGAAATTTTTTTCAATAGATGGGCGTTTTGACGTAATCTGCTCAGGCTCGCTGTTGGGTATAAATTATCAGCGCATTGAAAGCACAAGCGTCGGTTACAAAGAAGATTATCAAATGTATTCCCTCAGCTTTGAGGAATTTCTGTGGGCAAAGGGCTACGACAGCGCAGTCATTGACAGTATGCTCGAACATATGAAAGAGAATGAACCGTTTTCCGCACTGGAGCATTCTGTTTTTTCGTCGCTTTTCCTCGATTATTGCATTCTTGGCGGTATGCCCGCCGTGGTAAAGGAGTATATTACAAACGGCACATTTGAGGGTACGCTTGAAATGCAGCGTCAGCTTATATCGGATTATAAAGAGGATATCAGAAAATACGCCGTGGGGCTTGACCGGAGCAGAATTGTTAATGTTTTCAACAGTATTCCCGTTCAGCTTGCCCGTGAAAACAAAAAGTTTCAATTGTCTCAGGTGGAAAAAGGAGCAAGATTCAAAAATTACCGTGGGTGTATAGAATGGCTTGAAGATGCGGGAATGATAAATATGTGCTATTGCCTGAATTTCCCCGAGCTTCCCCTTAAGGGCAATATAGATATAAATAAATTCAAGATTTATTTCTGTGATACGGGGCTTTTTGTGGCTCTGCTTGACGATGAAGCGCAGGAGGACTTGCGGGCAAATAAGAATCTGTCGATATATAAAGGTGCAATGTATGAAAGCATTGTTGCCGAGGCGTTGGTTAAATCCGGCTACTCACTTTATTACTATAAGAGAGAGGATTCCACCTTGGAGGAAGCCTTTTTCGTGAGAACGGCGGACAGCCTGATTCCCGTTGAGGTCAAAGCGAAGAACGGCAGAGCGAAATCGCTTACAGAGCTTATAAAAAGCGATAAATATCCGGATATTGTCAGCGGTATAAAGATCTGCTCCGGCAATATCGGGCACGAAAACGGGATCTATACATTTCCGTATTTTTGTGCATTTCTTTTGAAAAGGTATCTGAAAGAGGGGAAATCATAACTGCACGAAGTGCATCATAACATTTGCCGCATGGCAAATTCACAACTGAAGAGCGGAGGCTTTCACCTCCGCTCAATATCTTTATGCAGAAAAGCGATGAGGAGTCCTCCCGAAAAAAAGAGGTGAGAATATGGACAACGGATGGAATCCGTGGCACGGGTGCCACAAGATAAGTCCCGGGTGTAAGAATTGCTACGTTTACCGTATCGACGAGTGCCACGGACGTGACGACTCCATGGAAGTGCGGAAAACCCGGTCCTTTGACCTGCCCGTGAAGAAAAAACGTGACGGCTCGTGGAAGATCGTGCCGGGCACGGAGATATATACCTGCTTCACCTCTGACTTCCTCGTGGAGGAGGCGGACGAATGGCGTCCGGAGTGCTGGCGGATGATGAGGGAACGGAGCGACTGTACGTTCATTTTCTTCACTAAGCGGATCGACCGCCTCGTGTCTCTTCTCCCCGACGACTGGGGCGATGGCTACGCTAACGTGGTCATAGGCTGTTCCGTGGAAAATCAGCAGATGGCGGACTACCGTCTTCCCATCTTCCTGTCCGTGCCCATAAAGCACCGCCTGATCATCGCGGCGCCGCTCCTCGAAAAAATTGACCTTGAACGGTATCTCACCGACGGAATAGACGAGGTGTCGGCGGGCGGGGAATCGGGGGCAAAAGCGCGGGTGTGTGACTATGACTGGGTACTCTCCCTCCGTGACCAGTGCCTGCGGCACGAGGTGCCGTTCACCTTTCACCAGACCGGCGCGAATTTCCGGAAAAACGGAAGAGTATATCACATAGACCGGAAATTACAGCATTCTCAGGCAAAAAAGGCGGGCATAGATACTAAAAAACACAAGAAAGCCGAAATTTTATTGAAAAAAGTACAATATAATGATTTTTGACTATTGCAAAAAACGAAATATTGTGGTAAAATGTACGAAATCAGAATGAAATCTTTTCGGAGGAAATATAAATGAGATGTCCTTCTTGCGGATCTGACGATATCAAGGTAGTTGATTCCCGCCCTGTTGAGGATAACAATTCCATCCGCCGCCGCAGAGAGTGCCTGAACTGCCACGCCCGCTTCACCACTTACGAGGTGATAGACGCGTTCCAGCCCGTAGTCGTCAAAAAGGACGGCTCCAAGGAGCTGTTCGATAAGAACAAGCTTCTCTCCGGCCTTATGAAAGCATGCCAGAAACGCCCCGTCAACGCCGAGACCGTGGCAAACGAGATCGAAGCGGAGATACAGAATTCCATGAAGCGCGAGATCACCTCAAAGGAGATCGGCGATCTTGCAATGGAGAAACTTCACGAGAGAGACGCCGTAGCTTACGTGCGTTTCGCTTCCGTACATCGCGAGTTCAAGGACGTGGAGACCTTCATGAAGGAACTCCAGCAGCTCAAACGCGAGGAAAGCAAAAAATAAGAAGGTATTGGAAAGCGGTGCGCCCGGCGCACCGCTTTTTGCGTGCGGGGAAGCCCCCGCGGGCAATGGGCAGCAAGCAGCCTGACGCTTCGCTGTTAAAGCGCTCTTACGCCGACAGACGGATGCATTTGGAAAGCGGAACGAAACGGGAGCGTGATACGCCCCGTTTCTGTATGCAGATGAACGCTCTTTGCCGCTTCTTAAAACTTAACTCTTAAAACTCTACACTCCTCGTTAAATTACAAATTACACTTCCGTTAACCAAACTCCGGATTTTCTACTATATAGGTGAAAGCTTTCAAAATGAGGTAAAAAATGACCCGAGAAAGAGCCGCAGAGCTTATTTCCGAAAACTTAAAAACCGTGTATGCGTGGGCGCTGTCCCGTGTCTCCGACAAATTCGATGCCGAGGATCTGGCGGGAGACATCGTGGATGCCGCCATAGCGAACGCCGATAAGCTCCGTGACGACAGAGCTTTTTACGGCTGGTTCTGGCAGCTTGCCCGCAACACCTATAAGACGTATCTTGCGAAAAAGCAGAAAACACCCGCCGCACCCCTTGACGACAGCGCCGGGAACATTCCCGCCGAAATGCCGGAAACGGACGGGAGAGCGGAAAGCCTCCGCCGCGAGATAGCGTTTCTTTCGGAAAACTACCGCAAATGTACCGTCGATTATTATTTCAACGACCTGTCGGTGAAAGAAATATCGGAAAAGTATGCCATTTCCCGTGATATGGTCAAATATTACCTCTTCAAAACAAGAAAAATATTGAAAGAAGGTATCCCTATGGAAAGACAATTCGGAGAAAAGAGCTTTAATCCGTCAGATGTTGCGATATTTATGATGTGCCTTAAAAGTGTTCCGGCAACGTACTCCGACTTTATCTGCGGCAGAAAGCTTCCCGCACAAATCGTTTCAAGTGCATACTACTCTCCAATGAAGCTTGAAGAATTGAGCGTAGAACTGGGTATTCCGACCGTTTATCTCGAAGACGAAGTAAAGCTTTTACAAAAATACAACCTGCTTTGTGAGAAAAACGGCAAATTCCGTTCAAATATTATGCAAATAGACATTCCGTTTCTTGAACGGTATTACAAAAAAGTGTTTGAAGAAGCCGGCGAGCCTCTTTCCCGCCTTTGTGAGGGAATAAAAAATAAACTCCCGAAGATCCGTGAAACATCTTTCGGAAATAAGCAATATTGCGATGAGCTTGTTTTATGGAATGCTTTGGTCTTCACCGTGGTGGAAGGCTATTGCACGGCGCAGTGTGTAAACTTCGACAATGCGTATATGAAGTGCGAGGATGATAACGGCATTTTTACGTACGCCGTGACGGGTGATGCAATTCATTCGGGAGCAGGAAAAGTACATCTTAATTTTTCCTCCGCCACATGGTGGGGGAGCACCCCCGATTTCTACATCAAAGACGGCAAGGTTTCTGAGAAAGAGGGTACTGCAGTTTCATGTGCCTGGTTTAATTCACATCCTTGCCCGAATGAAAAATTCGTATACGAATTAAACAGATATGCGAAGAACGGATTTCCCTCCGCCTTGTATTCCGAAAAAGAATACAGAGATTTCATTGAGCTTATGTGCCCCGAAATACCTCTTTGCGCAGACGCTCTGAAAATTGCGTGCAAGGTCGCTATGGATGTTGCGGAGGATCTGGTGCCGGACGGAATCGAGCTTGTCCCCGACCAGATAAATGCAATGCTTATGCACTCCACACGGGAACTGATATTGAGCTTTGCAGCAGAAAAATGCGGATTCAGCCACCCGGATGAGCCGCTGGCGGGAACATACTTCTTGGTTTATGAGAAAAACTAACTACCCATGGTCAAAGGGCGCAGGCGCTGTCTTCGCCCTTTTTTCCGCTGTCCTTCTCTACGTTGCATACAGAGTGTGCCGTGAGTGGATATTGCTTCTTGCCGCCATCGCCGCAGTTGTGTACGGCGTTCCCATGGTCGCATTGGAGGGTCAGAAAAAGCTCCGGTACGTGGAAGCGGAGGTGGCGGGACACCGTGAAGCCGAAACCCCTCCCGAAAATTACGACAGGATGATCCGGATCGGCACCCTCGAGGTCTTCGGATTCATGTGGATATTGATGCCGGTCGTGATCGCATTCTGCGGAGATCTCTGGAAATATGTCGGCTTCCACGTCGCCGTCGTAATAGCCTGTGTCACCGCCATAGATTACGGATTTTACGATTCTATCGGCTGGGGAAAGAAATATCTTCTTCTCCAGCTCGCCGTTCACGCCTCGCTGACAGCTGCAGCCGTCGCATACAGGGTCGCTCTGCCCCATATATAATCGCTATTGACTTTAACGGAGGAAACCGCTACAATAATACGTAACAGTAATACGCGAGAAGAAAGGCGACGAAATGAAAAGAAAGACGGAGAGAATAGGGGAAAAGCGCTGTGGCGCCGTAAAGCCCGTAATATTCATCATACTCCCGCTTATTGCCGCCCTTATCGGTACGGCGCTGCTGGCGGCAGTGTCTTTCGTGCCGCAGGAGAGAGTCAGGGTACACTCGCAGGAGAGCTATAACGAGCTGAGTACCTATCATCACCCGTGGCAGTATATGTTCAACATCGGCGAAAGCTCGTATATGATGGACTATTATACCGATTCGCTGATCCTCATGGAATCGTTCTATACCTCGGACGAGCGCATTGATTCCGTCCTTAAAAACTATATCGCCGACTCAGAGGGCCATTCCCTCGAGGAGATAAACGCGTTCGGCAGAGCGGTCGGCGGCGCCGAGCCCGAAAAGACCTACGAGCGGTACTGGTCGGGATTCCGCATATTCGTCCGTCCCATGCTGGCGGTCACGTCCTATTACGGGATCTTGAAGATCGTGTCCGGCGTGTATTTCCTGCTCCTCCTTATCACGGTCATCGCCTTAGCCAGAAAAAGCGTCCCCGCGGCTCTTTGCTTCGGCGCGGCGTTCGCGGCGGTGAATCCCGCCATAATATCCCATTCTCTGCAATTCACACCCTGCTTCATAATGGCGTTCCTCTTTATGCTGTGGACGCTGTATTTCCCGGAGAAGACCGGAGCCATAGCGTTCTGCCTCTTCGGTATCATAGCGCAATTCTTTGACTTCTATACTTATCCGCTCATAACGCTGGCGCTGCCATTGCTTCTGCTTTTGTGCATTCGCCCCGCGGGCACGAAATTCACAAAGATCATATCCTCTGTCGGTGCGTGGTTCTACGGCTACGTGACCTTCTGGGTCGTGAAGCTCGCGGCGGTGACGCTCTTCACCGATACCAACGGATTTGAAAGCGGCATCGACGCGTTCCTCCGCCGGATGTGGGTGTCGGACAGAGTTGCCGATAAGGATACATATAACCCCGCAGAGGCGCTGCGCAAAATAGCGGAGACCGCCGATATGAAGGTGATACTCGGATTCGTGCTTCTGGCGGTGGTGGGTACCGTCCTCTACCTCGCTCTCGGAAAAGGGATACTTTCGGAAAAGCTGGGAGCGTTCGGAAAATGCGCGTTCCTCGGCGTAACTCCCGTAATATGGTTTGTAGTCACCGCACAGCCCGTGGTGCTCCATAGCTGGTTCCAGTACAGAGCCATCTGCGTATCCTACGCGGCGGCGCTTATCATGCTCTGGTGGGGCGTGTCGGCAGTGCGCGAAAGAGTAAAGGCGAAAAACGAAAAAGAGCTTTCCGCCGAAGAAAACTGAAATAAAAAAGCCGTAAGGCACCGAAAGGATAATATCATGACAAAGAAAAGCAGCCTGACTCTTGCCATCATGTGGACGGTCATAACCGTTCTGTGGACAGTCACCACCGTCCTGGAGCTTACCTCAAAAGACCCGGGCACAGTGCAGCTCGTGCTTCATATAGTGTGCGTGGTCTTCTCCGCCATCGCCGCCATCGGCCATTTCATCAATCTGAAAAAGCTGAAAGCGGAAAAGAAAGAGGAAGAATAAAAAATGTCCCGCATTTGCAAAAAACACTTGCAAATGCGGGATGCTTTGTGTTATACTCTTTAAGTGACTACGGAAGCGTATCGAAGAGGGAACGGTTTTCGCCGTTCTTGAAGAGGACGCACCGAAGCACAAACCAATATGGAAGCGTATCGAAGAGGTCATAACGGCCCTGACTCGAAATGGAAAACCGCTTTGGTCGATTCATCCGCCGGAAATGCCCATAATATAAGGCTTTTCGGAAGTTCAAATTTCACAATTTAATATCGTTCTTGCGTGTTTTTCTTGCATTTTTCTAAATGCTCGATTAACATTAAAGATACATGGAGAGGTATCGAAGTGGTCATAACGGGGCTGACTCGAAATTTTTGCCTGATGTGGTCGTTTCGTCCGACGGAAATCCCTGATTTTACAAGGGTTTCAAAATTAAAAATCGAATAGTTTTTTGCTTTCTCTCCTGCTTTTCTCCCCAAAAGTTTTTTGAATGATTTTTGGCGGTGAAAAATAGGGTTGAAAAATACACGGAGAGTTATCGAAGTGGTCATAACGAGCTCGACTCGAAATCGAGTTGCGAGTGAAATCGCACGAGGGTTCGAATCCCTCACTCTCCGCCACAAAAAAGCCTGTAATCAAGCCGATTGCAGGCTTTTTCTTATGCTTATTTTTGAGAAACAAGTGGTCAGAGCACACAACATTTTTGGTCTTGTTAGGCGTCACTGCCCCAACGGCTGGCAAAGCCGCTCATTCCGGGTAATTGCAGTCCGCTTTCCATTGCTTGTGCAGATGAAAGTTTAGAACTGTAATCAAGATGAGCATAGATGTTGGCTGTGGTCGTAAAGTCGCTATGCCCCAGCCATTCCTGAATGTTTTTCAGCGGTACACCGTTGGCAAGCAAAAGTGAAGCACAACTATGACGCAGATCGTGAAAACGCATTCGGCGCAGTCCGTGTCGTTCAAGAAATTTCGGGAACGCCGAAGTTAGATAGTGCATTTTCATTCGTTCGCCCATTTCGTCCACAAATACAAAACCGTCGTATTCATAATTGTAACAATTGCCGCAAACCTTTTTATTAAGTTCCTGCGCTTCCTTGACTTGCAAGAATATATCTTTGAACCCTCCGACCAAAGGTAGAGTTCGTAAACTGGATTTGGTTTTCGCCGTCTGCTGCTCGACTTCCCGATAAGTACCGTCCTCTTTTGTTGAAGTTACCGTTCGTTTAATGGAAATTGTTCCACGCTCAAAGTCGATGGCATCCCATTTCAGTCCCAATACCTCACCTCTGCGGAAGCCGTAGAAAGCGGCGACCAGTACGGGAAGCTCCATCCGTGTCCCACGAAGTGCCTCAAACATCTTCTGCATTTCTTCTGCTGAAAGAAACACCGGTTGAAAATCGTTTTTCTTCGGTCGGTCAATTTTATCCGCCACATTTTGAATCAGCATATCGGTTTTTACCGCATATTTCAGTGCCGAATGAATAATGGCGTGATAGTGAATGACCGTATTGGATTTTACTCTTTTCAGCATTTCGGAATAGAACATCTGCAAGTGCCGTGCTTCCAGTTCACGAAGTGTCAGCTTCTTTTTGCGAAAATACGGTCCGATCGGATTTTCAATCAGCCCCTTATACGAACTGTAAGTTGCTATTGCCAATCGACCTCTTGCAATTTCCAACCATTCCGCAAGATAGTCAGCGAACAGCATATCGCTGCTTAACTCGCCGACCTCCTCCGGGATTTCAAATTCTGCCCGTATCTTTGCAAGCTCGGCTTCCGCTTTTCGCTTGTTACCTTTTTCGGGAAGCCCTAATGACATCCATTTTGTTTTTCGTTGCCCTACGGCATTTTTGTAATTCAGCACGGCATAATAGTTGCCGTTTTTCACAGTTAAATGTCCTGCTACCATTTTTATTTAACCTCCATATTTTTATTTGCAGAACAGAACTCCAAACCGACGTGTATATTATAGCGCCGATTTGGAGCGCTCTCCATTCTGCGATTTGTTAAGTTGTATTCGTATCAGTACGAATTATCGGGCACCACGGTTCCGCTCTCGCTGTCGCTTCAAAAGTTCAAGCCCTTTTACGATGTCACGGCGTATCTGTTCGTCCGTATAGCTCGACGGGAAAAACTTGCTGATCTCGTCACGCTTCAGTTTGATCTGCTCTTGCTGATTCGGTTTTTCTTCCGCCATCACGGTGTAAATCAAATCCGTAGTCAGAAAACCGTCCTGCGCCATTTTCTTTAAGCGTATCGCCTGAGCGTGGGAGGGGGTGCAGTCGTTCAGTGCCATTGCATCAAGCAGCACCTTCTGTTCATACGAATCTAAGTATGAGATTTCCACGGCGGGATTCAATGCAATTTTGTTTTCATCAACCATAGCAAGCAGTTCGGGGATCAAGTATGTCAGACGGATATATCGTTTGATTTGATTACGGCTTTCGCCCGCATCGTTTGCCACAACTTCGACACTCAATAACTTCTGCCCAACTTGGGCAGAAGTAACACCCTGATGTTTTATCGCATCTAATTTCATCTTGTAAGCGAACGCTTTTTCGCTGGGCAAAATCGTTTCCCTCTGTAAGTTGGCATCCACCATTGCGATGACTGCTTCGTCGTCGGACATCTCACGCACGATGACGGGCATCGTTTCCAGTTCCAACACCTGACACGCCGCAAGCCGTCTGTGCCCGGAGATCAGCTCGTAGCCGCCGTCAGGCAACGGTCGTGCAAGTCCCGGTGTAATCGCTCCGACTTTGCGGATACTTTCAATCATTCGATCCATTTCTTCGCCTTTCATAATCTTGAACGGATGATCCTTGAACGGGTGCAGTTCGCAAAGCGGAATTTCTCGAACTCGCTCCAGTTTTGCATCGTCACGCTCTGCTTGCGAGGAAAACAGATCATCCAAAGTCGGCAGTGTAAAATCAGATTTTCTTTTTGTCATTGTAATCACATCTCCTTTTTATTCCCATTTGAGGGTGCTTCGTTCGGGCAGTAAAATTTTCTGCTCGATCTCGTTTTGAATTTGATGCCAGCGTAAAGCTTCGTTTCTCAGCATCGGCGTATCAATGAAGCCGAGTGCATTCGCTTTTGCGGCAAGCTGGTTGATATTGTTTCCGATGGCGGACAGTTGCCGCATCACATCATAAAAGCGACCGTCCGGCTTTTCTTTCGGCTCATAGCCACGGAGAAGCAGACGGATGACCGCCGTTTCCGTCAGCCCGGCAAGCCGAGCTTTTCGTTTTAATTCTGCGGCGTCGCTCGGCGACAGCCAAAACTGTTTTTTGATTCTTGTATTCATAAAATTATTCCTTTCATTTTGAGGTTTTAGGGTGCGCCCTAACGAGGTATTTGCACTTTGGGAGTGTAAATACACTGCTCGTTAAGACGATGCAGTGATACTGTTGGCACTCTTGGGAGTGAAA
>JAZLKW010000029.1:0-21569 GCA_045597805.1 Candidatus Avispirillum sp. | reverse complement strand
GGAAGTCTGCTTGTTCTGTGCCAGCAAAGGCTTCGCCTTTGCCAAAGTTCATCATCAAGAAAAGCTATGAAAAGAAACGCCGATATGCGGGGCGCCGCCCCGCGCCCTGCGGCTTTTTGAAAAAAGCCGGCAAAAACTTTTATAAATCAGCGCGCCAAACTGCAATTTACTCATCACACAATCGTGATCTTCCCGACCTCGGGGGCGTAGGAGCTTCTGCCGACGTACACGAGGAAATCGCCCTTTTCCGCGGCGAACTTTCCGTTCTTGCCGTAGAAGCCAAGCTCATTGAGACCGAGGCGGAACGTGACCGTCTTTTCTTCTCCGGGCGCGAGGGTGATCCTCTCAAAGCCCTCAAGCTGGCGCAGCGGCCTCATCATGGATGCCACCTTGTCGCGGACGTAGCACTGGGGGACGTCATCGCCGGCGACCCCGCCCGAGTTCTTCACGGTAACACTTATCTCAAAGCTCTCGCCCGCATTTATCTCATCGAGAGTAAGCTCCGTTCTTGAAACGGTGACAGGGGAGTATTCGAAGTCCGTATAAGAGAGACCGTGGCCGAAGGGGAAGAGCGGCGCGCCGTCAGTATCACGGTAATTGTGATACATGAAGGGCTCCTTGGGGTAGTACTCGTCCACATTTCGACAGGCGGGAGTGCAGTTGTAATAGATCGGGATCTGCCCCGTGACCTTGGGGAACGACATGGGCAGATGACCGGAGGGATTGGTCTTTCCGTAAAGGATACGGGCGGCGGCGTCGGCTGTCATGGTGCCGCTGTGCCAGCCCCACAGGATGGCGTCGAACAGAGGCTCCACCTCGCCCAGTGCCATGGGGCGTCCGTAGAAGAACACGCCGACCAGCTTTTTCGCGGAGGCTCTCGCCTTCATGATCAACGCCTTCTGATCCGCAGGTATCTCAAGGGTCGCCAGACCCGAAGCCTCGCCTTCGGGCATTCCGCCCAGGAACAGCACTACTGTGTCGGAAAGCATTACTCCGTCGTAGCGGTCGATAAGATTGTCCGCCGCGCAGAAGCTCGTATTTGCATTGGGGAACAGTTCTCTTACGGCGGCCTCGGGAGTTTTCATCCAATCCTCCACACCGTCCAGAGTCCACGCACCGTTCATCTTCCAGCGGTCGCACCGCAGGAAATCGCCGGTAAATCCCACGCTCTCACTCTCCGACAGGGGCAGAGCGTTATTTTTGTTTTTAAGAAGCACCATGCCCTGCTCTGCGGCGCGGAGCTCCAGCGCTTTGTGCGCTTCAATGTCCACTTCCTCGAAATGTACGTAGGGGCTTTCAAAGAGACCCAGCTCAAATTTAACACGGAGCACGCGGCGTACAGCTTCGTCGATGACGGCTTCATCGAGCCTGCCCGAGGCGACTTCTTCCTCAAGGGTGTTTATGTAGCACTTGTCCGCCATATCCATGTCAACTCCGGCGGAGATCGACATTCTCGCCGCGTCGCCGTTGGCCTCGGCAACACCCTGCTTCTTAAGCTGGATCACGGAGTTGTAATCGCTGACAACGAATCCGTCAAATCCCAGCTCGTCGCGGAGCAGCTCTGTCAGAAGATAGTGGGAGGAGGTGGTGGGCTCGCCTGAGATCTCGTTGAAGGAACTCATCACCGTACGGATGCCCGTGTCCACTGCGCTCTTGAAAGCGGGGAGATAGTAGTTGCGGAGTGCGTAGTCGGAGATCTCCGATTTTTCGTAATCCCGTCCGCCCTCCATAGCACCGTAGCCGATGTAGTGCTTAGCACAAGCGGCAAGATTTTTACGCTTTGAAAGGTCGTCTCCCTGGAAGCCCTCAACTGCCGCTGCAGCCATTTTAGCGGAAAGGTACGGGTCCTCGCCGTAGCCTTCAACACATCTGCCCCACCTGGGGTCGCGGGCGAGGTCCATCATAGGCGAAAAGGACCAGCGGATCCCGTCGTTCGCAGCCTCTTCCGTGATAGCCGTGTAGGCTTTCTTAACCATGTCCGGGTCGAAGCCCGCAGCCATGGCGAGGGGGATCGGAAATACCACGTTGTGGCCGTGGATAACGTCTTTTCCGTACAGCACGGGGATGCCCAGCCGCGATTCCTCAACGGCGACGCGCTGCAAGTCGTTTACGTACTTTCTGTTGTTGTGAGCGGGATTTCCGTCCGTGGGGCCGAAATGACCGGTATTACATATAAAGGAGCCTACCTCGCCTTTTTTCAGAAGTTCGCGGTTCCTTTCCTCGAAGCCGTGCTCGTCGCTGAGCTGGTTTAACTGCCCCAGCTTTTCGCGGAGGGTCATTTTTTCCAGCAATTCATCAATTTTCTTTTCTGTCACAGGGTTTATCATAGCTTTTTCTCCCTTTTTTATACTGTAATTATTTTACCTGTTTTCTCTCATTATGTCAACTGCCATTATTGACTTTGCCGTTCCTTTATGGTATCCTTATTTTAGATTATTATCGGAAAGAAGTGATACATAATGTTTGGCGTAAATCTTACCGATTACGACAGAAAAGTCTGGGAAGAGGAGCTCTCTGAGTTTCTCCCCGATAAGATCGTTGACGGACACGTCCACATATATAAGGAGTCCATGGAGCGTTACGTCGCGGGTGAAACGAAAGGCTGTGTCTCATGGCCCCACATGGTCGCTCCCGATCTGACCATCGAGGATATGAAAGAATCGTTCTCTCAGTTCTTCCCCGGGAAAAAGGTCAAGGCCGTCATCATGGGCATGCCCTCCTGCCAGCTTGATCTGGTCAACGAGTACGCTTTGGAATGTTCGAAGAAAGAGAATATTCCCGCGCTTTACTGCACTAACTGGGACACCACCAAGGACGAGATAAGGGAAGCCATGAAGAAAGGCTTCGCGGGAATAAAGCCCTATCTCAACAATTCCCCATCCTACATTCCTGCCAACGAGGTAAGGATATTCGACTTCCTGACGAAGGAGCACATGGAGGTAATGGATGAGCTTGGCGGTATCGTCATGCTCCACATCCCGAGAAAGCTGAGACTGCGTGACCCCATAAACCTCGCCCAGATGATGGAGATCGAGGAGAAATATCCCAACGCAAAGGTGATAATCGCCCACATAGGCAGAGCCTACGTGGACGAGGACATCGGAAACGCATTCGAGATACTGAAAAACACGAAAAACATGATGTTCGATTTCACAGCGAACACGCTTACCTCCGCCATGGTGAAATGCATAGACACCGTCGGACCCGGACGCTTTATGTTCGGCTCTGATATGCCCATCACCAAGATGAGGATGTACCGTATCTGCGAGGACGGACACTACGTGAACGTCGTGCCGAGAGGCTTCTACGGCGACGTTTCCTATGACCCCAATATGAAAGAGGTCGACGACTATTCCGAAATGACCACCTTCATGTACGAGGAGCTGCGTTCCTTCAAAAAGTGTGCCGAGGAGCTGAAGCTCACCCGTGAGGAAGTGGCGGACGTCATGTGCGGCAACTGTCAGAGACTTTACAATATCAAATTCTGAATAGGATAGGTAATAATATCATGAAAAAAATCAAAATAGGATTTCTCCCCCTTTACATAAAGCTTTACGATGACAGCGGACTTCAGAATATCCGTGACCGCCTTGAGCCCTTCTACGAGAAAATGGCAAAGGACTTCGAAGCAAATGACTTTGACGTGATCCGCACCCCCTTCTGCTGTGTAAAGGCCGAGTTCGCGGCAGCCGTCGCGAAGTATGAGGCAGAGGGCGCCGACGTTATCGTAACGTGGCATGCCGCATACTCTCCCTCTCTCGAGTCCATCGATGTCCTCGCGGCGACGAAGCTCCCCATCGTGGTGCTGGACACCACCGAGACCTTTGATTTCGCGCCCACACAGGACCCCGACGAGATACTGATGAACCACGGTATCCACGGGGTCATGGACATGACCAATATGCTGAAGAGATACGGTAAGGAGTACGCAATAGTTGCGGGCCACTATCCCACCACCGATGTGCTTGACCGTGCGTGCCGCCTTGTAAAGGCCGCAGCAGGCGCCATGAGCCTTGCGGGCACCAAAGTCGGTACCGTGGGCGGCTCCTTCGACGGAATGGGCGATTTCCTCATCTCCGATGAAGAGCTCCTTGAGCGCTTCGGCGTTACCGCCGTATATTCCGACGGTAAGACTCTCAACGCTCTCGCCGATACCGTTACCAAAGAAGAGATCGACGCCGAGATCACGAAGGATAAAGAAGAGTTCAGACCTCTTAACGAGTTCTCCTATGAAAGCCACGCAAAGACCGTGCGCAACTGTCTCGCCGTCAGAAAGTGGATCGAAAAAGAGGGCCTCGACGCGTTCACCGTGAACTTCCGCGAGATAAGACCCGAGAACGGCCTTACCGTAATGCCCTTTATGGAAGCCTGCAAGCAAATGGCTGCGGGCATCGGCTACGCCGGAGAGGGCGACGTGCTCACCGCGGCGATCACCGGTGCGCTCATCCGCGGCTTCAAGGATGCCACCTTCGTTGAGATATTCTGCCCCGACTGGAAGGGCAACAGCGTATGCATCTCCCATATGGGCGAGTTCAACCTGGCACTGGCGGCAGGAAAGCCCGAGATAAAGGAGATCCCCTTCACCTACGGCAACGCCGACGATCCCGTCGTCTGCTACGGCAGATATAAGGCAGGGGACGCCGTGTTCATAAACGTATTCAAGGATTCCGAAAAATACAATATGCTCATCTCTCCCGTTGAGATGCTCGACGCTCCCACTGACCGCTTTGAGGGCTCCGTGCGCGGCTGGTTCAAGCCATGCATGCCTCTGGGCGACTTCCTCGCCGAGATCTCAAAGGCGGGTGTGACCCACCATTCCTCCATGGTTTACGGTGCGGATCTTGCCGAGATCGAATTTTTCGGAAAGCTTCTCGGCCTCAACGTTATAACAGTAAAATAAGAGCAAGTTCCACAGCTGTCCATATAAGGAGATAAGACCGTGAAACCTGTGAAAATCATTTCTATGATCCTGGCGATCCTCATGTGCATGACGGCGTTTGCCGCCTGCGCGGATGAGCCCGGTAACGAGGTCATCACCCGCGAGGGCTCCACCGATTCCGACGAGGGATTTGCCGAGGGCGACTTCGGCGGCGACGACTTTACGTTCCTATATATCCAGCACCCCAACAACGGTAAGGACTACTACGGCGGCTACTACCTTTACGCCGAGACTTATACCGGCGACACGATCAACGACGCCGTATATGCGAGAAACCTTGCCGCCGAGGAAAAATATAACGTAAAGATACAGCAGGATCTGCAGATGAACGGCGACCCCGCATCCTATATCCAGCAGAAGATAATGGCGGGCGAATTCGACCACGACGTGATATACGGCTGGGCGTATAAGCTGGGCAAGTGCATCACCGAAAACTTTTTCGCCGATTTCAACCGGCTTTCCAACGTAGACTTCACCAAGGAATACTGGAATCCGTCCACCATCGAGAACCTGACCATCAACGACAAGTTCTATCTGGGTGTCAACGACATAACCATGAGTAAACTTGACTGGGCGGACCTCCTGTTCATCAATAAGAATCTTGCTGAGGACTACAATATCAATTCCGAATTCGGAAATGTGTATGATCTGGTGCGCGACGGCAAATGGACGCTTGACACCTTCCTCAACATGGTGCAGTCCGTGTCCAACGACCTTAACGGCGACGGAATTATAGGGAAGGACGACGTTTACGGATTCATCACGGGCGGTATGGCGGATTCCAGCTGGCCCATGAGCTGCTGCGGACTTCAAACTACCGTTAAAAACGAGGACAATTCATACACTCTCAGCATTTACAGCGAAAAGCTTCTGAATATCATAGATAAGATCAATCCCGTTCTCACAAACAAAAAAGTCTCCAAATCTTACGAGGATATATGGAATGAGGGCGGCATGGACGGCTCCGGCAACTATGCCGACCAGTACGAGTATGCACGTTCGTATTTTGCGACCGACCACTCGCTGTTCTGCGGAGGTACTCCGTACCTTACCTGTGAGTTCAGAAACATGACCTCCAATTACGGTATCATACCTCTTCCCAAGTACGACGAAAAGCAGGAAAACTATTATGCGAACGTGAGCCACCTCGCGTCTCTGTTCGTCATCCCCGCAACGCCCAGAAACGACGTTGATTCCGCCGGTATGGAGAGAACGGGTACCATTCTCGAATATCTGGCTTATAAGTCCAACGAGCTGCTTCTGCCCCAGTACTATGACACACTGCTGAAGGGACAGCGGCTGGACACCCCCGATGATTCGGAAATGCTCGACATCATCCGCTCCAGCATTCGCTACAGTTTTGCCGCAACTGTCGGACTTGTGGAAATAAGTGACGTTGTAGAGTCAATGTTCTCCAAGCCCACCACGGCAACGTCCATGTATAAAAGAAGCGAGAAGAAGCTGCAGAAGGAGCTTGACGACTACTTCACCGAGGTCCTCATGCTCGAGTCAAAGAACAGAAAGAGCAGCGATTGATTGAGCAAGCTTTTCCACAGTAATCAACATATAAGGAGATAAAACCGTGAAACCTGTGAAAATCATTTCTCTTATCCTGGCGATCCTCATGTGCATGACGGCGTTCGTCGCCTGCGCGGATGAGCCCGGTAACGAGGTCATCACCCGCGAGGGCTCCACCGATTCCGACGAGGGCTTTGCCGACGGCGATTTCGGCGGCGACGACTTTACGTTCCTATATATCCAGCACCCCAACAACGGTAAGGACTACTACGGCGGGTACTACCTGTACGCCGAGAGCTATACCGGCGATACTATCAACGACGCCGTATATGCGAGAAACTCTGCCGCAGAGGAAAAGTATAACGTCAAGATCCAGCAGGATCTGCAGATGAACGGCGACCCCGCGTCCTACATACAGCAGAAGATCATGGCGGGCGAGTTCGACCACGACGTTATCTACGGCTGGGCGTATAAGCTGGGCAAGTGCATCACCGAGAACTTCTTTGCGGATTTCAATCAGCTTTCCAATGTAGACTTCACCAAGGAATACTGGAATCCGTCTACCATCGACAATCTGACCATCAACGACAAGATGTATCTGGGTGTCAACGACATCACCATGAGCAAGCTTGACTGGGCAGACCTTATGTTCTATAACAAGAACATGGTGGAGGACTATAATATCGAGCCCGAGTTCGGCTCCATATACGACCTTGTCGTAAACGGCAAGTGGACCCTCGACGTTTTCCTTAATATGCTGCAGAGCGTGTCCACCGACCTTAACGGCGACGGCGTGATCGGCAAGGATGACGTTTACGGATATCTGGGCGACTCGTACGGCTCCTGGGCAATGAATGCCAGCGGCATCCAGTCTACGGTCAAGAACGAAGACGGCTCCTATTCTCTCAATATATACAGTGAGAAGCTCCTGAACATCATGGAGATGGTCCATCCCGTACTGACCAACAAGAAGTACTGCAAGGACTATGATGACATCTGGAACGAAGGCGGCATGGACGGCGGCGGAAACTACGCCGACCAGTTCGAGTATGCGCGTTCCTTCTTCGGCACCGACCACTGTCTGTTCGTCGGTGCGACCCCGTACCTCACCTGCGAGTTCAGAAACATGACGTCCAATTACGGCCTCGTGCCCATGCCCAAGTACGATGAAAAGCAGGAGAACTATTACGCCGACGTAAGCCCCAACGCGTCTCTGTTCGTTATCCCCGCAACGCCCAGAACCGACGTTGACTCTGCCGGCATGGAGAGAACGGGTACCATTCTCGAATATCTGGCATATAAGTCCAACGAGCTGCTTCTGCCCCAGTACTACGATACTCTGCTGAAGGGTCAGAGACTTGACTCCGACGAGGACTCTGAGATACTGGATATCATCCGTTCCAGCATCCTCTACGATTTCGCGTCCAACGTTGGCCTGGAGGAGATCGGCACGACGGTGCAGAATATGTTCTCGAAGCCTACCACCGCGACCTCCACATACAAGCGTACCGAGAAGAAGCTGCAGAAAGCACTGGACGATTATTACACCAAGGTCCTCATGCTTGAAGCTAAGAACAAAAAAGACAAAGATTAATATTACATAATGAAAAAAGCACAAAAAGAGAGACCGCAGCGCGGTCTCTCTTAATTTTTTGAGATTGATTACTCAGCTGCTTCTTCAGCGGGAGCTTCCTCAGCTACGGGAGCCTCTGCAACGTACTCTTCGGGAGCTGCAGCTTCTTCCTCTGCCTTGGCGTCCTCGATGAGAGCGCGGATGGAGAGGCTGATCTTGCGGTTGTCGTCGTCAACTGCGGTGATCTTTGCGTCAACAACGTCGCCTACCTTGAGAACGTCAGCGGGGGTCGCGATCTTGTGATCGGTGATCTGGCTGATGTGGATCAGACCGTCAGCACCGGGAACTACCTCTGCGAATGCACCGAAGGGCATAAGAGATACGATCTTAACGGATGCGGTATCACCGACGGAGTACTTCTCGTTGAAGATGTGCCAGGGATCCATATCCTCGGTCTTGTAGCCGAGAGAGATTCTTCCCTTTTCAGGGTCAAGGGCTTTGATGTAAACCTTGATCATATCGCCGACCTTAACAACTTCCGAAGGATGACGGATCCTTCTCCAGGACAGCTCGGAAGTATGTACCATACCGTCAACGCCGCCGAGATCGACGAACGCGCCGTAATTGGTCAGGCTCTTAACGGGACCCTCGTAGATCTGTCCGACCTCTACCTGTGCCCAGAAAGCCTCGGTAGCTGCCTTGCGCTCCTCCTGCTTTACGGCACGGATGGAGGCGAACGCCTTCTTGCGGTCCTCTTTGATCTCGATGATCTTGACCTTCTGCACGGTGCCAACAAGCGCCTGCAGAGCTTCCTCACCTGCGTCACGGGGAACACCGGAAAGGGATGCGGGGATGAATACGCGAACGGAGTTGATAGTGATGATGAGTCCGCCTTTTACGCACTCAACGATCTTACCCTCAACGGTCTCGCCGGATTCAGCCTTTGCTACGATGTCATACCAGTTAGCCTCGGAATCAACACGCAGCTTATCCAGCACTGCGATGCCTTCGATGTCGCTGACTCTGATGACTTTTGCCTTAACTTCGTCGCCTACCTTGAACATTTCATCCAGTTTTGCCTGGGGGTCGTCGGTAAGCTTGTCGTGTACGATAACGCCGGTCGTCTTAGCGCCGAGATCAAGGGTGATCTCATTCTGTGAAACGGATGTGACTACACCGACAACGATATCTCCTGGATTTATAGTTTTAATGGTCGCGTCAAGCAGGGCCTCAAAATTTTCTGTTTGCTCGCTCATGGTTTGTTTTACCTCCTGTATTACACTGTACGGCGTGGACGCGCCGGCAGTTATAGATATGGTGTTACTATGCGGAGGGATGACCACTCCCCCAAGAGAATCGGCGTTTTCACATAAGTAGGTGTTTGCGCACCCGGCTTTACAGATCTCGTAAAGCTTGACCGTGTTGGAGGAACCGCGGCTGCCGATGACGATCATCACGTCACTTTCGCCCGCCAATTTCTCCGCTTCGACTTGCCTTTCTTCAGTAACATTACATATTGTATCAAAAATAATTGCGTTTGTATATAGTTTTTTGATAATTTTCAAACATTTTTTCCATTCGGAAAGCTTCTGCGTGGTCTGTGCAGCGACTGAAATCTGACAATCTGCATATTTTGCGACATCATCAGAGAGCGTCCACTTTTCGAGCTCCTCGGAATTTGCGAAAACCATGCTCTCACCTGCGCAGCAGGAAATGATACCTCGCACTTCAGGATGTTCGGCAGTTCCTATGAGTATGAAGAGCTTTCCGGCGCCGGAGTTCTCCGCGGCTATCTTTCTCACTTTATTCACGTAGGGACAGGTGCAGTTGAGAAGGGTGAAGTTTTCGTTCCTCTCAGCACAGGCCTCGAGCTTCTCCAGGTTTTCCCGGATCTCACCGTGGGCACGGATGATGACGGTGATCTTTTCGCCGCTGTCCGCCCGCTCGCACACCCGGTCGATATCTTCGGCGGAGATCTCTTCCACTCCTTTTGCCTTCAGGTCAGCGACGTAGCCGTCGTTGTGGATGAGCCTGCCGAGGGTGTATATTTTCCCGCCGCCGGGAATAGCTTTTTCGGCGGCGTCGGTGGCGCGCTTCACGCCGAAGCAGAAGCCCGCTTTGTCAGCGATCTTGATCATTCGGCTCTTCTCCCAGTGTACATATTCTGTCGAAAATAAGGTCTGCCGCGGCGCGGTATTCCTTTATGCCTCCCTCGGAAAAGCCCAGTTCATCGTATTCGATGGGCTTCCCGATGATAAATTCGGTTCTTCCGAACGGTCTGACCTGACGCTTTTTCGTTTTGATAAATGCGGGTATCACGCCGCATTTCGCGCGGTAAGCTATCAGCCCCACACCGTGCTTCACCTCGGTCTCACGGGGGTCTTCACCGGGATGGCGGGTGCCCTGCGGGAAAATACCGACGGTGTCGCCCTGCTCGAGGAGCCCGATGGTCTTTTTTATGGATTCCACGTCAGCGCCGCCGCGATTAACGGGGAAAGCGCCGCAGGCGGAAATGAAGGAGCGGACGACGGGAATCCTGAAAAGCTCCTTTTTCGCCATGAACTTGACCTGCCTGTCCATGGCGGCTTCCATGATGAAGACGTCGTTCAAGCTGGTATGATTGGCGCAGATAAGGTAGCCTTTTCCTTTTTTCGGCAGGTTTTCGAGCCCGCGTACCTTCAGCCTGAAAAGCACTCTTACGGGCCACACCAGAATACCGTATACTATCTTATAGGTGTTCACTCGAGATCTCTCCCCGTCAGTCTGTGAGATTGATTTTGTCGTTTATTATTTTCATGGCGGTCTCAACGGTCTCTATGATACCGATATCGGAATTGTCGAAATAGATGGCGTCCTCCGCGGGAACGGCGGGGGCTATATCGCGGTTGCGGTCGTTGGAATCACGCTCAAGAGTTTCACGGAGGATCTGCTCCTCGGTACAGTCGATGCCCTTTTCGCAGAGCTCAAGATATCTTCTGTGCGCTCTCGCCTCCGGGGAGGGCTCAAGAAAGATCTTCACGTCCGCGTCGGGCATGATCACGGTGCCGATGTCTCTTCCGTCCATGATGACGTTGCCTGCTCTCACCATCTTCTGCTGGGTCTCCATGAGGAACTCGCGTACTGCGGGAACGGCGGACACTGCGGAGGCGTACATGGATATCTCGGGAGTACGGATAAGGGAGGATACGTCCTCGCCGCACAGAAGCACCTTCTGCTCGCCCGCATCGTAGACGAGCTCTACGGAAATATCCGGAAGAAGATCGGCGACACGGGCCGCCTCATCTGTATTTATTCCCGCGTTCTTCGCGAAAAGACCGATGGCACGGTACAAGGCGCCCGTGTCCACGTAGGTGAGTCCCAGTTCCTTTGCCAGAAGCTTCGCGAGGGTGGACTTTCCGCTTCCGCTGGGGCCGTCAATGGCGATTCTGAGCATATGTTTACCTCTCATTCAAAACGTATTCTGCGGCGGAAATTCCCGCCTTGTATCCCGTAGACCACGCGATCTGCAGGTTGTAGCCGCCGGTGTAGGCGTCCACGTCGATGACCTCCCCCGCAAAAAACAGTCCCGCCACCTTTTTCGACATCATGGTGGAGGGCGCGATCTCGCGTATCGAGACGCCGCCACGGGTGATTATCGCCTCATCCACGGAGCGGAAGGAGACGGGTGTCAGGGGGTAATTTTTCAGCACCTCTCCCAGTTTTTTTCTCATCTCTCTGGTCACCTCGGAGCATTTCAGGTGCTCCGGTATACCGGAGAGCCGTACCACGGAGGGGATGATGCTTTTCGGAAGAAGCTCGCCGAGGGAATTTATGAAATCCTTGGCAGCAAATTTCAGAAGGTCGCTTTGCAGGCGCCTGTCCAGTGTTTCCGCGTCAAGAGCGGGTTTTAAGTCTATGCGCGCCGCGTATTCCGTAAGCGGGTGATCCTGCATATGAGCAGACGCCGAAAGCACGAGGGGACCGCTGACGCCGAAATGAGTGAAAAGCATTTCGCCCTGCTCGGAAAAAACGGTTTTGCCGTTATAAACGACGGAAAAGTTTACGTTCTTAAGGGTCAGCCCCATCATTTCCGCCGTGTTCTCGCGGCAGACAATGGGGACAAGGGAGGGGGAGAGCTCCGTCACCTCGTGACCGGTCTCTTTTGCCATTCTGTGCCCGTCTCCCGTAGAGCCGGTGGCGGGGTAGGATATGCCGCCCGTGGCTATTATCACGGCGTCGAACGGGCGGAAACCCTCGCCGTCACACACCCCGGAGACATTTCCGTCCACCGTTTTCACGGAGCGGACCCGGGAACATACGAATTTCACGCCCAGACGCTTTGCCTCATTTATCAGCGCGTCGGAAATATCGCTCGCCTTGTCGGAAACGGGGAAAACTCTGCGCCCGCGCTCAGTTTTCAGCGGGACGCCAAGCTCCTCAAAAAAGCTCTTCACGTTTTCGGGGGTGAAGGAGTAAACTGCGCTGTACAGGAACTTGCCGTTCCGGGTCACGGCGTGAAGCACCTCCTCGGAGGTGCAGTCGTTGCATACGTTGCATCTGCCCTTGCCCGTAATGCGGAGCTTTTTTCCGGGGAACTTGTTCCTTTCGAAAACGGTCACCTCAGCGCCGCTGCGGGCGGCACAGACCGCGGACATGAGTCCTGCGGCACCGCCGCCGATAACGGAGATTTTCGGTATGTTATCCATTACTTTTTTTCGTATACGTTGTAGATATCCCAGGCGGACTCAAGCTTCTCAAGAGATTTGGAGATCACGTCGCGCTTTTTGAGTCCGATGGCGGCGAGAAGCGCGTTGATAACGGAAAGGGGAGCCACGAGAGAGTCGGCGAAGGAAGCCATATCGCTCTTTGCGTAAAGGGCAGCGCAGGCATTTTCCGCGATGGGAGAAGCCTCACCGTCGGTGATGGCGATAACGTTTGCGCCGATGTCGCGGGCGAAATTCACCGCGTTGATTATCCGCTTGGAGTAGCGGGGAAAGCTTATGGCGATAAGGGTGTCGCCCTCGTTCATGGACATGAGATGCTCGAATATCTCGCTGCCGCCCGCGTTTCGCACAAGCTGAACGTTGGGAAGCACGAGGCTCAGGTTGTAGTCAAGGAACTCCGCCAGAGAGAAGCTGGAGCGCATGCCCAGAATGAATATTTTTCCCGCGGAGCAGATAGCGTCGACAGCCTTGTCGAAAGCGGCGCGGTCAAGTGTCTCAAGAGTTGTACGTATCCTGTCGGCATCCGCGGTGAGAACGGAACGGAGAATGTCGGCGTCTCCGCCGAAACGGTCGTTTGCCACCTCCATGCGCTGTACGCTCGTAAGACGCTTGCGGAGCGCCTCCTGCATGGCGTCGTGAAGCTCGGGATAGCCGTCGAAGCCCAGCTCCGTGGCAAAGCGTACTACCGTGGACTCGGAAACGCCCGCGGCGTCTCCCAGCTTGGAAGCAGTCATATATGCGGCTTTTTCACAGTGCTCGTTTATGAACGTGGCTATCCTTTTCTGACCTTTGGACATAGAGGGCAGCATTTTTTCAATGGATTCAATGAGATCGTGAGCCATTTTGGTCACCGTTCCTTTTTATATCATTGGGCGCGGATGCCCATAACTACCTAATAAAATATTATACATTTCTCAAAGCCAAAAGTCAACCGTAAAACCGCCCGGGCGTATAATTTCGTTTTGCGGGGAAACAATTCTAACAGTAAAAGCAAAGGAGTCGGAAAATGGACGATGAAAAAAAGAACGGCACCGAGGAAGAGCGGGACGGTGCAGTCATAACTGAGAATAACGGTGAGAAAATATACTGCCTTACCATAATAGGGCAGATAGAGGGGCATTACGCCTTGGGTGAAGGGCAGAAAGCGACGAAATACGAGCATCTCATCCCCCTGCTGGTATCGGTTGAACAGTCGGAGGACGTGGACGGACTTCTTCTGGTGCTCAATACCATGGGCGGCGACGTGGAGGCGGGACTGGCCCTGTCGGAAATGGTAGCGGGCATGAAAAAGCCCACGGTTTCGCTGGTCCTGGGCGGAGGTCACTCCATAGGCGTTCCTCTGGCGGTCAGCACGAGAAAATCGTTTATCGTGCCCTCCGCCACAATGACCATACATCCGGTCCGTATGAACGGGCTGGTGGTGGGCGTACCGCAGACATACTACTATTTCGAGCGGATGCAGGACAGGATAATAAGGTTCGTGGTGGACCATTCCGGCGTTACCGAGGAAAAATTCCGCGAGATGATGACCAGAACGGACCAGATAGCCACGGACACGGGATCCCTCATCGACGGAAACGAGGCAGTTAAATGCGGACTGATCGACGCGGTGGGCTCTCTTTCCGATGCTCTGAGCGAGCTCCACGGTATGATAGAAAACGGACGTTGAAAATCTGCGGCTTCCGCTTTGTCGGAAGCCGCAGATTTGTTTTCATATGTGACGAAAAAAGGTTTTTCGGTTAAAAATAACCAAAAATGTGTGTTAAAATTCTACATAAAGACAAGAAAAACAAAAAGCTTATTGGTTGAAATCCACAAAACGATATGGTATACTCCATATTAGAAGAATATCAAGTTGAGGCTTGACTTCTGTATTTTATCAAAAACGGAGGCAATTATGAGAAAACTGATATCCCTTGTCCTCGTTGCGGTAATGCTCGTGTCGTGCATCGTTTTCACGGCAAGCACGTCTGCTACCGCAGTGCTTGAGGATAACGTGGCGGCAAACGCCAACTATTTCGGCGGCACGCTGATCTTTAAGGAAAACGCCGGTTCCAAGGGCGACATGTATTCGAACCCTGTGACCATTAAGACCGGTTCCACCGGCACCATCACCCTCGACGGCGTGATCGACGACGGCGAGTGGGGCGACGTGGCAGTCCACGTTGATTCCGCTTACGCCGCAAATAACAGGAATATCCTGGGCAACTGGCTCGTCGGCCAGAAAAACGATGCAATGTTCCAGCATCCTTCCGCAGAGAATACGTATTTCTACGGCCAGGGTAAAGCAACAAACGCACTTGAATTCAGCTACGATCTTTATTTCCTGTGGGATGAGGACTTCCTGTACCTGGGCGCACACGTGAACGACGCCTACAACCATCAGAACGTAAATTCCGGCGCTGACTGCTGGAACGGCGACTGTCTCCAGTTCTTCGTTGACCCCCAGGGCCCCAACTCCCATGCTGTGGCAGAGGGCGTAACGTATAAGTATATGGCAGAGCACTACATCACCCATAAGCTGGACGAAGAAGGCAAGGAACTGCCGGAGATCATCGCTTACAATAACGCTCCCTGGAACGGAATCAAAGACTCTCTCACCTCCATGTACTTCACTCCCGTTTCCAACTTCATAGTGGCGTATTCCACTGCGCAGGGCGGCTACACCGAGGCGTGGGACGCAGCTCTCAGGTATTATCCCAATCCTTATACCTATGAGTACATAGATCCCGCGACCCAGCAGACCGTTACCGCAAGCGCAACGACGTACAGCACCGCCTGCATTTCCGGTCAGTATGCCGACGATTTCTGGCGTGACCAGAACATCGCTGCATATGCGACCGTACGTCCCACCAACCTGGGAAGCACAAGAGAGCCTAACTATAAGACCGACTACGAGATCGCTATTCCGTGGGAGATGATCAACCTCGCAAACGAGGACGGAACCTTCCAGAACAGCTTCGTTCCCGGCACGGGCTCCGAGCTGGGTATCTCCATTGCTTGTCTGAACGCATCCAAGCCCGGCACAGGCGACTATGATTCATGGCTCACCTGGGGCTCCGGCGTATGTAATTCCCAGACCCGCGACGACTTCCAGACCGCGGGCGGCTCCAACCTTCTGACCCTTACGAATACCGGCTATAAGTCTTACCACGCGTGCGATCATACCTTCGCGGCTGCTTCCTGTGTCGCTCCCGAGACCTGCACCAAGTGCGGCTATCAGAGAGGCTTTGAGACCGGACACAGCTACGTTTGCACCGACGAAGTTCTTCCCACCGCGACCAAGGACGGTTCCGTCAAGGCGACCTGCTCTGTGTGCGGCAACGTGAAAAACCTCGTTCTCGGAGCGAACGCTCAGGAGAGATACTTCGGCTTCTCCGAGACCGACAGCGCCATTCCCGATGAAATGGGTCCTCAGGGCTGGAGAATAAACTGGTACGACAGAATGGATGACCCCTACACCCCCGAGCGTGAAGGCAGCATGCTCTATTACAGAGACGCGCAGGGCAACCTCAGGGCGAAGACCTCCTTCGATAACTGGACGTTCCCCGGCTCCTCCGTAATTGATGCAGCGACCCTTGGTGAAGGTCTCTATTACGTTGACGGTACCGAAGCAACGATCGCAGGTGCTTATCCTTCGTCCGTTATTCCCGAGGTCACCGTTCCCGCAATCGAAGCATGCAGCCAGTGCGGCACCTACTTTGATGCTGTTTCCTTCGACTACTCCTATACCCTCAAGCTCGACGTGATGCCCATGGACTATACTCTCACCAGTCCCGGACACGCGAAAGGCCTCTACCTGTGGTTCGGCGGCAAGGTCGTTGACTACATGGCAGGTCTGTTCGTATTCGGCGAAGGCGAAGAAGATATCACGTACGTATTCGCAGTATGCGGTACCGACGTGTGCGACAGCTACTACAATAATTTGGAGAAGTTCGAAGAAAACGCGCTGGTTTACGTTGAGGTCCCCGAATCCGTTGTCGAGACCGGCAAGTGGCACCAGTTCGTAGTAATGTACGACGACAACGCACAGTACGTAACTCTGTACTGGGACGGTGTGCAGGCGATATCCTGCCACGAAACCCTGTTCAAGTACAGCACAAATCTCCCCTACGCTATATTCCGCCGTATGAACATCCCGTTCTACGCAAAGAACATAGACTACGGCTCCACCTCCTATGCGGCAACCTATTTCGAGGATGAACCTGACTACATCATCGGCGACCTTAACGGCGACGGCAAGGTCAACCCCGTTGACGCAAACCTCATCAAACAGATGGTAACCGGCAACATCGACCAGACTCCCGCAGCCGATATCAACGGCGACGGCAAGGTCAACTCCGTTGACGCAAACCTCCTGAAGGCTATCGTCCTCGGTGCATGATCAGCATTATACCCGAATAACCAGAAGAGGGCATCTTCCGTCCGGAAGATGCCCGTTTTTTTGTCGAATCGGTCCGCGAACAGCCTGCCTTTTGCGGAAAATAGCCAAAATAGCGGCGGATTTTTCTACATGCCGGCGTAAAAAAAAACGAAAATGCAGTTGAAAAGATAACTGTATTGTGATATACTACACGATAGAAGAGTATCAAGTTGACGGCTTGGACTCTGAACCAACTAATTTTTATGGAGGATTTTGAGAATGAGAAAAGTTTTATCCCTTATTCTCGTAGCGGCAATGCTTGCTTCCCTTTTCGTATTTACTGCAAGCTCCACCGCTACCGCAGTGCTCGAGAATAATGTAGCCGCAGAGGCTTATTATTTCGACGGCGACGTTGTTTATTTTGAAAACAGCGGTACGGGCAACCAGTACGGCCTTGAAGATCCCGTAGACGTTAAGAGCGGCAACTCTGCTCACACACTTAACATCGACGGTGAGATCGAAGAGGGTGAGTGGGGCGACGTGGCAGTCCACGTTGACGCCGCTTACGCTGCAAACAATATCGCAGCTACCGGTGCATGGCTCAACAACGCTATGAACGATGCGGTGTTCCAGCATCCTTCCGCAGAAAACACCTATTTCTACGGAAACAACAAGACCGGCGATTCGACTTTCAACAACTCGACCAACAAGAATTTCTACAGCTATGATCTGTACTTTATGTGGGACGAGGACTTCCTGTATCTCGGCGCGCGTGTATACGATCCCTACAACCATCAGAACGTTAAAACCGGTTCTGATTGCTGGGACGGTGACGCACTCCAGTTCATGGTAGACCCCCAGGGTCCCAACTCCGCATCGGCAGCTGCAGGCGAGACCTATGCTTACTTCGCAGAGCACCACATCACCCACGATACGAGCACGGGCACCGACCGTGTTACGTATGCAAACGCTCCCTGGGCAGGCGCAGTTGTAGGCCCCGGCGGAGTGATGTATACTCCCGTATCCAACTTCATCGCAGCATGGTCTACCGCTAACTCCGGTTACACCGAGCTGTGGGATGCTGCTCTCAGATACAACCCCTATGATGAAGAGTTCAACAACACCGATCCCGTTACCGGTGAGATTTTCGTTGACACCAGAACAAAGTGGCAGACCGCTGCTATCCAGTACTTCTATCAGGATGATTTCTGGGCAGATCAGGATATAGCAGCTTACGCTACCGTTCATCCCACCAATCACGGTACTACAAGAGATCCCGATTATACCACCGATTACGAGATCGCGATCCCGTGGGAAATGGTCACTCTTGCTAATGACGACGGTACCTTCCAGGATACATACGTCGCACAGGCAGGCGGTGAGCTCGGTATCTCCGTAGCTTCTCTGAACGCATCCAAGCCCGGCAACGGTACTTACGACTCCTGGCTCGGCTGGGGCTCCGGCGTATGCGGATACCAGACTCAGGTGGATTACCAGACCGCAGGCGGTTCCAACCTCCTGACCCTGTCCGCAACCAACTATAAGAATCACACAGCATGTGACCATACCTTCGCAGCTGCTACCTGTATCGCTCCTGAGACCTGCACCAAGTGCGGCTATCAGAGAGGTTTCGAGACCGGACACAGCTACGTCTGCACCGACGAAGTTCTTCCTACCGCAAGCAAAGACGGTTCCGTTAAGGCTACCTGCTCCGTATGCGGCACTGTAAAGAACCTTGTTCTTGAAGCAAACAATCCCAATAGATTCTTCGGCTTCTCCGAGACCGACAGCGCTATCCACGAGAAAATGGGTTCCGGCGGCTGGAAATCGAACTGGTACGACGAGATCGACGACGGCTCTACCCCCGACGTCCGCGAGGGCAACATGCTTTACTACAGAGACGCACAGGGCAACCTCAAGTCCAAGACCTCCTTCGATAACTGGACCTTCCCCGGCTCTTCCGTTATCGACATCGCTACCCGCGGTGACGGCCTCTACTACGTAGACGGTACCCCCGTTACCTTCAGAGGCGAGCATAGATCCGCTGACGGCGCTTCCACCATCAACGAGATGGATTGGAGCAGCCAGGCAGGTACTTACTTCGATGCAGACAGCATCGGCAAGTCCTACACCTTCAAGGCAGACGTTATGGTCACCGACTTAAAGACTCCTCTTGATAAGGGCCACGCAAAGGGCTTCTATCTCTGGTACGGTAAGTCTGTTGTTGACTACATGGCAGGTCTGTTCATCATAGGACCTCAGAACGATCCCACTTATATTTTCGCTATTGCAAACACCTCGATGTGTGACCCCGTAACTGATAACGTTGAGCTGTTCGAGCAGAACGCTGTCGCATACGTAGAGGTTCCCGAATCAGTTGTTGCTGAAAACCAGTGGCATCAGTTCGTGGTAATGTACGACGATAACGCTCAGTATGCTTCCGTATACTGGGACGGCGAGCAGATGGTATCCGCACACGAGCCTCTGTTCAAGTACACGATCGATACCGCGTACACTCTGTTCCGCCGTATCAACGTTCCCATGTACCTGAAGAACATCGACTACGCTTCCACTGCTTATACCGCAACCTATTTTGAGGATGAGCCTGACTACATCATCGGCGACCTTAACGGCGACGGCAAGGTCAACCCCGTTGACGCAAACCTCATCAAGCAGATGGTAACCGGTAACATCGACCAGACTCCTGCAGCCGACATCAACGGCGACAACAAGGTCAACTCCGTAGACGCAAACCTCCTGAAGGCTATCGTCCTCGGCGCATAATCGATTCTATCGGAATAACGGCATAAACTCAAAACGGGCATCTTCCGTACGGAATATCCCCTTTCTTTCTTTGTTTCTTTGTTGTAAGTCAACCGTTATCGTCGCCGGATGCCGCCGATGCCGCTTCCTTTGCGGCTGCGTTCAGCTTCTTTACGCGTTCGATGTTGTTGTTGTGCTCATCCTTTGTCTCTGCGTAAAATGCGGCTCCGCTGTCTGCTGTAACGAAATAGTAGTATGAGGTGTTTGCGGGATACAGAGCGTATCTGATGGCGCTGGCGCTGGGATTGGTAATGGGTCCGGGCGTCAGTCCGTCGTGGAGGTAGGTGTTGTAGGGGCTCTCGTAGCTCAGATCTTCATGCGTCACGCCGTTGGGACGTGCACCCGTTCCTATCTGTATGGCGTATACCACGGTGGCATCGCTTTCAAGTCTGGGGTAATTCCAGGGGTTGTTGAGTCTGTTGTGGAATACTGAGGAAACGTACATATAATCTGATGCACCGCCAGCTTCTTTTTCTATAAGAGAAGCGATGGTCAGTATCTCGTCGACGGTGTAGCCCAGCTCGTTTGCTTTGGTCTTGTAGTCGCTGACGAATACTTCCTCGAAACGCGTCAGCATTTTGCGGATGACCATCTCCTCCGAGGAGGCGTTGTAGAACTCATAGGTGTCGGGGAAGAGATAACCCTCGAGACGGTACGCTCTGCCATCCTTGACCTTCAGCTCCTTAAGGAACCAGAAGTCAAAATCGAAGTTGTTGATGACTTCGATATATTTGTCCCGCTCACCTATACCGTTGGAAACCATAAGGTCGATGATCTCGTCTGTGGAATAACCCTCAGGTATGGTGATCCATGACGTTCCGGTCGCTACGTGTTCCTTGAAAGCATTTCTCAGCTCGTCGTAGCTCATGGAGGGGGTGACAGTGTAGCTCCCCGCGATAAACGGACCTTTGTCGTGCTTAAGAGATGCGTATAAACGGAATATTGAGGGATACTTGATTATGCCGTCGCTGTACAGAAGCTCGGAAAGATCGTCGGCGGTTGTGCCCTCGGGAATGGTGATGTCTACGGCAACGTCGCTCTTGACGAAGGCGAAAACATCGTTTCCGATTTTGATGACGAATATGGAAATGAAGGTTGCCACGACCACCACGATTACCATGTATATGATGGCCTTGACGATGCTGGACATCATGTCGGCACCGTCCTTGGCGGAAACCGTTTTAGCCTTTTCTTTTCCCTTTCGGTCGGATTTTCCGGAGAAGAGGGAGAATTTTTTCTCATTCTGTGCCGGAACGGGAAGGGCTGATGCGTCTGTCTTCCTCGTTGACTGGTCCTGCGGCGTGTTTTGAACGGAACGCCGCTGCGAGTGAGGTCCCGAGAAATCGATCTCATTTGAGGGAGCAGAGCGCTTTATCTTGATGGGAACGGCTTCCGAGTCCGACACGGAGGGAGAGGCTTGCGGGTTGGACTTGGGCTTGTGTATCAGCTGTGCCGCAGAGCTCAGGATCGAGGATGCGGCGGATTTCTGTGCTGTGGGAGCTCCGGATCTCTGCGCGGCGGGAGCCGCAGGTCTTTGCGCGGCGGGAGCCGCAGGTCTTTGTACCGCGGGAGCCGCAGGTCTTTGCGCCGCGGGAGCCGCAGGCCTTTGCACCGCGGGAGCCGCGGACCTTTGCGCGGCGGGAGCCGCAG